>JAXEJU010000078.1:0-8598 GCA_034101395.1 Eubacterium sp. | reverse complement strand
TGGATTTTAAAGTTACTTCCCTGACGGAGTGGGCTGCACAGCTAAAAATCAACCCTCTTTATGCTATTCTCAGTGGTTTTGAATTCGGTGATACTCCCGGTGTTGGTACTTTCTATGATTTTTTGAACCGTCTCTGGGATTTCTTTTTAGAGAGTGCGTCTGGTGTTTGCATAATGTTACCATTTATAAGAAATAATAAATGGTAACAGAATGAAAGGAAAATATGACTATGGCTAGAAAAATGAAAACAATGGACGGAAATATGGCAGCAGCCCATGTTGCTTATGCATTTACGGAGGTCGCAGCGATATATCCAATCACGCCCTCATCACCGATGGCGGATTATACTGACCAGTGGGCAGATATGGGGCGGAAAAATATTTTCGGGCAACGTGTACTTTTGTCGGAAATGCAGTCGGAGGGAGGCGCTGCTGGTGCGGTGCACGGTTCTCTGCAGGCTGGGGCATTGACAACAACATATACGGCTTCCCAGGGTCTTCTGCTCATGATACCGAATATGTATAAAATTGCGGGAGAACTTCTGCCCTGTGTTATCCATGTCGCGGCAAGAACGATTGCAAGCCATGCGCTGTCTATATTCGGCGACCACTCGGATGTATATGCCTGCCGCCAGACGGGATTTGCCATGTTATGTGCCGGAAGTGTACAGGAAGTTATGGATCTGGGAGCTATTGCACATCTGGCTGCCATAGAGGGCAGAGTCCCTTTTTTACATTACTTTGATGGCTTCCGCACATCCCATGAAATTCAGAAGATTGCAATCTGGGACTATGATGAGCTGAAGGAAATGTGTAATATGAAAGCGGTGCAGGCTTTCAAAGAGAGGGCACTGAATCCGGAACATCCGGTACAGCGGGGAACAGCACAGAATCCGGATATATTTTTCCAGACAAGAGAGGCATCTAATTCCTACTACGATGCAATTCCGGGGATTGTAGAGAAATATATGAATATGGTAAATGAAAAGGCAGGAACCAATTATAAACTTTTTAATTACTATGGAGATCCGCAAGCTACAAAAATTATAATAGCCATGGGTTCTGTCTGCGACACGGCAGAGGAGACCATTGACTATATGAGGAACAGAGGAGAGAAGACTGGTCTTATAAGGGTGCGGTTGTTCCGGCCTTTTTGTGCAAAACATCTGATTAGTGAAATTCCGGATACGGTAGAAAACATTTATGTTCTCGACCGCTCTAAGGAACCGGGAGCACAGGGAGAGGCTTTGTATCTTGATGTGGTATCTGCCCTCAGGGGAACAAAGTTTCATAGGGTTCCGGTTTTTGGAGGACGCTATGGCCTTGCTTCTAAAGATACAACTCCGGCCGATATACTGGCTGTTTTTGCAAATGCAGATAAAGAACGCTTTACTATTGGAATTCATGATGATGTAACAAATTTATCGCTTGAGCGGCCAGAAAATCCTGTTACGGCAAATGAGAGGACGACTAGTTGCAAATTCTGGGGGCTTGGAGCAGATGGAACCGTAGGAGCCAATAAAAATTCCATAAAGATAATCGGGGATAATACGGATAAATATGTACAGGCTTATTTTGATTATGATTCAAAAAAATCAGGCGGTGTAACGATTTCGCATCTCCGATTTGGAGATAATCCTATAAAATCCACTTATTTGATTCATAAGGCGGACTTTGTTGCCTGCCATATGCCGGCATATGTGAAAAAGTATGATATGGTACAGGACTTGAAAGATGGCGGAGCATTCCTTTTGAACTGTCCGTGGGATGAAAAAGAGCTGGAAAATTATCTTCCCGGAAAGATGAAACGTTTTCTGGCGTTGCACAACATTCAGTTTTATATCATTGATGGATTTTCGCTGGGAAGAAAAATCGGTCTGGGAGGAAGAATAAATACCATTCTACAGGCAGCTTTTTTTGCCATCACTCACATTATTCCGGTGGAGGATGCCATAAAATATATGAAAGAGGCGGCCGAAAAGACATATAAGGCAAAAGGCGACGATGTCGTGCAGATGAATTACGAGGCAATCGATGCGGGGATAGAAAATTTCCATAAAATAGAAATTCCGGATTCCTGGGCAGAATCATTTGATGAGCAAATGGATGTTTCGGTTACTGGTGATAAAAAAGATGTTGTGGATTATGTAAACCGGATACAGAAAGCAATTAACACACAAAATGGAAATAATCTGCCGGTGTCTGTGTTTGTGGATTACGCCGATGGAACAATGCCGGCCGGCTCCGCTGCTTTTGAAAAGCGGAGTGTAGCAGTAGAGGTTCCTTTATGGAATCCGGAGGGCTGTATACAGTGCAATTTCTGTTCCTTTGTATGCCCACATTCCTGTATCCGCCCGGTGGCGATGAAAGATGAGGAAGCGAAATCCGCACCGACTGACCGGATCATGGAGCTCAGAGGTGTGGATGGGTTGAAATTTGCGGTCAGTATAACGGTGGAGGACTGTACCGGTTGTGGGAACTGTGCGCAAATCTGTCCGGGCAACAGAAAAAATCAGGTGTTGTCCATGGTGCCTTATGATGAGGGTCATTACCAGCAGGAATTGTATGAATTTGGTCTTGGAATTGACAACACAGAGTCTGTTCTTGAAAAGTTCCCGGTTACAACCGTAAAGGGTAGTCAGTACCGACAGCCGCTTTTAGAGTTTTCCGGTGCCTGTGGCGGTTGTGGGGAAACCTCATACGCAAAACTTTTGACACAATTGTTCGGGGAACGGATGTATATTGCCAATGCAACCGGATGTACTTCTATCTGGGGAGGCTCTTCGCCGTCATCTCCCTATACTGTGAACAGGGAAGGGAAGGGACCCGCATGGGCAAATTCTCTGTTTGAGGACAATGCGGAATTTGGATATGGTATGTTACTTGCTCAGAAAGCAAATCGTTCGAGAGTGGTGGAGGCAGCACAAAATCTTGTTGAAAAGCTCAGGGATGGGAAACTAAAAGAGTCTGTCCGGAGATATCTGGATACGCTGGAGGACAGCAGGGAAAATGCATTTGCGGCAGAAAAAATGATTTCTTCCTTGAATGATTATTCTTATGATACAGAAGAAAAATCAGATGTGCAGGAAATTCTTAATCTTAAGGATTTTGCGACAAAAAAATCCCAGTGGATTTTTGGTGGAGATGGATGGGGATATGATATCGGATACGGTGGACTTGACCATGTTCTGGCAAGTGGAGAAGATGTGAATGTGATGGTGTTTGATACGGAAGTTTATTCAAATACCGGTGGACAGGCATCAAAGGCGACTCCGGCAGGGGCGATTGCGCAGTTTGCGGCTTCCGGCAAACAGACACCCAAAAAAGATCTGGCGGCAATTGCTATGACATATGGATATATTTATGTTGCGCAGGTTTCCCTGGGAGCAGATATGAATCAGCTTATAAAGGCATGTGTGGAGGCGGAGAATTATCCGGGACCATCGCTTATCATCGCCTATGCGCCATGTATTAATCACGGGATAAAGGGTGGAATGAAAAATATGCTGGCAGAGGAAAAACTCGCGGTGGAAAGTGGTTACTGGCACTTGTTCCGGTATAATCCTATGCTCGCAAAAGAAGGGAAGAATCCACTGATAATGGATTCTCAACAGCCATCAAAAGACTATCGGGAATTTTTGATGGGAGAGATTCGCTATAACCGGTTATTCCGGGCAAACCGGGAACAGGCAGAAAGGCTTTTTGCACGGGCGGAACAGGTGGCGGAAAGAAAATACCATATGTTGAAAGAATCATCATCGAAATAAGGATTTTGCCTTTTATTTATAGCTTTTTTATGATACGATTAAAGAAGAAAAATGATGGTAAATATAGTGAAAGAAAGTATTGTTGGAAATGGAGACGGGAAGGATATGAATCGCAGCAAATGGGTTAAAATATTTATAGGAATACTTGCGATAACGATTTGCCTGATGGGGATAGAAGGAACAAAAGATAATGCTGCCAAAGCAGCAACGGCAAAACCAAAAGTGACAGCGAAGCCAAAGACGGCGGCAAAGTCAAAGGCGACAGCAAAGCCAAAGGCGACAGCAAAGCCAAAGACGACAGCAAAGCCAAAAGCGACAGCAAAGCCAAAAACGACGAAAAAACCGAATACGGTATCGCCAAAATCTCTGCCGTACAAGAAGAAATTCATGAAAAAAAAGGAATATAACAAGCAGACCAAACAGTATTTTATGCTGCGCAGTTATTTGGAAAAACTGGGAAGTAAAGGTGGCGGGACACTTACATTAAAAAAGGGAACTTACAAGATTCCCTGTACTTTGTATATTCCCTCCAATGTAACCATTAAGCTTCAGAATGGAGCGCGGATTTTAAAGACAAAGCAGACTGGTACATACCGGCTGACACCGACACAGTTTCTGTTTGAAACAGTATCCGGAATCAAAGCTAAAAAAAAGCGGAAAGTTGCCGGATATGGTGCTTCCCAAAATGTGAAAATAACAGGAACCGGTAAGGCAGTCATAGACCTTGGATTTGCACAGGGACGTTGTGGTATATATGTGGGGCATTCAAGCGGAATCACTGTGGAAGGAATTTCCTTTAAAAACAAAAAGGGCAGCAATTATATTTTGGTTGAGGGATCACGTAATGTGAAAATTTCAAAATGCAAATTTTATGCAGGTAAAAATGTGTCCGGCAAAAAAAATAAGATGGCGATACGGCTGGAAAATATTCATCCGGAAACGGATACTTTCCCGGAGAAATGGGGAAAAACGGATAAGACACTGAATCAGGGAATCACCTTAGATGGCTGTACTTTTTATAAGCAGGAGATTGCCATTGGCAGCAACGAATGTCAGGCAACCGGAACGACAGATGTACCGGTGCTGTCCTATCAGATGGGAATACGGATTACCAATAATGTTTTTGTGTCACCGACGATAAATGCTGTATATGCAAAAGGATGGAATGCACCGGAGATTAGTGGGAATGTTATGAAAAGGGGAAAATCCGCAGCTAAGGTAGAAAGCTTTATTCTGGGTAACGGTGTAGCAAATCCAAAGATAAAGGGAAATACATTTAATGGCTGCGAATATGCGATTCAGTTTGGAAAAGCATGGGCGTATGGAATAGGGGATGCAGTGGTTCTGGTGAATTCTGACCTGGGAAGTGCAAGCCTTGACCTGATGCTGGATAATGTCGTGAAAAACTGCGACCATTATTTTGTATTAAATGGAAGAGCAAGAATTTTGTATTTTCGGGATAAAACGGAGAAAAACTTTACCGTGTCAGTCAACTCCCAGCCCTACAGGGAACATTATACAAACACAAGTAAATATAACAGCCGGAAACTGTATTATATGTTTAAATCCTACATGGAACAGCTTGAGTATGCAGGTGGAGGGACACTTACCGTAGAGCCGGGCAATTACGTGGTATCAGGTAATATCTGTGTCCCGTCAAATGTGACTGTGAATCTGAAAAATGGCGTCACATTTACAAAAGTCGCAGCATCTTCCGGAGACGGTCAGTATTCAAAAGGAATTTTTACAATTGTTCCACCTTCAAAAGAGGGAATTGTCTCTTCGGTAAAAGGATATGGAGGTTCTCAGAATGTCAGGATAGCAGGCAGCGGGAAAGTAGTGATGAACTGCAATAATGTATTAGAGGCAATGGCAGTTGTTATGGGACATGCAAAAAATGTGACCATTCAGGGAATAACCTTTCAGAATGGCTACGGTTCCCATTTTATCGAACTTAATTCTTCATACAATGTTGTGATTGAAAACTGCGTATTTCAGAACTTTAAAGTATCAGAAGAGAAAAGCTATAAAGAGTGTATAAATGTAGACGGAACGGATGCCAATACAAAAGGATTTAACTGTCGGTGGTCAGCACATGACAAAACGATGTGTCAGAAAATCTGTATAAGAAAAAATACATTTCGAAATGTAGGTACGGCAGTGGGAAGTCATACATACTCGGCATCTGGTAATAACCAGTTGTATCATGACAATGTACAGATTTTAAATAATATCGTTGAGAATACCTATAATTCTGCGGTTCGTGCCCTGAACTGGAAAAACTGCATAATCAGGGGAAATACATTTAAAAATATACAGTCTTTGTCGGATGGCAGAAAAAATGAGAGCGGTTCTCCAGTTCTGTATCCTGCCGTATCCCTCAAGGGAGTGCTGAATCCGACAGTGACACAGAATACAATCAATTCGGTAAAATTTTTCCCTGTTATAATTGATATGGAAACAGCACCAACTACACCGGGGGCAGTCAAAGCCGGGTATCCGGATTCTATAAGCAGTGTTTCAGAAAAAAATTATACGGATATGCAGATAAATACATTTCAGAATATAGAAGAAAATTACCGTTATGTGCTGACACGCGAAACGGAAATGCAGTCGTTAAGCGCCGCTTTGTACCGCGAAATTACCGTGAAATAGTGGAAATGTGTTCATTGACAAGTGATAAATGTTAGGATATAATAAAATGATGTTAAATTCCTAGGAGGTAAAACCATGGCAGAGATGAAGAAAAATATATTAACCTATGAAGGGTTGAAGGCACTGGAGGACGAATTACATGATTTGAAAGTGAATCGTCGACGTGAGGTTGCACAGAAAATCAAGGAAGCGAGAGAGCAGGGTGACCTTTCGGAGAACGCAGAATATGATGCTGCAAAAGAAGAGCAGCGGGACATTGAGCTGCGAATTGAGGAAATTGATAAAATATTAAAAAACGCTGAAGTTGTAGTGGATGAAGATATTGATTCCAGTGTTATTAACGTTGGATGCACTGTTAAAATTAAGGATTTGGAATTTAATGAGGAAATGGAATATAAAATTGTTGGTTCTACAGAAGCTAACAGTCTGCAGGGGAAAATTTCCAATGAGTCTCCGGTTGGAAAAGCGTTGATTGGCGCACAAAAGGGAGATACTGTAGAGGTTGAGACCCCGGCGGGAATGATCAAATACATGATTCTTGATTTTCACAAGAACTAAGAAATGAGGTATATGGAAAGTGGCAGAAGATATTAATCAGTTGTTGAAAGTAAGAAGAGAGAAACTTACAAATTTGCAGGAGGCGGGTAAAAATCCGTTTGAAATCACCAAATGTGAGGTGACACACCATTCTCTTGAGATAAAGGAAAATTATGACAGTCTGGAAGGTCAGAAAGTAACGGTAGCAGGCCGTATGATGTTTAAACGTGTCATGGGGAAAGCTTCTTTCTGCAATCTTCAGGATTTAGAGGGAAATATTCAGTCTTACGTGGCAAGAGACAGCATTGGAGAGGATTCCTACAAGGATTTCAAAAAATATGATGTTGGTGATCTTCTTGTAATCAGCGGAGAGGTATTCAAGACAAAAACCGGCGAAATCTCAATCCATGCTTCAGAGGTCATTCTGATTTCCAAAAGTCTTCAGGTTCTTCCGGAAAAATTCCATGGACTGACGGACACAGATATCCGTTATCGTCAGCGCTATGTGGATTTAATCATGAATCAGGATGTAAAAGAAACTTTTTTGAAGCGTTCGAAAATTCTCCGCAGTATCCGGAATTATCTGGATGAGCAGGGGTTCATGGAAGTGGAGACACCGATGCTTGTGCAGAACGCCGGAGGAGCAGCAGCCAGACCGTTTTTTACGCATTACAATGCTCTTGGCGAAGAGTTGAAACTTCGCATTTCGTTGGAGTTATATCTGAAACGTCTGATTGTCGGTGGACTTGAAAAAGTTTATGAGATTGGCCGTGTGTTTCGTAATGAGGGACTTGACACAAGACATAACCCGGAATTTACCTTGATGGAGTTGTATCAGGCGTATACCGATTACCACGGTATGATGGATTTGACAGAAAACCTGTACCGTTATGTGGCAAAAGAGGTTACAGGCTCGGAGATTCTTACCTACGGCGAACATACAATGGATTTATCAAAGCCATTTGAACGTATTACGATGGTAGATGCCGTGAAGAAATATGCCGGTGTTGATTTTAATGAGATTAAGACGACAGAGGAAGCAAAAGCACTTGCAAAGGAACATCAAATCGAGTTTGAGCAGATGCATGAAAAGGGTGACATCCTCAATCTGTTCTTCGAAGAATATGTGGAGGAACATCTGATTCAGCCGACCTTTATTATGGATCATCCGATTGAGATTTCACCGCTCACGAAAAAGAAGCCGGATAATCCGGAATATGTAGAGCGCTTTGAGTTCTTCATGAATGGATGGGAAATGGCAAATGCCTATTCAGAGCTGAATGATCCGATTGACCAGCGCGAGCGTTTTGAGGCACAGGAAAAGCTCTTTGCACAGGGTAATGAGGAGGCCAACCATGTGGATGAGGATTTTCTCAACGCATTGAGCATCGGTATGCCGCCAACGGGAGGCATAGGATTTGGAATTGACCGTATGGTGATGATGATGACTAACTCTCCAGCGATTCGTGATGTAATCTTGTTCCCAACGATGAAGAGCATCGATAAATAGGGGGTTCTGGAAGCCTTATAGAATGGGCGTTTGGGAGTTTGTAAACAGCAAAAAAACAACAATTTGTTGCAAATTTGTTGCAAATGGCATATAGAAATATGCTGGAATATTACAATATATTCATTTGTAC
>JAXEJU010000077.1:0-22587 GCA_034101395.1 Eubacterium sp. | reverse complement strand
GGTTCTTATTAATCAACAGGCGCGAAGCGCCGCATTTTTCGATGGATTTGTCAAGTGTTTTTGATAAAAAAGTGGGGGATTTTAATAAAAAAGGAATCTAAAAGCCTTATATTTACTGGCTTAAAGATTCCGAGAGATTATTTCATCCAATTCGCCGTAAGTAAACTTACGAATACCATCCTGATCCACAAGAGCGGTCTTATCATAGTTCTTAAGTACAGACTCTTCGAACAAACTCAAATAATTCATTCCTCTTCTCCTTTTCTTGTCCGCATCTAAATCTGTTACAAAACGACATCAAATATTGCATTTTCCCCCATTAGTATAACAGAGTTGTGACCAAATAACAACAATAAAAGGCATAAATCTCCCAATCAGAAGATTTATGCCTTTATTGTTATTTGATATATCCAATCATCTTTCGGATATTATTTATAAAGTTCAACCAGTTTCTGCAAATGTTCGAAACGAGCCTTAGCAGCTTCCTCAGATTCTTTGAAGAGTTTTTCTGCACGCTCTGGGAACGGTTTAATCAGACGGGTGTAACGAGCCTCGTTATTCAGGAAATCCTGATAAGAGCCGTCGCCCTCTTTGGAAACCAGCGTAAATGGATTCTTGCCCTCTGCCTTAAGTGCAGGATTGAAGGAGAACAGGTTCCAGTAACCGGCTTTCACTGCTTTCTTCATCTCATCCTGGCAGTGGTTCATACCACCTTTAGCGATACCGTGGAGTTCGCAAGGAGCATAACCGATGATAAGGGATGGTCCATTATATGCCTCTGCCTCTGCAATTGCCTTAACTGCCTGTGCAGGATTTGCACCAAGAGCGATCTGTGCTACATATACATAACCATAGCTCATAGCAATCTCAGCAAGACTCTTCTTGCCAATTTCTTTACCAGCAGCAGCGAACTGAAATACTTCACCGATATTTGATGCCTTAGATGCCTGACCACCGGTATTGGAGTACATCTCTGTATCAAATACCATAACATTTACATTCTCACCGGAAGCGAGTACGTGATCCAGACCGCCAAATCCGATATCGTATGCCCATCCGTCACCACCGAAGATCCATACGGATTTCTTGGCGAGGTAATCTTTCTTAGCAAGAACTTCCTTAGACTTATCGCATCCAGCTGCAGCAGCTTTCTCAAGTTCAGCAATAAGCGCCTCTGTTGCAGGAGTGTTTGCCTTTGTATCATCCTTTGTCTCAAGGAATTTATCAACAGCAGCCTTGAACTCAGCAGATGCCTTATCGGAAGCAGCAATCTCTTCAACCATTTCAATTGCCTGGTCACGAAGATATTTCTGACCAATATACATACCAAGACCATGCTCTGCATTATCCTCAAACAGGGAGTTTGACCAAGCTGGTCCTTTCTTGGAATCCTTGTTTACGGTATATGGTGATGTAGCCGCCGGGTTACCCCAGATAGAAGAACATCCTGTAGCATTGGAGATGTACATCTGCTCACCGAAGAGCTGTGTAACCAGTCTTGCATAAGATGTCTCGGCACAACCTGCACAACTTCCGGAGAACTCAAGAAGTGGCTGGTTATACTGGGAACCAATTGGTGTATTGTCCGCAAACTTGGTATCTTTCTTTCCTACATTAGCAACCAGGTAATCAAATACCGGCTGTTCTTCTGCCTGAGATTCCTGTGGTACCATCTTAAGAGCACCCTTTGCAGCAGCAGGACAAACAGTAATACACTCGCCACATCCCATACAGTCAAGAGGAGATACGCTCATTGTGAACTTCATTCCTGCTTCTTCTGTATGCTTGGAATCTGCAAGTTTAATATTGGAAGGAGCTGCCTTAACTTCCTCATCGCTCAAAATAAATGGACGAATTGTAGCATGGGAACATACAAATGCACAGCTGTTACACTGAACACAGGTTTCTGCATTCCATTCAGGAACCATTACAGCCGTACCACGTTTCTCATATGCGGAGGCGCCAGTCTCGAACTGTCCATCCGGATTCTCGATAAATGCAGATACCGGAAGGCTGTCGCCATCCATCTTGGAAATTGGCTCAAGAAGGTCATTTACCATCTTAACAACTTCCGGACGTCCGGTCTTCTCTTTTGCCGGAGCATCTGCTTCCGGATTCTTCCAGGAATCTGGTACCTCTACTTTGTGTACAGCGTCTACACCGGCATCAATTGCCTTGTAGTTCATCTCTACAACAGCGTCACCTTTCTTGGAGTAAGACTTCTTAGCAGCCTCTTTCATGAAAGTAACGGCATCATCAATCGGCATTACATCTGCAAGTTTGAAGAATGCAGACTGCAAAATCGTATTTGTACGTTTACCCATACCAATCTCAATTGCCTTGTCAATCGCATTGATTGTGTAGAGCTGGATATTATTTTCAGCAATATATTTCTTAGCATCGGCATTCAGTTTCTCAGCCAGTTCCTCATCAGACCACTGGCAGTTAATCATGAATACACCGCCCGGTTTTACATCCTGTACCATCTTAAAGCCGTTTACTACATAAGATGGGTTATGGCAGGCAACAAAGTCAGCCTGATTGATGTAATAAGGACTCTTAATCGGGTTGTCACCAAAACGCAAATGGGAAATGGTAACACCACCGGTCTTTTTGGAGTCATACTGGAAGTATGCCTGAATGTATTTATCTGTGTGGTCACCGATAATCTTGGTGGAGTTTTTGTTTGCACCTACTGTACCATCACCACCAAGTCCCCAGAATTTGCACTCTTTTGTACCAGCTGCAGAAGTAATAGGAGCTGGTTTAACTTCCGGAAGACTCAGATTTGTCACATCGTCCACAATACCGATTGTGAAACGTGGTTTTGGATCATCTTTCTCCAGTTCTTTGTATACAGCAAATACAGATGACGGTGGGGTATCCTTGGAACCAAGGCCATAACGTCCTCCGGTAAGAATTACGTCATTCATTCCTGCCTCGCGAAGCGTAGCAGCCACATCCAGATACAAAGGATCACCGAGAGCACCCGGCTCTTTTGTACGGTCTAAAACAGCAATCTTCTTAGCAGTCTTTGGAATTACTTTAAGGATTGCTTCCGGAGACCATGGACGATACAGACGAACTTTTACAAGACCGACTTTCTCTCCCTTTGCTGTCAGGTAGTCGATAACTTCTTCTGCCACGTCGCAGATGGAGCCCATTGCAACAATAACACGATCCGCATCCGGAGCACCATAGTAATTGAACAGACCATAATCAGTTCCCAGTTTATCATTTACTTTCTTCATGTATTTTTCTACAACAGCAGGAAGCTCATTGTATGCTTTATTACAAGCCTCACGATGCTGGAAGAAAACGTCACCGTTCTCATGTGAACCACGAGCAGCCGGATGTTCCGGATTTAATGCATGTTTACGGAATTCCTCTACGGCATCCATCGGACACATTTCTTTCAAATCTTCATAGTCCCATTTCTCAATTTTCTGAATTTCGTGAGAAGTACGGAAACCGTCAAAGAAGTTAATAAATGGAACTTTTCCTTCCAAAGCAGCCAGATGAGCTACCGGACTGAGATCCATAACCTCCTGAGGATTGGTCTCTGCAAGCATTGCGAAACCAGTCTGACGGCAGGCATATACATCACTGTGATCACCAAAGATGTTCAACGCGTGAGTAGATACTGTACGTGCGGATACATGGAATACACTTGGAAGCATCTCACCTGCAATTTTATACATATTTGGAATCATCAGAAGAAGACCCTGGGAAGCAGTAAATGTTGTTGTAAGGGCACCCGTTGCAAGAGAACCGTGTACAGTTCCGGCTGCACCGGCCTCAGATTCCATCTCAACGACCTTTACTTTGCTGCCAAAAATGTTCTTCTGTCCTGCTGCGGACCACTGGTCAACGGAGTCAGCCATCGGACTGGAAGGTGTAATAGGATAGATACCGGCAACCTCTGTGTAGGCATATGCCACATGTGCAGCAGCGGTATTTCCATCCATGGATTGTTTTGCTCTAGCCATTTTTTTAATTATCCTCCTTATTTTTTCACTTATGGATATATTTTATCACTAAAAAAAAGAAAAGTAAAGGACGAAAGCAGTCGCCTTTTGGTAAATAAATTTTTTTTTTGCAAATGGGTATTGACAATTGATGTCTATGTGTGTATTATTGTCCTAAGCACTTAATACAGCGATACACACAAGCAACGAAAGGAGGCTTGCCATGTCCTGGACAATACAAAATGACCGCCCCATTTACCTGCAGTTGATGGAACAGATTAAACTGCGCATTCTTTCAGGCACTTACCGGTGTGGTGAACACTTCCCATCTGTTCGGGAACTGGCTGCAGAAGCTGCTGTTAATCCCAATACAATGCAGAAGGCACTCGCTTCGCTCGAACAGGAAGGATTGCTGATCGGCAGCCGGACAAACGGACGAACCGTCACAACTGACGACGCGCTGATTCAGACATTGCGCGAAGAACTGGCAAACGAAAACTATGAGCAGTTCCATCAGTCATTGCAGAATCTTGGCTATTCAGAAGATGAAATTACAGATTTTCTGATCAAGCAGCAAAAAAGGAGGATTTTATGATTTTATTGGAAGCAAATAACTTAAGCAAATCTTATGGTGCATTTCCTGCTCTGCAGAATGTAAATCTCACCATAGACTGTGGCCGCATCATCGGGCTTTTAGGTCCCAATGGCAGTGGTAAGACGACATTATTAAAAATTATCAATGGTCTGCTGGTACCTTCATCCGGTTCCATCACCATTGGCGGGGAAGCTCCGGGTGTGATAACCAAACAACACATTTCTTACCTTCCCGATACATCTTATTTTCCAAAATGGATGAAAATTACTGATTTATTTACATATTTTAATGATTTTTATGCGGACTTTGATGAAGCAAAAGCAAGAGAAATGCTGCGCCGCCTCAATATTAATGAAAAAATGAAGCTGAAACAGATGTCAAAGGGAACACTTGAAAAAGTACAGCTGATTCTCACGATGAGTCGCAACGCAAATCTCTACTGTCTCGATGAGCCGATTGGCGGTGTGGATCCTGCAACCAGGGATTACATCCTGCAGACCATCATCAACAATTACAGTGAAAATGCATCCGTTTTGATTTCCACCCATCTTATTTCTGATGTGGAAAATGTATTGGATGACGTAATCTTTTTACAGGACGGTCAGGTAAGACTGCAGTCTACTGTAGATGAGATTCGTGAAAAAGAAGGACAGTCTGTAGATTCTCTGTTCCGGGAGGTGTTCAAATGTTAAAAAAACTGATAAAACATGAATTTATTGCCATGGCACGGTATTTCCTGCCACTGTATCTTTTTGCTATCATCCTGACTCCGGTTTTCAGTCTGATTTTCCGTCTGGGACTGGATGAAAACGCGGGACCGGTCACTGGAATCATGTCCGGTCTGGGCATCACAGGCTTTATCTTTACGATGGTTGCGCTGTTTATCGCCTCATCAATATTCATCGTGATACGGTTTTACCGCACAACCGCTACATCGGAAGCGTATCTTACCTTTACCCTTCCGGCAAAACCGGGACAGATTCTGTGTTCCAAGCTGCTTGTAGCGAGCATCTGGCAACTGGCATCCTTTGTGGTTGCCCTGATAGCCATTTTAGGTATGCTCCTGATTTCCGGGATCTTTACACCTGCCCAGATGAGCCATGGAATATCCATGCTCTTTAATTACATATTCCATCATGATTCGGTTTCATCAGGTACCATTGTGCTGACCATACTCAGCTATTCGCTTATAATGCTTGTCGGAATTCCGAGTGGTATTCTTTTGTACTACTGCTCCATCATACTGGGACAGTTATTCAATGAGCACCGTGTCATTGCCAGCTTTGGTATTTATATAGCCATCAGCACTGTTATGCAGATTGTCAGCTTTATTGCAACCATTCCGATTTCCCTGCTGTTTGATCTGGGTAATGGCAGTTCTGCTAATGCATTAGCCTATATGAACGCCACCATGTTTCTGGCAACCGGTCTGAATGTAATAATCGGAGCAGGCTGCTACATTGCAACCGTTATGATTATGAAGAAAAAACTGAACGTGAGATAATAACGGAAGTCATCATTTGCTCCGTACCCTAAAAAGAGGAACTACCTAAACGACCGATAGTTCCTCTTTTTTAACACGAATTTATTTTCCAAATTCACTCAATAATAATCCCTCATTGCGATCAAGAGCAGTCTGAATACTCCATGGATGTGTAAATAAAAGCAGTGGACGGTCATGCAGATCTTTGACCTTTTTGGTATCCGAAGTAACCGACAGACCAGCAACATCTATTTCCTCATTTTCAATCCAGCGCACATGCTCATATGGCAACTGTTCCATACGGATTTCTACATTATATTCGCTCTGTAAACGATACTGCAAAACCTCAAACTGAAGGACACCGACAACACCCACAATGATTTCTTCCATACCTGTATTGAATTCCTGGAATATCTGAATCGCACCCTCCTGTGCAATCTGGTTGATCCCTTTCATAAACTGCTTGCGTTTCATCGTGTCCACCTGACGCACTCTCGCAAAATGTTCCGGAGCAAATGTAGGAATCCCCTCAAATCTTACCGGATTCTTTCCTTTATATAAGGTATCTCCTATAGAAAATATTCCCGGGTCAAAAACTCCGATAATATCCCCCGCATACGCCTCTTCTACATGCTTCCTTTCCTGTGCCATCATCTGCTGTGGCTGTGCCAGACGGATTTTTTTGCCCTCCTGAACATGCATTACCTCCATCCCTGCTTCAAATTTCCCTGAACAGATTCGCATGAACGCTATACGGTCACGGTGCGCCTTGTTCATATTTGCCTGTATTTTAAATACAAAAGCACTGAATTCTTCAGAAAATGGATTGACCTCTTCCCCCTCGGATAAACGTGGGAGTGGTGATGTCGTCATATCCAGAAAATGCCTCAAAAAAGTCTCGACACCAAAATTTGTCAGAGCTGATCCGAAAAATACCGGTGAGAGCTGTCCTGCACGCACTTTCTCCAGATTAAATTCATCACTCGCACCATCTAACAGTTCAATCTCATCAACAAGAATATCATGGTATTCTTTTGTGATCAGTTCATCCAGTCCGCTGTCTCCAAGCTTCGCCTCGACCGTTTCAACCTTATGTCCATTATCTCCCGCAATAAACCGGGATATTGTCTGGGTGTTGCGGTCGTATACACCTTTAAAATTCTTGCCGGATCCGATTGGCCAGTTAATCGGACAGGTGCGGATTCCGAGCACATTCTCTATCTGATCAATGAGTTCAAACGGGTCCATCGCCTCGCGATCCATTTTATTGATAAATGTAAAAATCGGGATGCCACGCATAACACATACTTTGAACAGCTTAATTGTCTGCGCCTCAACACCTTTGGAGCCGTCAATGACCATAACCGCAGAATCTGCTGCCATCAGTGTCCGGTAGGTATCCTCCGAAAAGTCCTGATGTCCCGGTGTATCCAGAATATTGATGCAGTATCCGTCATAATTAAACTGCAATACCGATGAGGTTACTGAAATTCCTCTTTCTTTTTCGATTTCCATCCAGTCCGACACCGCATGTTTTGCCGCCTTACGTCCCTTGACAGATCCTGCCAGGTTAATGGCACCTCCGTATAAAAGGAATTTCTCTGTCAATGTAGTCTTACCGGCATCCGGATGGGAGATAATTGCAAAAGTCCGTCTCTTCTCAATTTCTTTTTTTAACAAATCACTCATAGCCTGTCTCCATTTTCACTAATTCCTGCTGTCGCAAAAGCGTGAAAGCCCGACTACTCGTCAGACCGGCACACATGCAAAAAGTCCTGATAAAATCAGGACTTTTTCAAGCTGGGCTACAAGGATTCGAACCTTGAAATGCTGGAGTCAGAGTCCAGTGCCTTACCATTTGGCGATAGCCCAATTCATAACCACAAGCGTTATTATACACGAGCTGCAAAAAAAATGCAAGCACTTTTTTTACTTTTTTTGAGTTTTCTTATTTTTCTGAAAAAAAGAGGATTTTATTCTCACTGCCGTACTCTTTTCTACCGTATACCGATAAATCTGCTCATTTTTTGGAAAATCCATTCCCATCGACTTCGCCTTTTCAAAAATTTCCTCGTAATCAATCACTTTTTGCCCGTCTTCTCTGGCGACCACAATTTCTTTTTCCAGTTCACTGATCTCTTCCTGCAGAGTATACACCTGACTGTCAAGGAAAACTCTTGCATTATTCAGTTCGACCACATACATACAACTGCTAAGAGTAACAATCCCCACAAGCATACTGGCAATACATTTTTTTAGGAATTTCTTTTTTTTCTTTTCTTTCTCAACGTTTATTATCTTAATCCTGTTTCCTTTATTAACAATCTGGATTGCGGTATTCCCCACCATATAATCCATTGTGCTTTTCATAAAAAACCTCATTTTCTTTCTCTATCGGATTCGTACCTTCTACAATAAGCATTGTTATAGCTCCCGACCTGCTTGTATAATGCTGCTCGGCGAAATGATCCACGCGTTCAATCACTTCGTCTTCGAGCGTAATATTTACCCGCTTTTTCATCCCGCACCTCCACATAATATACTTATATTATACATACTTTTAGTATATAATGCAAGTAATTTATGTATCCTTTATACACACTTTTTATTCTTCGCATGATATAAAAAATATCTTTCAAAACAAAAAAACATCGAATTCCTGCTGTTGCCAACAACAATTCGATGTTTTCTCTTTTCCTTCTCTACCCCTATTTACTTTCCTGCTTTAACTTAAACACCTTTCGAATACTTGCTTCTGAACGGATCGTATATGTGCTTTTTCCGCACTGCGTGCAGGTTCTGTCTTCCCGTTCCACGCTTTCCTCCTCAAATGTATGCCCACAAATTGGACATTTGTACACATAACGCTGTCTTGTATCCATTTTGTCACTTCCTTTAGTTTACTCCTAAAAACAGTGTATCACATTTTATCCTCTTTCGCAAGCAGTGTCACTTTCTCTCATCCCCATGAGACACGTATCACTGAGATGCTGTCCGTTTTGTAACTATAAAAACAACCTTACACGATCATCTCTTGTGTCAGCTGAACATCCGTACCGATATCACAGGCGGCTTTTTTCCCTAAAATACTATTATACTGTTCTGCCGGAATACTTCCTGTACCCGGTCGCTTTACCCACAAATTTCCCCTTGAGAAAACCTCTCCTTTTTTCACCGGCTTTATCGTAACAAGCGTTGCAAAAGCAAAATCAATCGTTACCTTTTCCTCTGCCAGCGCTTCTTTGTGACCGCCACGCATAAGAGGAATTTCTTTTGCCGCCTGAATCAGTTCCTCACAGGCACTTTCGTCCATAGAACATATAATATCCGGTCCCTGTCTGTCCATCCGGTCAGTAAAATGCCGCTCCACCAGATCTGCACCAAGTGCCATCGCAGCAATACAGGCATTATTATTCTTTGTATGATCCGAGAGTCCAACCGGTACATGCGCAAATTCTTTCATCATTTCCTGCATTGCGCCCAGCCGAACCCATTCCGGCTTTGTGGGATAAAGGTTTGTTGTATGCATCAGTGCATAATCCACGCCGTATTTTTCTAATATATCAACCGCTTTTGCAATACTGAAAAGATCATTCATTCCGGTAGAAATGATCATCGGTTTCCCAAATTCCGCAATATGTTCAATCAGCGGATAATTATTCAGTTCTCCCGAACCAATCTTATAAGCAGCCACACCAAATTGTTCCAGACGATCTGCGGCTGCTCTTGAAAAAGGAGTACTTAGAAACACCATTCCCAGTTTCTCTACATATTCTTTTAACGCAAGTTCTTCTTCCCGGCTCAGAGCGCAGCGATCCATAATCTCGTATATTGAATCATCTGAATTACCGGGAATTACATTTTTTGCAACCTGACACATCTCATCTTCCACAATATGTGTCTGATGTTTTATAAGTCTTGCGCCTGACCGGTAAGCAGCATCGACCATCTCCTTTGCCACCTTCAGGCTTCCTTCATGATTTATCCCAATCTCCGGAATGACCAATGCCCGTTTATCATCCCCCACCAATATATCCCCTATATAAAATCTTCTTTTCATGGTTTCCCTCACTTGTTCCTATTCAAATAATACTCAGCCACTGCAAAATCTACCGGCTCATCAATATCCACACTTCGCTCTTTTGGTACAATATAACCTACCGGATTATCATTGAGACTTGTAAAACAGGATAAACCCTCGACTTTATTTACATAAATACTCCCGTTTACCCGATAATATACCGGCATATCCTGACGCCGTATCGTACTGGAACCATCAATCAGCGATGTCAGTCTATCTTCCCTGTCCTTGCGCCGCATCAGAATCGGCGAATCGCTCACCTCCGATATTGCGACAACATCCTGTCCGCTGAAAAACGCTTTTTTTATACATCCTTCAATATCCTCTGAAGTTCTCAGCGGACTGGTTGGCTGCAGCAACACCATATAGTCATAAGTTTCACCACGACGTGCCAGTTCCTCCAATGTATACATTACCGCATCCATCGTTTTAGCCGTATCCGATGCCAGTTCTTCCGGCCGCAGAAAAGGAACCTCGGCTCCATATCTCATGGCGACATCTGCAATTTCCTGACTGTCTGTAGACACAACGACCCGACTGACAGAAGGTGCCCGCCTTGCCGCCTCGATCGTATAGGCGATCAGTGGCTTTCCGGCAAGTTCCTTTATATTTTTCCTGGGAATCCCTTTACTTCCACCACGGGCGGGAATAATGGCAAGTATTGCACAGTCACTCATGTCACACGCTCCTCTCCTTGTGTACGGTCACGCATTTCCATCCGTTTTCCTTCCAGGCTTTTTAAAATCGGATAGGGGTTGATACTAATCTCTTTTTCCGCCAGTTTAAGGTAAATACCAAAATGCAGATGTACCTCAAACTGTCCGACTGTCCCCTCGTCACCATACCCGGAATCACCCATATAACCGATGACATCACCGGCTTTTATGTTGCTTCCTTCGTCTATGTTCTCCGCATAATGATCTAGATGGGCATAATAATAATAGGCACCATGGGGTGCTCGGATTCCAAGGCGATAACCGCCAAGCGTCAGCCATCCCTTTTTCTCCACTACTCCGTCACTGACACTTATCACTGCCAGATATCCTCTCTGCTTAACAGACGGTATAAGATCGGTTCCCTCATGCTTTCGTTCACCGCCATAGGTTCTTGCACCCCCCCAGGAATCCTCGTAACTAATGACCGCACCACCTTCCGCATCCTCTGCCACCGGAAAATATCTGCCATCCGAAAGCGCCATATAAAAAGCATCCTGATAGTCTTTTCGGATCCGCTCCGGCAAAAGCAGGGAGTACCATCCCCGTTCACTGCACTCTTTTACCGAATGGCTCAGATCACTTTTATTATATAAAAAAGAAGTTACAAGTTGTCTATACTGCTTATCTTCCCACGAAGAAGCGCCTTTTAAATAAGAATGATCTATTGCAAATGCACGAAAAGCATCCAGATTTTCCATCAGTTCCGGTTCATTTTTCGCCTGCGCTCCTGTTATCAGCATACCGGATAAAACCGCTACCCCAAGAAAAAGCAACAGCGATAAAAATATTTTGAGAACAATATCTTTCTGTCTGATCACAGACCACCCCCTGCCCTATCCTATGCAGGGAGACGTAATTAATATGCCTCAATGTCTATAACATTTGTCTGCTCCACCCGGCATGGAAGCACGGAGTTTGCAAACGAGATGAACTTATCAACACCATCACTGACATAATAATGATGCTGCACCTCCGTTCCGGCAGGAGCAAGTAAATCCTCTGTTTTCAACAGTTCTTTCAGTGATTTTGCTGTTTCATACGCTGGATTCACTAACTTAACATCCGGTCCCATTTCCCGCCCGATCACACCGCGAAGCAGCGGATAATGAGTACAGCCAAGTACCAGCGCATCAATTTCGTATTCCTTCATATCATGCAGATACCGGCCTACAATGTCTTCCGTTACACGGTCTTCTAACAGCCCCTCTTCCACAAGCGGAACAAACAGAGGGCAGGCCTTGCTCACAACTGTAATTTCCGTGTCGATCTTATGGAGATATTATTCATAAATACCACTTTTTATCGTACTTTCTGTCCCGATTATGCCAATATTTTTATTTTTCGTAGAGTCCGCAGCCATTCGCGCTCCCGGCTGTACTACATCCACGATTGGCACCTCAACCATCTGCTCAAGCTCGTCGCGGGCAAGAGCACTTGCTGTATTGCAGGCAATAACAATCGCTTTTACATTTTTTGTGAGAAGAAATTTTGCAATCTGTCTGCTGTATTTACAAACAGTATTTCTCGATTTGCTGCCGTAAGGTACTCTGGCTGTGTCGCCAAAGTACACAAGGCTCTCGCCCGGCAGCTGTCTCATAATCTCCTTTGCCACGGTCAGACCGCCAACACCGGAATCAAAAACGCCTATTGGTGCTTTTTTTTCAATCATGGACATATCCTCTTTCCTAACACATCTGATTAATCATCAAAATGCTCTGTTATATCTTTTTTCCGATTTAATAAATCGTAAATACATGGTACCACAAACAGGGTAAGCAATGTACCGTAAACCAATCCTCCAATAGTTACAATCGCCATTGGTCTTGTCATATCTGTACCCATACTGTTACCGACTACCATTGGAAGCAGACCGAGAACTGTCGTCAATGCTGTCATGAGAATCGGTCTGAGACGGGTTTTTCCCGCTTCAAGAATTGCTGCACGTTTTTCCGTTCCGCCACGACGCAGCTGGTTTGTATAATCCACTAGCACAATACCATTATTTACAATGATACCGGCTAGCATTACAAATCCAATCATCGCAATGACACTTACATCGGAGCCGGTAATCCACAATCCGATAAATCCTCCGGTAAAAGCAAGTGGAATTGTGAAAAGGATGATAAACGGTGACAGAAGGGACTGGAACTGCGCCACCATAATCAGATACATCAGCACGATACCAAGTGCCATCATCAGAAGTACCTGACCCATTGCCTCTTGTGTTGAGGCATCCTCACCGTCAAAGTCAATCTCATATCCGGCAGGAATTTCATAATCTTTCAAAGCACTCTTTACTTTCGCACTGACATCACTGACAATATAGCCATCCTTAATCGATGCTTTCACGTTTATAAACCGCATCTGGCTTTCGCGGTAAATCGAATTTGGAGAATCCGCAGTTGTAAATTCTGCCACTTTGTTAAGTTTTACCTTTTTGGTTTTCTGTGTCGCTGAGTCCGTATATTCCAGTTTCATATTCCGGATATCTTTTCGTGTCATTTCCTCATCGGAGGAATCTGAGACATAGATTCCCAGATCATCCGTGTCTGTTGATACCGTAGAGGCAGAAGATGCATCTTTGAGTTTTGCATATATCTGTTGATATACCTGTGCCACTGTCAGACTGTATTTCATTGCCTTTGCCTTATTTACGGAAATACGGAATTCTTTTCCGGCATCCTCAAGTCCATTGCTTATATCTTCAAGGCCATCCACTGTTTTCAGTCTCTCCATTACATCTTCTGATATATTTTGGAGTTTATCGAGATCCTTACCACGGATTAAAATCTGAATTCCCTGGCCCATCAGGGAACTCATATCCATGGCAGAAGCATTTACTTCTACTTCGCAATCCATCCCTTTTGTTTTTTCCTGAATCTGGTGAGTAATTTCATCATTGTTCAGTTCACGATCCTCTTTGAGAATGGCATACATGGTAACCACATTGCCATCTCCTCCGCCCGTGAGCATAGACATACCAGAGCCACTGCCGGCATATGCGCCGATACCCTCAACATCCGGAATTTCCCTTACTGCCTCAATCACCTGATCGGAAATATCTTTTACTTCATCCAGTTCTTTTTCATCGTCCATGGTGAGACTAAGTGTCATCTGTGTGCTCTCCATATCCGGCATCATGGACATTCCGTTACGGAAAGAGAGGACGGCAAACAACACCAGAAAAACGACTGCACCGAGAAGCACAAGTGGTTTAAACCGCAACAGCTTTGCAAGAACTTTGCTGTAAACATTCTGCATCGCGGTAATTATTCTGGCTTCTTTATTATTCACACGTTTTATCATCCCCGCAGACATAGACGGTACAAGGGTAAGTGCCACCAAAAGACTGGCTCCCAGTGTATAGGCAAGTGTCAGCGCAAGATCGACAAAAAGCTGCTTGGTAATACCTTCTGTAAAAATAATCGGAGCAAATACACAGACTGTCGTCAGCGTGGAGGCAATAATAGCACCTCCCACCTGTTTCGCACCTTCCACTGCTGCTTTCTTTGCCGGAACACCTTCCTTCTTCAGTCGGAATATGTTCTCGATTACAACAACCGAATTATCCACAAGCATTCCGACACCCAGCGCCAGGCCCGACAGTGAAATGATATTCAATGTAACACCACTGAAGTACATAGCCACAACAGCAGCCACTACACTGAGCGGAATCGAACATGCAACAATAATTGTCGGACGTATGTCTCGCAGGAAGAACAACAGAATAAGGATAGCGAGCAGACCACCTACCAAAAGGTTCTGTACTACGGCATCAACAACCAGATCAATATACACACCCTGGTTCATCATTACAGAAATTGTAAGTCCCTCATTATTTGCTTCCAGTTGTTCAAATTTATCTTCCAAATCACTTGTTACATCACCCGTGGAATAACCAGACTGTTTCTGCAGCGTCAGAAGAACAGCCGGGTTACCATTTACTACCGTGTAAACATCATCTGCATTATTGGTCTCTGCCACATCTGCCACATCTCCCAGTGTAATCGGTTCAAGGCCGTCCAGATCCATGTCACAGATTACCAGATCTTCAATATTCTCTACCGAGTCAATTTTATCTCCTATGCGCACCAAATATGAAGCATCATCCTCTGTTATATAACCGGATGGCATATCAAAGTTCTGTGCCTTCAAAATATTTTCTACCATCTCTCTGGTAATTATTTTGTCAAGGTTCGCATTTTCTTTTGTCGTCTTCTTCGTCGTCTTGAACTGTTTTTTTGCCTCGGATATTTTCTCCGTTCCACTGTTCATCTGCGCTTCTGCCACACTAATCTGAATACTGGAGAGAATTTTCTGCCTGTTCAGATTCTCCAGTGCTTCTGTGGTCGAAATTTTTCCCTCTTTAAGCTTTTTCTTTGTCGTATTCAGTTTTTTCAGACCTGTAGCAATTTTCTTCTTTGCTTTATTTATTTTCGTCTGTTTTTTCTTCAGTGTACTTTCCTGCGTTACAAGTTTTGTAAGACCAGACTGTGCCTCTGTAAGACCACTCTCCACTTCTTTTATTTTCTCTGGGAGTGCATCTTCCTCAATTCCCATCGACTTCAGTTTTTCACGAAGTACCTTCAATTGCGTCTGTATTGAAGTAAGTGATGTTCTCAATTCAGCCGGCGCGTTATCTCCGAGTGTGTCAATCTGCTGCTGCATCGCCGCTTCCTGCGTTTCCAGCTTCGTAAGAGAAGTCTGCAATGTCTCTAACTGGGATTTCGTCGTCTTCAGAGTTGAAATCGTTGTCTGGAGTTTTGTCTTGTTGGCAGAAATGGTTGCCATACCGGATTTCAACTGTTTCTCGCTATCTGCGAGAGTCTTTTTCTGTTCCTCAATTTTTGTTATATTTTCATCGATTGCCTTCAGACCATCTTTAATCTTATCAGTTGCTGAATTAAGCTTTGTTTCCCCTTTGGCAATTTTGTCTGCTGCCTCCTGTTTTTGGGAGTCCAGTTCACTCTTGCCGTCTTCTAACTTTTTCTCACCTTTGTCCAGTTTTTTCTCTGCATCAGAAAGCTTACCATCTATGGCATCCTGTACTTTCTCATTCATTTTGTCAATTTTATCCTGCTGGATAATGACCTCTACTTTCTTTTCAATGCCTCCGGATTCATTAACCGAAGCGACACCTTCCACGCTCTCCACTTCCGGAATAATGTCTTTTTCAACTTTTTTTGTTACTTCCGTACTCTCAAGACCTTCATAATCAAAAGCAGCTACCATAATCGGCATCATATCCGGATTCATTTTCATAATCGTCGGACTGCCGATAGCATCATCCCACTGCATCGTAATCTGATCAAGGCTTTCCCTCATATCAACCGTGGTTGAACTCATATCCGTCCCGTCATTAAATTCCATAAATACAATGGACATGTTATTGACAGACATGGACTGCACGGTTTTTATGTTGTTAATACGCGCCATCGCCTGCTCTACGGGTTCTGTAACCGCCCGTTCTACCTCTTCCGGACTTGCTCCCGCATATGTAGTCATAACAAGGGCATACGGAAATTCCATGTTAGGTAAAAAATCCATACTCATATTCTGGAAAGAAAGTATTCCTAGCACAATAACAATTACAACAGCTACAAAGACGGTATACGGCCGTCTTACACTAAACTTTGATAACACCCTTTTTCCTCCTTGTTTCCTGCACGCTTATACTCTATTCAATATTTTATTTATAGATTTTCATTCTAACACCACAGAAAAAAAAAATCAATACACCAATTCCACTCTGCTTCCAGACGATTTTGTTTTTTTTACGACAATTTGCCTGTCAATCTGCTCCTTCAGCTCTGACACGTGAGAAATGATGCCAACAAGGCGTCCATTCTGACCAAGTTCATACAATACACGGATTGCCTGATGCAGCGATTCCTCATCCAGTGCACCGAACCCTTCATCAATAAACATGGTATCCAGACGAATTCCACCGGCAGATGCCTGAATTTCATCGGAAAGTCCTAGCGCCAGTGCCAGGGAAGCCTTAAACGCCTCCCCGCCAGACAATGTTTTTACGCTGCGCAGGGTTCCATTGTAATGATCCATAACATCCAGTTCAAGTCCCCATTTTTTTCTTCCATCCATCTCCTCTTCCTGCCGAATCAGCTCGTACTGGCCACCGGTCATAGCCTCCAGACGTTTATTCGCCTGAAAGAGTATTCTGTCAAAATACGCCATCTGGACATAAGTCTCAAGGTTCAGCGCACCATTTGCAGTATCATTCAATGCTTTGCGGATACCATACACATCTTCCGCCTCCGCAAGTACCGCACGCTGTTTTTTTAAGTTTATGAGTATCTTCCGATTACCACTCAGACGTACATTCCACGCATCCCATTCCCTGTTTAACTGCATTTCCTGCTGCCGCAAGGAGTTCAGGCTGTCTTTTTCCTCTTCAACCGGAATGTCTATTCTGCTTTTCATCTGCTTTTCCAGTGTCTGCACCATTCCCTGCACAGCAGACATCTCCTCTGCAACTTTTTCCTTTTCTTTTTCGAGCTTCTTTTGACTTTTTTCTCTTTTATCCTTTTCCCGTTCCCATGCCGCAATCTCTTCTTCCAGAGACTGTCTGTCCGGAAATATGAGTGTTTCAGACAGGGAAATAAGACGTTTTTGCCCTTCCTTCTCATGGGCATATAGTGCCGCAAGACGGGTACTGTTCTCCTGCAAGAGCAGTTGCTTTTTTTCCAGTTCTTTTTCTTGCTGTGGAATTTGTTTCTCCAGTTCTGCAAGCCGTTTCTTATCCCGCAACAGCTTTTCTTTTTCTTTATCCGCCTCAGAAAGCAGTCCTTCAAGCACCTCTTCTTTTTTCTCCAGCTCTTCCCACTCGTAAACAAGTTTACTTTTTATCTCCTGGCAGATAATCTTTTGTGCAACAGTTTCCTCGTATTTTTCCTGAAGATTCGCTGCCTTTTTGGCAGCCGTTTTTTCTGCCTGCTCTACTTCGTTCTGCGACAGTGCATGATCGGATAATACTGCTTTTTGCGGATGTTCCAGGGAACCACATACCGGGCATGGCATTCCTTCTTCCAGACCGGCAGCGAGAATTCCTGCCTGCTCACTCATATACTCATGACGTTTTTTTTCATAGATACGCTGACATTCCTGCGCCTCCCTTTCACTTTCCTTATAGATATTTACTGCCTCCTCATATTTCTTCTGTGAAATCCGGTACTCTTTATATAACTGTTTTTGTTCCCTGAGTTTTTCCTGTTCATTCTGAAATCTCTGGATTTCTTCTTCCTTACGAGCCAGATTTTCTCCTGTACCAAGAAGTGTTTCCCGTTCTATTTTCGTTTTCTGTATTTCCTGTTGAAGCTTATTTTTTTCCTGTTCGCCGCGTTTTTTCTTCATTTCTCCTGACTGAATCCTGTCCTGCCAGTCAGACAGATCGCTGTGCAATTGCTCCCGTTCTTTATATGCCGGGAAATCTTTGCGCAACTGTGCTATTTTTTCTATCAACTCTTCAAGTCCCGGTTTTTTCTCCATTTCCTCTTTATATTTGTCCCGGATTTCAGACGACTGTTCCGTCAGTTTTTGCAGCTTCTCTTTATTTTTCTCCCACTCCTGTTGCCTTTTTTCCTGTTCCTGTGCTTCCTTTATACGTGCACCGGTCTGCTCTATCTGCTTTGCCAGTTCTCTTCGTTTCGTTTCTTTTTCTTTCTGCTCTTTTTCATCCTGTTCCACCAGTTCTTCCAGAAAAGATATGACATCCTCTGCCACATACTCTCCTTTTGCTATTTTTTCTTCCCATTCTTTTCTCTCCGGACAATTGATATCCTCTACATATTGCCGGATGCTTTTTCGCAAATCCTCACAGGTTCTGGATGTCTCGAGAAAATCACTCCTGATTTCATTTTCTAAAAGCATATATCGCCCGGTCTTAAAAATATGCCGGAAAATTTCGACCCTGTCTTTTGTCGATGCAAATAACAGTTTCAAAAACTCCCCCTGCGCAATCATCGCCACCTGTGTAAACTGGTCACAGTCGAGTCCAATAATCTCCTGAACCTTTTTATTCACATTTTCCACTCCGGTGCAAACGGTTTCTTCAAATTCCAAAACAGCGGACGCATTTTTCTCTCTTGTCCCTTCTCCCCTGGCTTTTGCACAGCGGTATTTGGGATTTCTCATAATGATATAATGAACTCCCCTGTACTCAAACTCCAGTCGTACAAAAGTAGGTTTATCCGGTGATGCATACTTGCTCCTAAACATACTCCCCACCCGATTGCTGCCACTTGCCCTTCCATACAAGGCAAACGTAATGGCATCAAATATCGTGGTCTTCCCGGCTCCTGTGTCCCCGGTCACGAGGTACAATCCCTGTTCTCCCAGTTTTCGGAAATCAAGAGTCACCTCGTCCACGTAGGGTCCAAATGCTGACAATGTAAGTTCCAGTGGTCTCATTCCCGTCCTCCATTCCATATCTTTTCTATTTTCTCTGACAAGTACTTTTTCTGTTTCTGTTCCAACGGTTGATGGTTCATTTGCTCATAAAATTCAGAAAACAACTCCAATGGCTGAAGTTCTTCTGCCATTCCGGGATGGCACTCTCCCTTTTTCCCTCTGGTTCTTGTATTGTCATATTCCATCTGCATAATGTTTGGATACACAGTTCTAAGGTTCTGAAATGCATTTGGCACTTCTTTTTCATCTGTAAGTATTACACGTGCATACGCTTTGGTATCATATCCGGAATAAATTTCCGGATTCATTAATTCACAGTAATTTCCCCGGTATTCCAACATATCACGAAAGGGAGTGAGCGGAACACGTTCTATTAGAAGTTGCCCCTTTTCTTTTAATTCTGCTATTGTTACAGATTTTTCGTGTCCCAGTTCAGAAAATGAATATTTTAAAGGTGTTCCACTATAACGGATGTTCTCATCCAAAACTTTCTGAGAGGCATGAATATGCCCCAATGCCACATAATCAAAATCCCTGAACACAGCCACATCAACCTCATCAAGTCCCCCCACCGTCATTTCTTCTGAACCGCTTTTTGCTGCACCCGTCACAAACTGATGTGCCAGTATAATGTTTCTTCTTTTCTTATCTATATTCATATGGGAAATCACACATCGAAGAGCATCCGTATAAGTTTCAATATTTTCGTCGGGAAAGAAATGACGTACATGAACCGGCTTAATAAAAGGAAGCAGATAAAAACCAATTTCACCATAGTCATCGGTCAGCACCACTGGTTCAACTTTCCCCTGATACACCGGTGAAAGATAAACTCCGCTATGGGCAATCAGCCGGGAAGCAAATGCAATTCTCTCCGGCGAATCATGATTTCCACTAATCGCAAATACAGATATTTCTCTCTTCGCCAGCCGTACCAGAAAATCATCAAACAGAGTCACTGCCTCTGCCGACGGAACTGATTTGTCATATACATCACCGGCAATTAAAACCGCATCTGCCTTTTCTTCTTCAGCAATCTGCAAAATCTGCTGCAAGATATACTTCTGGTCTTCCAGCATAGAATAATTATTGAGTCTTTTTCCGAGATGTAAATCCGATATATGTAAAAACTTCATACCTTCCTCCATTCGCACACGTTTTATGCGAGCCAAAAATGACCTGCCATCATGATACATGACCGTCTCATATTTGTCAATTTACAGACGTTTCATAGACATAACAATGACATAAACACGACAATTCATTGCCATATTTTAGGAATATTTTTACCAAAATTCAATATTATAATGACCATATAATGAGAAATTGATAAGGCACAAGAAAATAAAGCACTGTGAGAGACCAGCGCTCTGGACAGGAAGGGGAACCATTCAACCGGTAAAACCGGTTAAATGATTCCCCTTCTTTTCAGAACTGTTCAACGAAACAATTCTCTATTATTTGGCATAATCGACTACTCTGGATTCACGTATCACATTGACCTTAATCTGGCCCGGATACTGTAACTCTGCCTCAATTTGTTTGGACAAATCACGGGCAAGAAGTACCATCTCATCATCATTAATCTGATCTGGTATAACCATCACTCGAACCTCTCTACCTGCCTGAATAGCAAAAGATTTATCAACTCCCTTAAAGCCATTGGAAATATCTTCTAATTGTTTCAAACGGTTCGTGTATGTTTCTAACGTTTCACGGCGGGCACCCGGACGGGCTGCGGAAATAGCATCTGCCGCCTGTACCAGACAGGCAATCATGCTCTCTGCTTCCACATCGCCGTGATGAGCCTCAACAGCATTGATTACCAATGCTGACTCCTTGAACTTACGACACAAATCTGCACCAAGCTGAATGTGTGAACCTTCCATATCATGATCGACCGATTTACCGATATCATGCAGGAGTCCGGCACGTTTTGCCATACGGACATCCGCACCTACCTCCCCGGCAAGAAGACCGGTCAGATGGGCAACCTCTACGGAATGTCTCAATGCATTCTGGCCATAACTCGTACGAAACCGCATCTTTCCCAAAAGACGAATCAGCTCCGGATGAATACCATGTACCCCTACCTCCAGGGCAGCTTCTTCGCCTTCTTCACGAATCATAGTTTCCACTTCTTTTTTTGCTTTTTCAACCATTTCCTCGATTCTGGCAGGATGAATTCTGCCGTCCACGATCAGTTTTTCCAAAGCAATTCTGGCTATTTCCCTACGAATCGGATCAAATCCGGATAAAATAACGGCTTCCGGTGTATCGTCAATAATCAAGTCAATACCCGTAAGGTTTTCGAGAGTACGGATATTCCGTCCCTCTCTTCCGATAATTCTTCCTTTCATTTCATCGTTTGGCAACGGTACGACTGAAATTGTCGTTTCGGATACATGGTCGGCCGCACATTTCTGAATAGCGGTCACTACAAGATCCTTGGCTTTTTTATCTGCCTCATCCTTTGCCTGACGTTCCAATTCTTTTACCATAACTGCAGTTTCATGTTTTACATCTTCTTCCACAGTTTTCAATAAGTACTCTTTTGCCTGTTCAGAGGTGAGACCGGAAATTTTCTCAAGTTCACGCATATGGCTCTGACGGAGTTCTTCCACTTTTTCTTTCTCCTTCTCAAAGCTCTGTTCCTTTGCGTTTAACTTTGATTCCCGTTTCTCAAGTGCATCCAGTTTCTTGTCCAGAGTTTCTTCTTTTCCCAGCACACGTTTTTCATAGCGCTGGATTTCTGCTCTACGCTCTTTTATTTCTTTATCGAGGTCATTCTTTACTTTCAGATTTTCCTCTTTTGCTTCAAGCAGAGCCTCACGTTTTTTGGTCTCAGCTGTCTTTAACGCATCGTCAATAATTTCTCTTGCTTTCTCCTCAGCACTTCCCACTTTGGCTTCTCCCACCTTAACATGATAGGAAATCGCACATTTCCATGCAACCAAAGCAGTGATTGCCAGCAAGATAACTACCACGATGACAGCCACGATCGTAAACATCGTCCCTGGCACCAGGAGCACCTCCTTTATTCATTTATTGTACGCACACGTACAACATATAGTATTTTACACTTTTTTTACAATTTTGTCAAGGGATTCTACGGCCATCGAACACTATCCTCCCTTACAGCGACAAAAGCAGCTTCTCTACCTGATATGTGTCCTCGGTAGTTTGACAGTTGAATAACAGGAAAATCTTTGCAGGCCTTGAAAAGCCTGTATTTTTTTGTCAAATTTTTTCACTTTTTATGTGGCGATATGTGTCTATATACGATATAATAAGGGTATCGGAGGTGTCGCTATGAA
>JAXEJU010000076.1:0-118658 GCA_034101395.1 Eubacterium sp. | reverse complement strand
TAGCGTGTCTGATGTGAATTTGAATGAGTTGAAATTTGAACCGCCAATTGATAAATTTCCTTTTTTTAATGTTGCTTCTGGAAATATCATTTCTTGTGCAGAAAGTTCTCAGAGCAAAGCGAACTGGAAAAAGCATCCGAACATTAAGCAGCTGGTTCTTGTGTCCAAAGAAAAAAGACTATATGGCCCTCTATATAGAGGTAAGAAAATGAAACTGGAAAATTTTATAGAAATTTCTAATAAGGGCAAAAAATATTATGTCCCTAAAACATGCTACTATCCATTGTTGAAAAAGGATGCTGTGAATGAATGCAGATGGGAAAATGATGTAGTATATAAAGCCATGAAAGAAATGTATGAAGCTTTACAGTGTTACTTCCAAAAGAAGAATGGGATATCGATTTTCTAGGCGGGAAATTTGTTTCCGATGTTGCCGAACCGCCGCATATCTCTTCTTTCTTCGTTATGTTTTCTTTGGCTGAAAACTGTAAACAATCGGAAACTATTAGAAATATTATTATATTAATGAAAGGAATGATAACTATGAAGAAAATAATTTTTGGAGCGTTGTTGGGAATTATGATGATTATCCCAATTGCCACTACAAATACAATCAGCGAAGCTAAAGGTACAACAGGAAAAATTATTGACTACAATCAAAAGAAAAGTAAAAAGGTCTGTAAAGCAAGTAATATAAAACTATATTTTGACAATGAAAAACAGTGCATGTGCATAAAATCTTTTAAGAAAAGTAAGTATCTTAAATTAAATAAGAAACAATTTAAAAAGTCATTGTCTGTTGATGATGGCTTTTTTTGTACTTTTTATGTAGATGGTAAAAAATACAAAGCTGCAGATTATCATGATACCTGTTATACTGTTTATAAAGCTAAGTTTGATAAGAATAATGAAAATGAATATTATTGTGGTATTAGTAATATAATCAAAGTAGCTAAACCTGGGGTTCATACTATTAAAATTAAACTTGAAGTTGAATCAGAAAAAAGGTGGTATAGCTTTTGGTATACAGGAAAGATAAATATTAAAAAGAAGACTGATTGGTACGCTTGGCATAAAAAACAAAAAGTCACTTACGACCATGATAGTAATTCAAGACTTTTTAGCATTGAAAGTGTAGTACCTAATTTCAATGCTAAAATGGAAGTTAATGTTAAGTATATCTTTGATAAAGCTCATTATATTAAAGACAGTGAAAGACTTAAATATGCAAAAGACAATTTTAATCTTAAAACAGATGATGATGTATACAACTTTATTCATGAAAGAGTAGGTAAAGATTTAACAATTACTGAGAGTGTTAATGTCAATAAAAATAGAAAAGGTGTTTTTGACCCTATAAAGATTGACATTAGTAAAAATGCAGCTGTTATTAAAGCAGAAAAAGATTTATATAGCTATGATATTACCTTCCCAAGTGGGTGTGTATTTACTGAAAAAGTATTTATGGATGATTCAATATGGAATGCTTTTAGGCCAGAAGTTACAGTAAAATTTTACGATAGGGAAAATGGTGAATACGTTTCAGAATTTACAAGAACTGTTAAAGATGTATATGTCTATTCATGTTAAATGATGGGCGCTATAAATAGCGCCCATATTTTCCAGCAACCTGTACTAATAGAAAATGATGAATTATTGGTACAGTTCCCATAATCGCTGAATGGCATAGCCCCTATATCTCTTTTTTTCACACACGGATACTTTACCTCTTGTGGCAGGGTATCCGTGTGATTAAGAAATTCCGCATTTAATTTTCTAAATCAGGTACATAATAAATATCCCCTCAAATCAATCTTTCGATATGATTTGAGGGGATATTTTTTCCGCAACCTGTACGTACGTCTACTTATAGTTCATTTTTTTCATTTATATATTCAAGAACAATATTTCTTATCTTTTCTGCCGCATCACGTGCCAGATTTTTTTCTCTTGTCGAAAAGTCACGGCTAAAAAAGATTGAGATAATCTCGGATACAATTTCGGTATCTGACTGGTGTATAACAGTGGTCTCTTCTTTGTCGATACATGTAGTTTGAAAAATCATATTGTTCACAATATGGTCCTTCACAAGCGAATAGTAAGCTTCATTTTTGGTAACGGCTCTTGTTATGGCGGACATGGATCGGGTGGGGTTAATGGGATCGCGGGTTGTGATATATACGATAGCTGTATATTCATCCGGTTGTTCGTCTGCCACCACGAAAGATCTTTTGTTCTTTACGGAAAAGAAGGTAGAACTGGCTTTTTGGGCACATTCTGATAGCATCTCTCTAATCTTTTTGTCCATTTTTAGTGACCTGTCTGCCATTTTGACTTCGATTTTGTATGTAATCATTTTCACTAATCCTCTCATAACTTTTTCCATAGAAAGCTTCCTAAGTTATAGTATAACAGTGGCGAGAAAAAATGTAAAGGGAAACAATAAGAAAAACATACAGAAAAATGTTTTCGTGATATTTTTCTTGACAAGACGATTTGTTTGTGCTAGCATAAAAAGCAACTAGAAAAACGATTTCTAAACTTTATTCTGTATCGTTGCACAAGGAAGGAGAGATATGATGGAAAAGGAAACGATGTTGGTGTTTCTTAAAGAGACCATCTCTGGACTGGAAACATTAACAAATGCGCTACTGATACTGCTAGAACAGTACCAAATCGGAGCAATTGAACAACGAATGAATGGAGGCGATGAAAATGGCAACTAAAAATCGAATTATTGTACCCTGTAGGCTGGCGTATATGAATTGTTGGACGCCATCGTCAAATTACAACAATAAAAGGTATTCGCTAGTTGCACTGATATCCAAAAAGGATAATAAAACGATTGAACTGGTTCAAAATACCATCGAACTTGTAAAAGAGCAATCCGCAGATAAGTGGGGCGGAACAATACCTAATATGATTCGCTTACCACTTCATGATGGTGATGTAGAGAAACCGGACAATCCGATTTTTCAAAAAAACTATTATTTGAATGCCAAAAGTAAAACGGCCCCCCAGATTGTAGATGAAATGGTTAATCCGATTGTAGATCATTCGCAAATATATGCTGGATGCTATGGGAATGTAAGTCTGGTATTCTATCCATATAATGTTGGGGGGAACAAGGGGATAGGAGTGGCGTTGGGTAATATTCAAAAGATAAAGGATGGCCCTTTCCTCAACGGGCAGGTGTCTGCAAAGGCCGAATTTGCACCTGTTACGGAAGAAACTATAAACAATGAAAATATTTTTACGGATGATTAAGCGGAGGAAGAATGGTCGAAAAAAGTTTAGATGAAAGTTGGATGGGATGTCTGGATCGAAATTACCGTGGAGAAATTTTGTGTACGATGTCTAATGTTGCGATGATTATGAAAAATGATTTTCGTTTAAAAGGAATTGTATTTAACAAAATGACGGGCAATCTTGATATTAAGGGGGATGTTCCATGGAATCACAATAATACAGGATGGAGTAACAATGATTTTTATTGTCTTGAGATGTATTTGGAACAAAATTATCGGATTTACAGCCCTCAAAAATGTCGCGATGCAGTATATGGATTTTTGAGTTCTGCACGTTCGTATCATCCTGTGGCTGATTATCTGAAAAGTGTTCAGTGGGATGGAGTAGAAAGAATTGATCGGATACTTATAGATTATCTCGGTGCAGAGGAGTCTGGATATGTGATGGCGGTTATGCGAAAAACATTAGTGGCGGCAGTTGCCAGAATATTTGAGCCTGGCGTTAAGCATGACACGATTCTGGTTCTTTGTGGTCCTCAGGGAATAGGAAAGAGCACTTTGTTTTCCAAGCTTGGGGGACCGTGGTATTCGGATTCCATGAGTATTGCAGATATGAAAGATAAAACAGCAGCTGAAAAACTTCAAGGTGTCTGGATTATGGAGTTAAGTGAGTTGGCAGGAATACGTAAAACGGATGTGGAAACGGTAAAATCCTTTCTTTCTAGATTTGATGATCGATATCGAATGCCGTATTGTACCTGTGCAGAAAATCATCCACGTAAGAGTATCATAGTGGGAACAACGAATTCAACAAATGGTTTCCTGCGTGATATAACTGGGAACAGACGGTTCTGGCCGGTGTTCGTGAATGGCAATTCAGTGAAAAAAACATGGCAGCTGGAACGACAGGATATTGATATGTTTTGGGCAGAGGCGAAGGAGTTATATTTGGCGCATGAAAAACTTTATTTAGACAAGCAAATTGAGACGGAGGCTAAAATAAATCAGCGTCAGGCCTTTGAGAGCGACCCGCGACTGGGAATTGTTCACGATTATTTGACGGTCAATAACAAGAGTGAAATATGTCTAATGGAGCTGTGGTGCAATTGTCTGGGGAATGAACGCGCAAATATGCGGATTCGAGATGCCTATGAGTTGGAGGGGATGCTGTGTCAGCTGGGAAACTGGCAAGTATATAAGGGCAATAAAAGTGGTAAAAAAAGGACATCCGAATTTGGTGTACAGAAGATTTATGTAAAGATTCAGGATGACTGGCTAAGTGAGGAGGTATGATGTGGGTAGTGAAATTAGTCTTGACTCAATTTTTACAGAGAGCAACATAAAGCGGGCATTGAAACATGTTGCAGGCAGAAAACGGATGCCGGGGGCAGATCATATTCCGGTACAGTGTGTTGCTGAAATATGGGAGAAAGAAGGTGAAGAGATACTTGATGCTATTTACCGTGGTACATATGTTACGAAGCCGTTTTTAGAAGTTCGCATACGTAAAAAATCAAGAAATGCATATCGGAAACTACAATTACCAGCTGCTATAGATAGAGTGATTGCGGAAACAATGAATAAGGAACTATCTGATTTTTTTGACCCGTCTTTCAGCTCAAATAGCTATGGATTTCGCAAATCTCGTGGTGCACATGACGCCTTAAGATCGTGCCTAAATTATATGAACTATGGTTACAAATATGTAGTTGATCTAGACATACAGACCTTTTTTGATTGTGTAAATCATGAAAAACTGAAATATTTTTTGCAGTTATCAATTGATGATTTGGAATTACTGACCCTGATTTCTCGTTTCTTTTCACCCAAACTAATCTTGGGAAGGCATGTATATCAAAAATACAAAGGACTGCCTCAAGGCTGTAGTCTGAGTCCTCTGTTGGCGAATGTTTATTTGAACAAAGTGGATTGCTATTTGGAAATGAATCACTATGATTTCGTGCGCTATGCAGATGATTTGGTTGTTTTTGCAACGACGGAGTCGAGAGCGCGGCGTATTATGCTTCAACTGAAACATTTCTTGCAAAAGGAAATGCAATTGGAAATAAATATGAATAAATCAAAGGTATGTTTGGTTGACGATTTGGAGTATCTGGGATATTCGTTCAGAAAATGGCAGGGTGGTTATGTATATACTTTGCCGGAAGCGGTTCAATGGGATACATTGTCTCATATGAAAAAACTTTTTGAGATTAAAGATGCGGAACTAGAAAAAATGTGGGATGATATTGGCTCTTTTAATCGAGGATGGGTAAATTACTATAGTTTGGTAGAACAGGATGAGATGAGCCGGTTTCTTCAGTTGGCGCAGATGCTTCAGGAAAGATGCCTGCTAAACAAGCTAAAAAACTTATCGGAGGAGGCGAAGAGGAAAGCCTGTGACGGACTATACAATGCCCGTAGTTACAGCACATTGTCGGGATGGTATAAGAAATTGAAGGGAGGAATTTAGTATGAACACGAATTATACGGAATGGCTTAGTGGAGAGAATTATGGAAACAGGGCAATCCTTGAAAAGGGAATAATTGGTACATTGCATCAGCCCTTTATTTTGCAAAATATAAGATTTTCCGTGGGACGACAATGCGCAGAAAGTATTCAGTTAGGAAAAGATAACTTGTTTAGCAGTATTGATCGAAGTATCATTGGTGTTTTGGCACAAGGAAAATGTATGTCTGCAAATCAACTTTTTGCTTACCTGATGGCACGTTCTGAGTACATCAGCCAAAAGGCGCTGTACAAAAGATTGTGTTCACTACATGAATGTGGTCTTATAGAATATCTTAACATATGTGAAAAGAAGAATGAAAATGATAGTGAAAATGGTGAGAATGAGGAGGAAAGTGGAGAATGGCTGCGGATGTATCAATTGTCAGATTTGACCTATTCTTTATGTCCGCTGATGAATATTCCGGCAGACTCTCCTGATAATCGAAATCTCATTTACAAAATGAATAGGGGGATATTCAGATACATAATCAAGTCAGCACTGGCAAATGGAATAGTCTTAAATTTTTTGACTTATTATGATAAAGTATTAGGATTTTGTATCGAAAAGCTATACAATATGATGCTTGGTGAACCGTTAGAGATACCGTTGTATATTGAGACGGAAAGGGAAAAGTATATGTTTTTCCTAAGTAATAATCTCACGATTCAAAGTGACTTGGCATGTTGTTTAAGATATTACGAAGAAACCCATCAAAAGGTCAGATTTGTATTTGTGGTATCAACAGTTCAGGAAATGTCAACATTGAAAGAAGAGGTTTTGGCGATGGCCGATAACGGGTTAAAAATAGGTTTGTCTGTAATTTCTAATTGGTTCGGAGAAAAAAAGGGGGACATTATTTTGTTAAACTAATCTTTTCCAGCAACCTGTACTAATAGAAAATGATGAATTATTGGTACAGTTCCCATAATCGCTGAATGGCATAGCCCATTCCCATACAAAGAGCGCTTCCGACAGTTTAAGTCGGGAGCGCTCTTTGTATGGGAAAAGGTCATATGCAGATTTCGCCACATATGACCTTGATAACATGTTCACTTCGTTAGTAACTGGTCTTCCAAAGCTTTCGTCACAACTTCTTCCGTATTGTCGCTGCCGTATTCCTTGAGATGCTCAACAATCCGCGCCCCCCTTCCTTTTCTATATTTTGGTAACCGATGTTTTATGAATAAAACGGGCCAGATCATTTTGCGTTTTTCCGCGCCGTATCCTGACTGTGTTTTGAAGTGGATATTTCTGCAGATATTGTCCAGACGTAATATAAATAAAATCTTAAAATTTGACAAAAAAATAAGCCTCAAAGGGCTAAGTTATAGAGGATTGAGAAAATGAAAGGGAAAACAAAGTGTCAAAGACCCGGCCGGAGGAAAAACTCGAACAGATACAGGGAAAATAGTTGTTGCCGATTTGGCAGTAATCGTGTATAATATAATTCGTGTGTTTTTACGCACGGAATATATCAATTCATTTACATGATGGATAGGAGGAATGGCTATGGTAACAGCTGTTGTAGGAGCCAACTGGGGTGACGAAGGAAAAGGTAAAATCACAGATATGCTCGGCGAAGAGTCCGATATCATCGTACGTTTTCAGGGGGGCAGTAACGCTGGTCATACAATCGTGAATGACTACGGTAAATTTGCGTTGCATATTTTGCCGTCCGGAGTCTTCTATAACCATACGACAAGCATTATCGGTAACGGTGTTGCGTTAAATATTCCGGATTTGTTTAAAGAGATTCAGGGAATCGTGGACCGTGGTGTCCCGATGCCGAAGATTTTAGTCAGTGACCGTGCCCAGATTGTGATGCCTTACCATATACTGTTTGACCAGTACGAGGAAGAGCGTCTGGCCGGTAAATCGTTTGGCTCTACAAAATCCGGTATTGCGCCATTCTATTCAGATAAATATGCGAAAACAGGAATACAGGTATCCGAGCTTTTTGACGAGGAATCACTTCGTGAAAAAGTAGAGGGAATCTGTGAAAAGAAAAATGTACTACTCACCCATTTGTACCACAAACCGGCTCTTGATGTGGATGAAGTGATGGCTACACTCAAAGAGTACAGAGAAATGGTAGAACCTTATGTATGCGATGTATCAGCTTTTCTCTATGAGGCGAGAACAAATGGAAAGAGAATTCTTCTTGAGGGTCAGCTCGGCTCACTGAAAGATCCGGATCACGGAATTTATCCGATGGTTACCTCTTCTTCTACACTGGCAGGTTATGGTGCAATCGGTGCCGGACTTCCTCCATACGAGATTAAGCGGATTGTAACAGTAGTAAAGGCGTACTCCAGCGCAGTTGGTGCCGGGGAATTTGTCAGCGAAATATTTGGCGAGGAAGCAGACGAACTGAGAAGACGTGGCGGTGACGGCGGAGAATTCGGAGCGACGACAGGACGTCCGCGCCGTATGGGATGGTTTGACGCAGTGGCAAGCCGGTACGGATGCCGCATCCAGGGAGCAACAGAAGTTGCACTCACAGTATTGGATGTACTGGGATATCTGGATGAACTGCCGGTATGTGTCGGATATGAAATCGATGGAAAAGTGACAAAAGACTTCCCGACAACGAGGGAATTGAAAAAAGCCAAACCGGTATATGAAGTGTTACCGGGATGGAAGAGTGAAATCCGAGGCATTACAGAATACGATAAGCTTCCGGAAAACTGCCGCAAATATATCGAGTTTATTGAGAAAGAGCTTGGAGTTCCGATTAAGATGATTTCCAACGGACCGGGACGACATGAGATTATTCACAGATAATTTTGTTTTCAAAGCGCTGTTTTTGACAGCGCTTTTTATTATGAAGATTCGGGTGTGGGGTGAAAAATTTTTATGAACCTTTTCCGGTTTCATTACAATATTCCATAGAGAGGAATTATTGGGCATATGCGCAGAAGGCGTGTGTAAAGGGGGAAGCTATGACAAAAGAGGAATTGGGGCAGTTAATAGAAGAGCATGGCAGCAGTGTCTATAGTTTTTGCTGTAATCTCACCGGCAACAGACTGGATGCCGATGATTTATACCAGGAGACCTTCCTGAAAGCTTTTGAACTGAGTAAACGCATTGACAGCAGCCATAATCCCAAATCATATATTATGGGAATTGCAATCAGGATATGGCAGAATGAACGGCGTAAGAAGGCGGGACGGCAGCGGATTTTACCGTTGCAGGAATATCGTGAGGAGCGGGACGGGAAGTATGAATCAGGGAATGAGAATTTGCTGGAAGAGCAGATTATCCGTAAAGAAGAGCAGAGAGAGATTCGCAGAGCGATGGAAAATCTTCCGGAAAAAATAAGGATTACAATGTTTTTATATTATACGGGGGAGTTGTCAGTGGAAGAAATATCGAAGACATTGCGAATTCCGGTTGGAACAGTGAAAAGCAGGATGAACAAGGGACGAAATCTATTAAAACGCTGCTGGGAGGTGTATGAAGATGGTCAAAGAGCCAATGGATGAGCTTTTGAAAGAAGCGCTGAAAGCGGATAAGATACCTTCAGAGGAATTGAATGCCAGTATTCTTGCCCAAATAGAAGGAAAAACAGTGGTGAAAAGAAAATCTCTGTTTCCCAGAATAATTGTTGTTGCTGCCAGTGTCCTGCTGGTTGTCACCGCTTTTGGGGGAACGCTTTTCCGCGAGCATGTGGAAGCTATGATGGAACATCTTTTCGGTTCAATTACAGAGACCTATGTAACCGGAGATGTGCAGAAAAAAGAGCTGGCAGAAGAAGAGGTGTATCGGATTAATCAGTTAATCAACAGACAGGGGATTGGCATTGCACTCGAAGAGGTTCTCGTAGATGCTAATAAAGTAGCATACTGCCTCAAAATACATTCGGATGAACAGTGGGGAGTACCCCTTGAACATTCAGGGGCAGACTGCCATGTGTATATAAATGGTGAACTGTTGTCGGGTCAGCCGGTTTCTTTGGGGGGGACAGCGGACGGGCACACCGAGACATGGGTAGAGGAAGTCAGTCTGAATCCGGGGATGGAATTGAATGGGAATGTTGAGGTGGCAGTATGTATTGATAAGGTGCATACGGTGCCGGAAACAAACGACCATTGGAATTTTAAAACCGTAGTCAATGTGAATACGGCAAACCGTCATACAATGAGGGATCTGACAACAACAGAGATGAAATTGAAAAATGGTGATCTATTGATTCTTCATAAAGTGATTGCCACATCTACTGATTGTAAACTCTATTTTACGTATAGACCGGCGACAAACAAAAAAGACTTCGATATACATTTTGAGGGTGTAGATAATCTGGGAAACAGGATTACAGACAGTGGATATCAGTTGAAAAAAATAAAGGGGAAGAAAAAGTATCATCTTGTTGTCACTGTGGATGGAGCATTAAAGCATAATGTAAATAAGCTGGTACTTAATCCGTACCAGCTCGATAAAACAAGTTATGAATATTATCCTGTTGGAGAAGCATTTAGCGTGACACTTCGTTGAAAATAAAACAGGATTTAATATTCACTGATGTTCAACAGGATATCCAGCAGGGCATCATTTTGCTCCGGCATCATGAAGCAGAGCCGGAAATACTTATTGCTCAAAAAAGGGAACGTCGAGCAGTCGCGTATCATCAGGCCTTTTCGTATCGCCTTATCAAACACATCCTCCGACGTTAAATTTTCTTTTAATATTTTAATTAAAGCAAAATTGGCGTGTGGTTCGAATACTTTGTAATCCCCGAGCGCTGCAATTTTTTCACACACCCGTTTTCTCTCGGAAGAGATGAGAGAGCGGGTGCGCTGAATGTATTCGTCATCCGTGAACATAATTTCACCGGCGATAGCAGCCAGAGAATTTATTGTCCAGGGGTTCTTTTTCTGGTTGATTTCCTTTAACAGATCGTGGTTGCCACAGATGGCATAGCCAAGTCTGAGCCCGGGAGCAGCAAAAAATTTGGAAATCCCCCGGAGAATGATGATATTGTTATAGTATTCGGTGAGTGGCACAGCGGTGACCGAATCCGTGTCCTCTGCAAACTCCACGTACGTCTCATCGACAAGAACAGTTATGGATTTGCGCTTGCAGAAATCGAGAATCTCCCGCATTTGCGCCCGTTTTATAATGGACGAAGTTGGATTGTTCGGATTGCACAAAATGAGCAGGTCAATATCGTGGGATAATTCTTCCGTCAGAGCATTTATATCCAGAACAAATTCACTCGCCTCAGTAAGACTGAAGTAGTGGGAGCGGCCACCGCCCAGTGCAACTTCGCGTTCATATTCCGAGTAAGTAGGGCCGACAATCAGAGCTTTTTTGGGGTGAGTAATCTGGATAAAAAGCGAGATCAGTTCGGTGGAACCGTTTCCCACTACAATATTTTCAAAATCAGTGTGCACATAGTCTGCGATACAGTGTCGAAGAGAACCGTATTCCCGGTCCGGATAGGTGGTAATCGCATCCAGATGTGCGGTTAGGGTCTCCTTCAGGCGGAAGGACACACCCAGTGGATTCACATTTGCAGAAAAACTTATGATATCTTCTTTTTTGATTCCATATATCTGTTCTATTTTCTCCAGATCACTTCCATGAAAATGTTCTTTTGGCGTCATAAAAGTTATAGTCTCCTTTCCGGATAAAAGGTATTTTGGGCAAGGCTCAAGTAATAACAGTATAGTACGCAATCGGTTTTCCGTCAATTAACTATTTCCATGTACTGCAAAAAATGTTATAATAGCGGAGAGAGTAGGTGAAAGTACAAATGAAAGAAAAAGTTTTGGCTCTTGCAAAGGGGAATTTTGCATATGAAACTCCGGCACTTATACTGAATCCGGAGAAGCTGGAAATTACAGTGACAGCAGGGGGAAAGCAGACAGAGAGGATTCAGATTCGCAATACGGCCGGAACAAAAGTAAAAGGATTTGGTGCAGTGGAGGAACCGGATATCGAGTTTCTTCCTGTTTTTGATGCGATAAATAACGAACTGGTACTGACGATAGATGCCTCCCGGTGGTCAGCAGGGGAACAGTTGCGGGGGATGCTGCAATTTGTGACGGATTGTGGGGAGGCAGGACTTCCGTATGAGATTACGGTAACTGCGCCCCAATTGAAGGATGAAAAAGGGACGGTTTCTGATTATTATATGCTGCAGGAACGGATGAAAGAAGATCCGGAAGAGGGGGCAAAACTGTTTCATTCTGAACAGTTCCGTGATGTTTTTCTCTACCGGGATCAGGCGGGGAAACTGCTTTATGATCACTTGACGGCAAAAGACACAAAACTTCAAAGCATGGAGGAGTTTCTCATAGCTATGGGGAAAAAACCGGTGCTGCATTTTGATGTGACGCATGTGGGAAGCGGTTCCTCCAGAGAAATCACCTATGAACTGAACGGGACAGATATTTCGGATTCTGTGAAAATACGGATTAATACATGGGGGAGCACGGGAATCCGGGTATCTTCGACGGCTGAGTTTATCCGTCCGGAAATGCACATGGTCTGGGCGGATGAATTTGAAAAAGATACGGATATTCTGGAATACACGATTTTGGCGGATAAAGTAAAGAAAGGAACACGTTATGGCTCCCTGGTCTTTGAGTCCCCTTATGAGCGACGTGAAATCCATATCTGTGTGCACAATCAGGAAGGAGCCAGAGAGCGGAAAGTTGCAAGGGCAAAAAAAGCAGTCTTTGACACCCTGTACCGGATGTATCTGGCATACCGGGAGGAACGTGTGACCAGAGAAGAATTTCAGAACCTGATCTGGAATAACCGTCGCGTCATACGAAAGCTCGAACATAAATATCAGACGGCAGTCAAAGGACTTATTCCGGCGATATTGCGCGATGAAAGAGATATGGTTGCGTTTTATCAGCAGACGGAGGATACAGAACTTCCCAAACCGGGAAGTCCGCTTACAGAAGTGGAAAATTATATCCTGATTCAATTTATAAAATTTCTGTACTCAAAGAGAAGAGATGACCGGGAAAATATCAGCCATCTTCTGGAGATATATGGTAAGAAAGGATATGACAGTCTGCTGCTGTTTTATATAAAACTGCATACCGATATCTGTTATGAAGAACAGCAGAAAAAGGTACAGGATATCCGGGAACATATACAGAATGGCATGAACAGCCCGCTTTTGTACAGTGAGCTGCTGCAGTTGTACCGACAGGATCCGACACTGATTAGTGAACTGGATTTTGTGACGGTTGCGACGATTAATTACGGATTAAAATACGATTTAATAAATGACGATATGGCAGTTGTTATCAGTTTCCTCTCGGAGCGTTCGGCTGTCTGGAAGCCGACAATCTTTCATATGATGACCCGGATTTATGACAGGTTCGGTTCGGATGATATGCTGCGAGCCATCTGCAGTCTCCTGATTCGGAATGAGGTGAGAGGACATCGTTACTTTAAGTGGTTTGAGAGGGGTATAAAAGCTCATTTGCGGATTACCGACCTGTATGAGTATTATATGTATACGATGGACAGGGCGGCTACCTTTTCACTGCCGGAATCTGTTCTGACATATTTTCAATATGAGAATCATCTCAATATGGCGTGTAAAGCATTTTTGTATGCCTATATCGTGAAAAAGAGAAACAGTCTGCCGGAATATTATGACCATTACAAAGAAATAATCCGCGAATTTGCACTGACCCAACTCTCACACCACAAAATCAGTGAGGATATGGCAACCATTTATGAGGCCGTGTTTGAGCCGGAGGACATCGTGGATTCCGTGGCAACAGAGCTTCCCAAAGTTATGTTTACAGAGAATTTGACCTGTTACCACTCCGGGATGGAGGGGGTACTTGTTGTACACGTGGAAACGAGAGAGGAAGTATATTATCCGATTGTGGCCGGAAATGCCAGAATCCAGATTTACACGCCAAATTACCAGTTGTATTTTGTGGATGCGCAGGGAAGGTATTACTGTGGCTCCATAGAATACCGGTTGCAAAAATTACTGCATATGGAACATTATGCAGGGCTCTGCTATGAGAACGGCGCCCGCTATACTCCGCTTATGATCTGGCTGGCAGTGGCAGCGGAGCGCGGTGTAAATATCTCCGAAAGCCAGGCGCAGCTGCTCTATGAGGTGTGCAGGGAAGATGTGCTTCGGGACTATACAAAATCCAGGTTTCTGCTTTGTCTCTATGACTATTACAAAAAAGAGAATGATACAACCGGGGTTCTGATGGTTCTCGATGAGTGGCAGCCGGAGCAAATGAAAAAAGAAAGACGGGGGGAAATCGCATCCGATTGTATCTATCACGGCATGTATGACAAGGCAGAACAGATTTTTCTTGAGTATGGAATCAGAGGCAGCGAAAAAAAAGCATTATCCATGCTGCTGCTTGAGAAAATTCGGAAAAACGAGGAGGCATTTGTGCCGGTTTATGTGAAATGGGCTCTTTACCTTTACCGTGAGCATTATTACGAATGGGGTGTGTTGAATTATCTTCTCAAATATTATATGGGGGAGACAAAGACGCTGACCGCTATTTTTCACAGGTGTGTGGAATTGGCGCAGGGGGCTTCCGTCGAGGATGGAAGCCGGGAGCGGTTACTGGGTCAGGTTCTTTTTACCGGTACGTCGCCAGCGGATTATGAAGAACTCTTTCTCAATTATTACGAAAAGGGAAATAACCGGATTCTCGTGAAAGCTTTTTTGTCTGAGTTTGCCTATGAATATGTGGTGGACCGGATAGAAATTTCAGAATCTGTTTTTGTGAAAATTGAAAAAGAAGCATTGTATGAAAAAGAAAAAATAATGGTTCTTGCGGCACTCAAATATTACAGTAAAATGAGGGAATTTGCTAAAAAGCAAAAGGACTTTATTGAGTTGCAGCTTGAAAACTGTGTGGGAGAGGGACTCGTACTTTCCTTTATGAAAGACTTTATCGGGAAAGTGGAGGTGCCGAATGAAATCGAAGATTCAGTTCTCGTGCAGCACTACAGCGGAACCACGAAAGGAGTCTTTTTATTTCTGCGCAAAGACAGGGAACAACAGTATGAGGCTTATCCTATGAGACAGGTGTTTGACGGTATTTACACGAAGGAGCTCCTGCTTTTTGCAGATGAAGAAAAACAGGGGTATATTTATGAAGAAGAGGACGACAGGCGATTTGACGAAATCATTCTCAGACCGTCCGGATGGAAAAAAGGTGCACCCGGGTTTTATCGGATGATAAATGAAATGATTGAGGCCGGGAAGGATTTGGACGATGCCCGGTACGGGAAAATCCGGCGGGAGTATCTGGAAAGACATCAGGTGGCAGACAGGCTGTTTGTAATACATTAGATAGAGATGTGTAAAAAAGTGTGAAAAAGGAGAACGGCATGAGTGAGCGTACATTACTGGTAGGGTATAATCTCGGTGATAAAAAAACACAGATCGCCGTGTACAACAGAGAGACAATGGAACCGGAGTTTGTGGGGCAGACAGAAGAAAATCCGGATGCCTGGCTGGACACAAAAATAGAGATGGAGGACGGAACGGTTTTTGATGATTTTCTGCCGCGAATCCGTCGGGGTGAGGAACTCATGGTGGGAGGAAAACATACCACTTCCGTGAACGCGCTTGCTTATTATTTCCAGAAAACACTGTCGCTTACGAGGCAGAAATATCCCTCGGAGACAATCAAACAGCTCGTTGTGACAGTTGCTGATATGACACCGGAGTTTACCCAGGTGATATATGATGCCCTGCAGGTTTTAAATATCGAAAGAGACCGGGCGGTTGTGATCAGTCACAAGCAGAGTTATCTGTATTTTGCGCTGTATCAGAAAAAAGAGCTGTGGATTAATGATGTTGGGATGTTTGATTACCATGATGACCGGCTGATATATTATCAAATGCAGATAGACAGACGCAAATCGCCGGTTCTTGTCAGGGTGGCCGAATGGGATTACAGTGATACCATGATGTCTGCCGAACCGGATGAGGAAAAAAGGGGAGTTGTTTTTGAAAATATAGTTCTTGGTGCCATCCACAAGCAGATTTTATCCGCTCTCTACATGACCGGAGACGGCTTTGACAGCGGATGGGCCGATGATGTGTTCCAGAGGCTTTGCGTTGGACGCCGCCTGTTTAGAGGAAGCAATCTATATGTCAGCGGCGCGTGCTATGCCGCAAAAGAATTTGGCGAATCTGCGAGATTATCGGATTTTCTTTTGATGGATGAGGACATGATTTCTTCCCATATATCCCTCATGGTCTATGCAGATGCCAGAGAGCAGGAGGAAATTCTCGCAAAAGCCGGTACACCGTGGTATCAGGTCGATACACAGATGGATTTGATACCGGATGGGGAGACTGAACTTGCCTTTCACACAAAAAATGTATTTACAAAAGAAGAAAAACAGTTTATGGTTGAACTTGAACCGGTGTCGGGAAAAGTGGACAGGCATTGCCGACTGACGATACGGGTTCGTTTTGCCGATGTGCATACCTGTATTATTACCATAAAGGACAGCGGGTTTGGTGATATATTCCCCACATCCAACCGCATTTGGGAGAAAAATATCCGGATAGACGGAGGTAAAATATGCTGATTCTTTGTAAAGGGAAAATAGCGAAAAAACCCTACGTGATGCCATATACCGGCAGCAGGGTGTACTCGCTGGAAGAATTGTGTTATTATGTCTACAACAATATTTATTCAATCACCGAAGAGTTTTTTGAAAGGCCACTGGCAGACTGGCTTCGGGAACAGACAGACCATCCGGTTCTGGCAAAGAAAATGGAAAATATGATACAGTCGGGGGAAAACCTGAAAAATCTTGTGGTCACGCTTTTATGTGGCTGTGATTATTATAATGAGGGAGAAATCCGTCAGCTTGTAAAAGTGATGGATGAAATCGCCAACCTGCCCCTGTACCGGAAAAAGAAAATAAAAGCAGATAACTATCTGAGGGCAGGTTGTTATGGAAAAAGCCTGCCCCTGTACCGGAAGCTTCTTCACGGCAGTTTTGCGGTCAATTTTACAACAGAGGAATATGGCGATATTCTGCACAATCAGGGAATCGCACACTTTTATACTTCTTCTTTTTCAGAAGCGGAACAGGATTTCCGGGAAGCATTTGCCAGAAATAATAAAAAGGACTCGCTTGAGCACTATTTGTGGATACTTCTGATGGAGGGAAGAGAAGCAGATTTTGAGGTGGAAGCCGTTCGTGCCGGATGGAGCAGCGAAGAGATGACGGCGGCAAAAGGGCGTTATATGGAGGCAAAAGCAAAATGCCGGATACCGGAGGAGAAAGACACGGATATCGAAACATATAAGAAGCAGTTGAGGAAGGCATTTGCCAACAGTTAAGGAGGATACCCATGGGATTTCATTTTTTCGGCAGAAAAAAGAGAACCGATGAAGCAGAGGAAAAACTGGCGGAAGCAGTGAACGGACAGGAGGATGCCGAACATACCCTTTTGGACGAACTTGAGAGCGAGCCGGTAAAGATAGAGTTTGGAAAAGTGAATCTGCGCGATGATAAGGCACGTGTAGGGTATCTCGAGCAACTGTATGAGGCAATACAGGAAGCAAAAAGGCAGTGTGGATCCGTAAAGTTTGAATACGGACAGGTGACCTCCTATCTGAAAGATATCCAGCTGCTCGATCAGGCTCCGGAAGAGGAAAAGAACGGAATCTATGCGGCTGCCAGACAGATCGTGGAACTCACGGAAGAGAGACAGCGGCTTCAAAAGCAAAAGTATAAAATGACAGATGCCCAGAAGCATGCACTCGAAAATTTTGAAACAAAAGTGGGAGAGGATATAAAAAAACTGCGTGGTTACGAAGACTACCAAATGAAGATTAAGAGTGATATGAGGCAGCTTGGCAGTGAGAAGAATCTTCTTATGGCAGATAAAAGGGATATTATCCGGAGACAGCACGCATTGAAAACAATTGGAAAATGCCTTTCGGGTATATTGATAGCCATCGGCGCTATGCTGATAGCACTTCAATTCTGTTTTAAAGTTGATATCACGGTGCCGTTTATCCTGACGGTTTTATTTGCTTTTATCATCCTTGCTGTGATATTAAACGAAGCGCGTAAAAACCGGATTGATATGATAATAACGGAAAAGAAATGCAACCGTGCCATATTACTCAGTAACCGTGTGAAAATAAAATATGTAAATAACGTACGGACACTCGATTATATGTATCACAAGTATCAGGTCCGCAATGTGGTGGAGCTGGAGTTTGTCTTTGGTGAATACCGCAAGGCAAAGAAAGAATGGGCAAAACAGCGGGAGAGCACGATTCGGATAAATGAAAATAACCGGATTCTGATGCATGAACTGGAACGGCTCGGGATAAAAGACCGTGAAATCTGGTTTTCACAGGCAAAGGCACTTGTAGAACCAAAAGAAATGGTAGAAGTACGGCACGATTTGAATGTCCGCAGGCAGAAACTGCGTGACCAGATGGATTATAACACCGGCATTATGGAACAGTGTCTGGAAGAAATGGAGAAAATACGGGATATAAGTCCTGATTATGCAGCAGAGGTTGAGAGTATTCTCAGCCGTCAGTTATAGAAATAAAGTATATTATACGCTTAAGAATGGAGGACGGGATGAAACCGGAGATAGACTACACATTATACCTGTGTACAGATAGAAAAATTATGACAACAGATACGATAGAGGAATCCGTAGAACTGGCTATAAAGGGCGGAGTATCTGTCGTGCAGCTTCGTGAGAAGGAATGCAGCTCAAGGGAATTTTATGAACTGGCACTGACAGTGAAAGAGATTACAGATGCCTATGAGGTACCTCTTCTGATCAATGACCGTCTGGATATTGCAATGGCGGTCGGCGCTGACGGTGTGCATCTGGGGCGTACGGACATTCCGGTACATGTGGCGAGAAATCTGCTGGGAGCAGACAAAATCGTGGGTGCTACCGCAAATACGGTAGAGGCTGCCGTGGAAGCATGGAAACTGGGGGCAGATTATCTTGGCGTGGGCGATGTGTTTGGAACAACGACCAAATCCGATACCCGGCATATTTCGCTGGAGGAATTAAAAGAGATCCGTCAGGCAGTACCGATTCCGGTTGTTGCGATCGGTGGTATAAACAGGGATAATATACCAAAACTCCGGGATACCGGAGTAAATGGAGCCGCTGTGATTTCTGCCGTGGTCGGTCAGGAAGACATAACGGAGGCAGCAGAAGAACTTATCGCAGGTTTTCGAGGAGAGTAGCCGGAATCTGCATTTTACCGGTACCGGTGCCGATTGAGAGATCCGGTTTATTATCCCCGTGAAAATCGGTGCCTCCGGTAATAAATAAATGGTATTCTTTTGCGAGCTTGCGGACAAATGCCTCGTCGTTTCCGTGGTTGCGGGAATAGATGGCCTCAATCCCTTTCAGTCCATAACAGACCAGCTCTGTCAGAAGATTGCGGATTTCCGTGACAGACAGTTTATAAAGCAGTGGATGTGCCAGAACCGGTATACCCCCTGCTTTTTTTATGGTGTCAATTCCCTGCTTCGGCGTCAGGTATCTGCGTTTCACATAATAAGGACCATTTTGCGCAAGAATTTTACGAAAAGCGGCATCAATACTTCCCACCGCACCTTTTTCATAGAGAAATCTGGCAAAATGTGCCCGGGTGAGAATGGTGTTCGGAAACCGGGCGAGCAGATTCTCATAGGTGATAGGGAAACCGGCATTTGAAAGGTTTTTACACATTTTGCGGTTTCGTTCAACACGCTCATTTGCCGCATCTGCCAGTGTCTGACATAATTCCGGCTGTGTGTAGTCAAGGCAGTACCCGAGTATATGGATTTCCTTTTTCCGCCCGACGGAAACCATATATTCACAGGAAAGTTCAACGCCGGGGATGACCTGGATGCCCATTTCCTTTCCGTATCTGACAGCATCCGGGACACCGGCAACCGTATCGTGGTCGGTCAGTGCGAAAGCTTTTAATCCGGCTTTCTTTGCCTGGACAACGAGTTCTTCCGGCGTGCAGGTTCCGTCTGAAAAACAGGAGTGTACATGTAAGTCAATTGTGTCCACGAAGTAGTTCCCCCTTTGAACAAAACTGTTTTCTAAATTCGATTTTATCACAGTTATAATTTTTTTTAAAGAAGCATAATTATAAAATATGAGAGAGAATGGAGGATTTGTATGAAATCGGCAACTGTTTTGCAATTTGTAAAAGGAGTTCTTGCTGCCTATGCGGTATCGGCAGTGGTACTTTTGATACTTGCCTTTCTCATGTTTCAATGGGATGTTTCTGAAGAAGTGATAAGGGGCGGTGTTATATTCGCCTATGTAATCTCCTGTTTCGTCTGCGGAATGTTCGTCAGCAAAGAGCACACAGGAAGACGATATCTGTGGGGAATTCTTGCCGGAGCGGCTTATTATGTGATACTTCTCATCGTATCAATGGTGTGTAACCGGGCAGTATTTACAAGCATTCCGGGAATCCTGCCGGCACTTTTTCTCTGCCTGTCCGGTGGGATGCTCGGAGGAATGATGCAGGCGGGAAAAAGGTAAGATTACTTGCGGAAAAGACTATTATTTGTTATAGTTAGGATAAGAAATTTACAGGAAAAAGGCAGGGGATTTGAGTGAAAGAACGGCAAGGAATCTGGGATGTAATACGGACGGTGCCGGTGATGGCAGCACTGGCACTCGTTCCGCTTATTGTTACTGTGAAAAAGTATGATACAGGACTTGCGGATTATGCGTGGTTTCCTGCCAATGACAGCTCGGTAGATCTGTTTTTGTACTGGAAGGGGAGGGCGCTGATACTACTTGCAATCGTCATGGTCGTGTTGTTGGCGGTTCACGTGATGAACCGGGAACGGCTTCTTTCCCTGTGGTACAAGCTGAAACGACCGGAAATTTTGTGCGTGGTTCTTTACTTTTTGCTGGTCCTTGTCTCGGCACTACTCAGTGAACACCGCGATTTTGCACTGGGAGGCAGCTATGAGCAGTGGGAAGGGCTGAATGTACTGGCTGCCTATGTTATACTGCTTCTGTATACATATGTATCGTCAGGTACGGAGAAAATGATACGCATTACCGTATATTCGTTGATTCTGGGAAGTTTTCTGATTGGTCTGGCAGGAACACTCCAGTATTTGCAGATGGATTTCTTCCGAACGGAGACGGGGCGCTTTTTTATGAACCTTCTCAGTGAGGAAAAGATGCGTTATACATTTAATTTCAGCGATGGATGGGTGTATGCCACCCTGTACAATCCAAACTATGTTGGCTCTTATGCGGCACTGCTTCTTCCCGTTGTCGTGGCAGTGGCAATCATGGACTGGAAGAAAGTTCCGCCTTTCTGGAATATATTAGCTATCGTGACGACCTGTCTGCTGACCATCACACTTTTGGGTTCCCAGTCGATGACAGGATGTGTTGCGGTTGCGGTGCTCCTTGTCTTTTTTGTTATTTTTATCTGGCATAGAATGGTGGCCGCGCACGGATGGAAAAAAATCGTCGCAGGTGCTGTCGGAATAGCGGCTTTTGCCGGTGTTATTTGTTTTATGTTCCCGGAGGAGCTCCGTTATGGTACGGACAAGCTGTTTCATCCAAAAGAAGATTATCATGTGATTTCGTCTATACTTGACACAGAAAGCGGGCTTCGGGTTGAGACGGTAACGGGTGACCGTTTTTATGTGGAACTAACCGACAATATTGCAACTCCCTTTTCTGTCAGGGAAGAGGATGGAAGCGCTATAACTCTGGAAAAAACAGAGCGTGGCGGTTACTACACACTGTCGGATGACCGGTATACGAATTTCCGTCTTTACCGGGTAAATGTAACGGTAGAGGGGCAGGAACTGCCCGCTGTGCGAATTTTTAATCCGACGATAAATAAAGAGTGGACGATTGCACTTGTCGATGGGGAGTATCAGGTATTTACAGCGCATAAAAAGCTGGATAAACTCCGTGAAATCCCGGCATTTGGATTTTCAGGGAACCAGCATTTCGGAGATAAGAGAGGATATATCTGGTCGCGTACATTTCCACTTTTGAACCGTTTCCTGCTCATTGGTTCCGGACCTGATACGTTTACGGAAGTATTCCCGAATGATGACTATGTGGGAAAAACAAATATGAATTATGATGGTGTTGTGGTGACAAAGCCCCACAATATGTATCTCCAGATCTGGGTACAGACAGGTCTTTTGTCGTTACTTGCTTTTCTGGGCATGTTTCTCTTATATTTCATTTCCAGTATTCGCCTGTATTACCGCTGTCAGTTTGGAGTGCTGGAAGAAATCGGAGTCGCTTTGATGTTAGGATGCTTTGGATATATGGTGGCAGGTCTTGCCAATGATTCAACTGTAGCAGTGGCGCCGGTGTACTGGGGAATGCTGGGACTTGGCATGGCAGTAAATCATTTGGTTCGAAAAAAGGCAGAGTGATGAAATTCGAGTGAAATGCTCCACATGCCTTGACTTTAGGTTAAAAATTACGTTACAATGGAAAAAAATCTTGAAATACAGTTCGTGAAAGGATGATGAAAGTATGAAAAAAATTATGGGAAAAATACTGGCAATTGCCCTTGTGTGTGCCGTGACACTGGGGTATACAGTGGGGACAAAAGCTTCTTTTACAGAGGCAAAGACATCGGCGGTAAAGAGTGTAAAGGTAACAAATGTAAGCGGTGGAAAGCTCTTTCTTGAAAAAGGCAAAAAGTTTACACTGAAAACAAAGGTGACAGCGACAAAGGGGAATAAAAAACTCACCTATAAATCGAGCAAAAAAACTGTCGCTAAAGTGAGCGCAAAGGGCGTAATTACCGCTAAAAAACAGGGGACAGCAAAAATTACCGTGGCATCGAAGGTAAACCCAAAGAAGAAAGCGAAAATAAAAGTTACGGTAACCGCAGTTAAAGTCAGCAAGATCACACTGAACAGTACAGCCGTAACACTTTTAGTCGATAGTGATTATGATGATTATGATGATTATGATGACGACGAAGAGTTGACAGATGAGTATCAGCTGGTGGCAATGGTTTCTCCTTCCAATGCAACGAATAAGGCAGTTACATGGACAAGTTCTGATGAAGATGTGGTGGAAGTGGATGAAGATGGTGTCCTTCTTGCCATTGATGTTGGAACAGCAACGGTCACTGCTGTGGCAAAGGATGGCAGTGGGGCCAAGGCTGTCTGTAAGGTCACGGTTATAGACGACGATGATGACGACGAAGATTACGATGACGACGAGGACTACGATGAAGATTACGATGACGACGAGGACTACGATGACGATGTAGATTACGATGACGACGAGGACTACGATGTAGATTACGATGACGACGTGGACTACGATGCAGATTACGATGACGACGAGGACTACGATGTAGATTACGATGATGACGAGGACTACGATGTAGATTACGATGACGACGAAGACTACGATTATGAGGAAGAATAACTGATGCAAAATGATTTTTCAAAAGGAAGTATAGGAAAACATATTTTGCATCAGGCAGTACCTCTCACGATTGCGCAGCTCATACAGCTTTTGTATAATATCGTGGATCGCATTTATATCGGACATTTACCGGGGACGGACGGGGCTGCCCTGACGGGTGTGGGAATTGTTTTTCCTATCATAACGATTGTGGCAGCCTTTACCAATCTCTTTGCTACGGGCGGTGCTCCTCTTTTCTCGATTGCCAGAGGTGCCGGGGAAGAGAAAAAGGCATCCCGGATTATGAATAATACGTTTTCCCTGCTCTGTATGATGGCAGTTTTACTTACGGTTGCGGGATATGTGTGCAAACGTCCGGTTCTGTATTTGTTCGGGGCCAGTGAGGTGACATTTTACTATGCAGACAGTTATCTGAGTATTTATCTGATTGGTACCATATTTGTGATGATCGGAACGGGGATGAACCAGTTTATCAATGCCCAGGGATTCCCTAAAATGGGAATGCTCGTAGTGGTCAGCGGGGCAGTTTTAAATCTGGTTCTTGATCCGTTCTTTATTTTTGTTTTGGGGCTGGGGGTTCGCGGCGCCGCCCTAGCAACCGTGTTGTCCCAGTTTGTGACGGCGGTACTTGTACTCTCATTTTTTCATGGAAAAAGAACCCTTTTCCGGTTATGCAGAGATGATATGAAATGGCAGCTTCCGCTTGTTATCAGGATTACAGGACTTGGGCTGTCCGGATTTATCATGGCGGTGACAAACAGTATTGTCCAGATTGTATGTAACCGGACGCTGAAAATATATGGTGGCGATTTGTATGTAGGCGTTATGACGGTCTTGAATTCTGTGCGGGAGATTGCCAATGTAGTTGTCGTCGGAATTACGAATGGAGCACAGCCTGTGATCAGCTATAATTACGGGGCGAAAGAATATTCACGGGTAAAGCGTGCCATAGCGATTACATCTGCTCTTGGTATCGGATATACCACCATTTTCTGGGCAGCCATTATGCTGTTTCCGGAAATCTTTATTCGCATGTTCAGCGAGAGCAGTGCCTTGCTTGTGCCGGGCTGTCACGCTCTCAAACTGTACTTCTTTGGTTTTTTCTTTATGGCGTTCCAGTTCGCCGGTCAGTCCACTTTTGTGGCGCTTGGAAAATCCAGATATTCGATTTTCTTTTCCCTGTTCCGCAAAGTGATTGTTGTCGTTCCTCTGACACTGATACTGCCAAAGCTTTGGGGGCTCGGTGTGGATGGCGTATTTTTTGCAGAGCCGATTTCCAATGCGGTAGGGGGACTGGCAAGTTTTACGACAATGCTAATCGTAGTGGGACGTGAACTTGCGTGCGAGATGAAAAAACATTGAATGATGGGAAAATGTTGAAAGGGTAAAAAATATTTTACAATCCTATCAAAACGTGATACAATGAAATCCGACAGTTCGCAACCGCCGGGGGCGGTGATCCATCCTGTCGTTAAACAAAACCAGGGCCAAGGACAGACGGACCAGGTCTGTCTTTTTTTGTAGCACAAACCCGTGAAGCGCCGGTGCCACTTGCGGAACAAGGCATTTGACGGGTGCAAGAACACGGAGCACAAAAGTGCGGAGTGTTCGCGTGCAAAACAAGCCCTCATAAGAAAGTGAGGAAGAAAAATGTTTAATAGTATCATGTTCGTTGTATCCATTCTGTTTTTTCTGGCAGCCGTGATTGCCATGTACAGGTTTTTTGGGAAAACCGGATTGTATGTATTCACGGCTTTTGGCACTCTTCTTGCCAATATCCAGGTTTGTAAATGTGTTGATTTTTTTGGACTTTCCACGACTGCGGGTAATGTTCTCTATGCGGCGACTTTTTTAGTGACTGACATTCTCTCAGAGAAATATGGGAAAAAGAGCGCGCAGAAAGCTGTTTGGATTGGACTGTCGGTAACTGTTTTGTGGATTGTCGGTACACAGGGGACACTGAGGCTTGTTCCAAATGCCAATGATATGATTGATCCGGCACTGCAGCAGGTGTTTGGGCTGGTGCCGCGCGTGGCAATCTCCAGTCTCATTGGATATGCGGTATCGCAGAGTGTGGATGTGGCACTCTATCATCTGATATGGAAAAAGAGCGGCAATGACAGTCGTTTTTTATGGCTTCGCAACAATGGTTCCACCTGTCTCAGCCAGTTAGCCGATACCATCGTGTTTACGACACTTGCATTTTGGGGCGTTTATGAAATTGGTGTATTTATCAGTATTCTTGTGACAACCTATTTGTTTAAGGTTATTGTAGCTTTTATGGATACACCGTTTATCTATCTGGCAAGAAAAATAAACCCAATTGACGAGTAAAAAAAGAAATGAGGTTAGAATATGGATAATCAGAAACAGGATTTAACCTTACTCGGAAATCAAAAGGTTAAATATCCGACCGGTTATGCACCGGAACTTCTGGAAACATTTGAGAATAAACATCCGGAAAATGATTATTTTGTAAAATTTAACTGTCCGGAATTTACAAGTCTGTGTCCGATTACGGGACAGCCGGATTTTGCAACGATTTACATTTCCTATATTCCGGATGTGAAAATGGTGGAGAGTAAATCACTGAAACTGTATCTGTTCAGTTTCCGCAATCATGGCGATTTTCATGAGGACTGTGTGAATAAAATCATGAAGGATTTAATCCGGGTGATGGATCCGAAGTATATTGAGGTGTGGGGGAAATTTCTGCCCCGCGGCGGTATTTCCATTGACCCGTACTGCAATTACGGAAGACCGGGAACAAAGTGGGAAGAAATGGCGTGGAAGCGGCTTTCCGGGCATGACATGTACCCGGAAAAAGTAGATAACCGGTAAATAGACAAAATATGTTTTTTTCTGATTATTTGCAGGTTTTTTTGCTTTGTGATAGAATAAAGATAATGTATACGCGGCAGATACGGCAGCGGACGAAATTGATTCACGTGTATACTAAAATTAAAGTATAAGGAGGAACTGTAACATGAGTAAATATGAAGGAACGCAGACACAGAAAAATCTGGAGGCGGCATTTTCCGGAGAATCACAGGCAAGAAATAAATATACCTATTTTGCATCCAAAGCGAAAAAAGAAGGATATGAGCAGCTTGCCGCTATTTTTCTGAAGACAGCCGACAATGAAAAAGAGCATGCAAAAATGTGGTTCAAGGAGCTTGAGGGTATTGGAGATACGGCGGCAAATCTTAAGGCTGCAGCAGAAGGCGAAAATTATGAATGGACAGACATGTATGAGGGCTTTGCAAAGACAGCGGATGAGGAAGGATTCCCTGAGCTTGCAGAGAAATTCCGCATGGTTGCAGCAATCGAGAAGCATCATGAGGAGAGATACCGTGCGCTTCTTAAAAATCTGGAGATGGCTGAAGTATTTGCGAAGAGTGAAGTTAAAGTATGGGAATGCCGTAATTGCGGACATATAGTAGTTGGGACAGAGGCTCCGGAGACCTGCCCGGTTTGTGCGCATCCGCAGGCATACTTTGAGATTCATGCAGAAAATTACTGATAGTCAGAAGTAAAACATAATGCAGAGAAAAGAGCCATTGGCACACAGAAAACTTTGTGCCAATGGCCCTTTTAGTCATATAGAAAAGATTGACTTTTGTGAAGTGTCGCACGTTTTTCGGACGCACTATAAAATAATAATGTTAGCGCAGGAAACATCATCTGCCAGATTATATACGATACCGCTTTTCAGTCCGACAACGGTTGGACGCAGGACGGCGTTTGATCTGTTTTCCACAACACGTGCATCCTCTCCATTACTGAGCTGCACTGTAGAGTCCACCGGATAGAGAATGACAGTTTCAAGGAATCCGCACATTGCCTTGATATCAAGTTCCTCTGTCATGGACATAATCATTTCAACTGCTGTCCGTTGTGAGAATGACTTTTTATAAGGACGTTCAGTCACAAGAGCATCGTATACATCCGAAACAGAGAGAATTTTTGCATATGGAATGATTTTATCAGAAGTACAGCCGAGGGGATACCCTTTGCCGTTCATCTTTTCGTGATGTTGTAATACAGCGATGGAAATGGCATCTGAGAATTCATCTTTCTTCTTCAAAATACTGTATCCCAGTTCGGAATGCTGTTTCATAACCGCAAACTCTTCTTCACTCAGGCGCGCTGGTTTATTTAAAATTTCATTTGGAATTTTTGATTTTCCCATGTCGTGTAAAAGACCTGCGATGCCGATGTTGTACACATCTTTCTGTGACATGCCAAGTTTTTTGGCAATGATCATGGACATCGTTGCCACATCTACACTGTGTTTAAACGTGTATTCATCACTTGTCTTAAGTGTGCTGATATCGACAGCAAGTGCTTCATTGTCATCGATAGCTTTCATCAGGTCATTGGTAATTTTTGTGCTTGTATTTGCAAATTCAGGTGAATCGGAATTGTTATAAAGATACTGGATTCCTTCCGAAACCCGCTTCTTTACGCTTTCTGCCAGTTTAACTTTGGAAGGGTCGTCTACACGGTTTTTTTCGATATTATGGCGTACCAGAGGCGGAAGGTCTGCATCAGATTTTACCGGCTCCGGTTCTTCTTCTCCTTCCTCGATATATACACCATGAACTCCACGCTTTGCAAGCCCCTCAATTAGAAAGGCATCCAGCGGTGTGCCCTTTGCAATCAGGGTGCGGTCCATCCGGTCCTTTATATTTTGTCCTATCCGCATTCCCTCTTTTAATGAACTTGTGCGGACATAATATCGCTTAATCAAAGTTGAGTCCTCCTATACCAAAAACGTCAAATATGTATTCTATAATTATATCGCATTTTGGGTTGGAATCCAACAGCAAAATGCATAGAAATTGACAGAAATTAAACATTATGCCATGAGAGTGAAAAAAATTCACTCTTAAAGTGAATAAATTTATACATTTTCTCTTTACATTTTTCAAATCTCGTCTATAATTAATTATGCTGTCGCTAATGAAACGGCAGCTTTTAGAACGTAAAGGAAAAAGGAGAACTAGACCATGAAAAACGGAATTGAGATCAGATGGCATGGCCGTGGCGGCCAGGGAGCAAAGACAGCGGCTTTGCTGCTTGCAGATGTAGCTTTTAAGACTGGTCAGAACGTACAGGGATTTCCGGAGTACGGCCCGGAACGAATGGGAGCACCGATTACAGCGTATAACAGAATCAGTGTAGACACTATCCGGGTACATTCCAATATATATCATCCGGATTTTGTTGTGGTGGTGGATGAGACACTTCTGAAGTCAGTGGATGTCACCTCAGGGTTGAAAAAAACAGGTGCAATTATTATAAATACATCGAAGAAACGGGAGGAGATTATGGGGCTGCTCGGGGGTTATGAAGGTCGGGTTTATACCGTGGATGCCCGCAAAATTTCCGTAGAGACACTTGGGAAAAATTTCCCGAATTCTCCGATGCTTGCAGCGACTGTTGCTGTCAGCAATGTTATGCCGAGGGATACCTTTATTCATGAGATGCGAGCTTCTTATGAGCATAAATTTGCCAAAAAACCGGAAGTGATTGAGGGAAATATGCAGGCGCTTGAGCGTGCGTATGATGTGGTTGCCGAGGCAATTGAGGCAGATGCCGCAAGCTGAGCAGCCGAAGGTACCTATTGACTAAAGAAATATAGATAATGGAGAAAAGTAAATGAGAACAGATGTGACAAAAATTAATGAAAAGACTCCACATCAGGAGTTGACGGAAGGTCTTATGACCTTTGCCGGTGGAACCTCCAGACTTTTTAACACTGGTGAATGGAGAACCAATACACCGGTATACCTGGCCGATAAATGCAAGCAGTGCCTGCTCTGTACACCGGTATGCCCGGATAGCAGTATTCCGGTAAAAGACGGAAAGAGAATGGATTTTGATTACGATCACTGCAAAGGGTGTGGTATCTGTGCCAACGTGTGTCCGTTTGGTGCAATAGAGATGAAGGAGGGAAATGAATAATGGCAATTAAAGAACGTATGTCAGGAAATGAGGCGGTATCCTACGCAATCCGCCAGATAAATCCGGATGTTATGCCGGCATTTCCAATTACTCCTTCCACTGAGATTCCACAGATGGTTTCTACATATATTGCAAATGGAGAGATGGATACCGAGTTTATTCCGGTAGAGAGTGAACACTCCTCCATGAGTGCAACAATTGGTGCAGAGGCAGCAGGTGCCAGAAGTCTGACGGCTACCTCATCTGCGGGACTGGCACTGATGTGGGAAGAACTTCTTTTAGCAGCGTCTAATCGTCTGCCGCTTGTTATGGCACTGGTAAACCGTACGCTGTCTGGTCCAATCAATATCAACTGTGACCACTCCGACGGTATGGGCGCAAGGGATACCGGATGGATCCAGATTTATGCAGAGAATAATCAGGAAGCCTATGACAACTTTATTCAGGCATATCCGATTGCGGAGGACAAGCGGGTACATTTGCCGGTCATGATTTGTCAGGATGGCTTTATCACAAGCCATGCGGTAGAGAATATCGAACTTTTAGAAGATGACCTGGTAAAGGATTTTGTCGGAGAATACGAGCCGGAAGAATATCTTCTGAATCCGGGCAAACCGATTGCCGTTGGCCCGTACTCTATTTCCAATTATGCGATGGAGGCAAAAAAGAATCAGGAAATCGCGCTGGAGAATTCAAAAGAAGTAATCCTTGAGGTGGCACAGAAGTTTAAAGAGATGTCAGGAAGAGGATTTGGTCTGTTTGAAGAGTATAAAACAGAGGATGCCGACTACATCATGCTGATTATGGGTTCGGCTGCCGGAACGGCGAAAGAGGCAGTGGATGAACTGCGCGAAGAGGGAAAAAAAGTCGGTGTTTTGAAACTGCGGGTGTTCCGTCCATTTCCGGCAAACGAGATTGCGCAGGCACTGAAAAACTGCAAAGCAGTGGCGATAATGGATCGTTGTGAGAGCTACAATGGAAACGGCGGACCGCTGGGAAGTGAAGTACCGGCAGCACTGTTCAAAAATAAAGTGATGATTGAAGCCGTAAATTACATATATGGACTTGCAGGACGTGATTTTACCATCAGTGATGTAAAGGGTATTTTTGCGGAATTGGAAGATATGGTGGAAAATGGAACAGAGGTTGAACAGTATCAGTACATTCGCCTCAGGAAATAGTTCCTGTACCAGCTAACGAAATGATACCGGGATAGAAAAGGCACATCCCAGAATGGAGAAATATAGATATGAGCGATTTTAGTTTAAAAGCAATGATGGAAAAACCGGAACGTCTGGCACCGGGACATCGTATGTGTGCCGGATGTGGTGCTACCATCGCAGTCCGTGCGGTTCTTCGTGCATTACATGAGGGGGACCATGCAGTAATTGGCAATGCCACCGGGTGTCTGGAGGTTTCCTCCTATATGTACCCGTATACGGCGTGGGAAGACAGTTATATTCACAATGCCTTTGAAAATGCAGGGGCAACACTAAGTGGTGTGGAGACAGCATATAAAGCTTTAAAGAAAAAAGGAAAGCTTTCGGAAGACGAAACCTTTAAATTTATTACATTTGGCGGAGACGGCGGAACGTATGACATCGGTTTCCAGTCACTTTCCGGTGCAATGGAACGTGGTCATGATATGGTATATGTCTGCTATGACAATGGTGCCTACATGAACACTGGTATCCAGCGTTCATCGGCAACACCGATGTATGCAGATACGACGACTACACCGGTCGGTAAAGAGTCCGTGGGAAAAATGCAAAACCGTAAAGATTTGGCCAGCATTATCGCGGATCACGATGTGGCGTATGTGGCACAGACGACATTCACACAGAATTTTATGGATTTGCACCGCAAGGCAGAGCGTGCGATTTATACAGAGGGAGCAAGTTTTCTCAATATTATGACACCTTGCCCTCGTGGATGGCGTTATGACACCGCAGAAATTATGAAAATATGTAAGCTGGCAGTGGAGACCTGTTACTGGCCACTCTTTGAAGTAGAACATGGCAAATGGACACTCTCTTACGAGCCAAAGAAAAAACTTCCGATTGAAGATTTTCTGCGGGAGCAGGGACGGTTCAAGCATCTGTTCAAAAAAGGAAACGAGCATCTGATCGAACAGTTCCAGGCAGAAGTAGACCGCCGCTGGGAAGATCTTCAGTACAAATGTGCAAGATAGTGGCCGCTAATCTTCATGCGGCATGCAGAGCGCAGAAATGGAGTTTGCTATGACATTATTGAGCTATCAGGTGTTTAAGACGGTGACGGAGCAGGGGAGTTTCCGGAAGGCAGCAGACCTTCTGGGGCTGACTCCTTCTGCAATCAGCCACGCGGTCTCAGCGCTTGAGGAGGAACTTGGATTTTCTGTATTAAATAGAGGCAAAAACGGAGTGACGCTAACCAGTTATGGGGAGCGTCTTCTTCCTTATGTGAATGCAGTTCTCAACAGCGATGAGAGTTTACAGCAGGCGATTGCCGAATTCAATGGATTAAAACAGGGGAGAATCAAGGTGGGGTGTTTTTCCAGTGTGTGTACAAACTGGATGCCCGAGATTATGCATTCGTTCCGGGAGAAATACCCGGCGATTACGATAGAGCTTTTTCAGGGAACGTATGATGATGTTTCGTATTGGATAAAAAACGGAATTGTCGATCTGGGTTTTTTGTCGGTGTCGAGTGCGGGAGATATTCCCATTGAACCCCTGTACATGGACCCGTTAATCTGTGTATTTCCAAAAGGAGCAAAACGCACCGGAACCGGTGCGGTGAGTGTGGATGAATTACGGGAAAAACAGTTTGTGACCCAGCGGGAGAGCACCGATGCCGATATCCAGAATTTCCTCAAATCAAACAATCTGAATGTGCAGTCCAATTATCATGTGGTGGATGATCTGTCCACGATTGCCATGGTGGCAAATGACTTTGGAATCTGCCTGATGCCGGAGCTTGTCATGAACGATATTCCCTATGAAGTGGATTGCTATCCGCTCGAAGAAAAAGCTTACCGGATTATCGGGCTGGCGGCACTGAATCCGGCGGTCATGGCACCGGCTGTCCGCACCTTTTACAATCACGTCTGTGCAAAATATAAGGGGCTGACGAACAGCCCCCTGAAATAAGATTTATTATTCTGCCTCTGCGAGTGATGCAGCTTCTTCCTGGATAGAACTCAGATCCATTGCGGCATTGTAAAGAGCGGCGATAGATTCCGAATCCATTTCGTATACATTGGAATCGGAAGAAGAAGGTACTACTTTTACCTGAACTATAGTCTCGTCTCCATATTCCCCTTTTGCTATTGTCTCATTGATTACTTCAATAAATGTCTGATAGTGCAAGTCATAATAGCTTCCGTCATCCAGATCAGCAGAATCTTTTGTGCGCTCGTTAAAACGTTTTGTCGTGGCAGTCAGAGAACCTTTGAAAGCAGTTAACTGACGGACGGTAACAGGGACGCTGAAAGAACCGTCATCGTTCTTTGTGGCCTCGCCTACTTCATAATTCCATTTGGAATAAATGGAATGGAACATTTCCCGCATTTTCTGCTTTGTCTCATCCGATACTGTGACCGTTGACAAAAGACTGGTCACCGAGTTGTCAAGTAATGTCTCGTATTCCTGCTTTGCTTCATCTTCTGTACTGTTTGTTATCTTTGCATATTCGGTGTAATCATTTTTGCAGATTGCATCCAGGAAAGAACGGGTGTAAGTGCTGGCATCAAAATCACTGAAAAATTTAGTGATATCTGATAAAGAGCACGCACTTAATGTAAGAGTGCAGCAAAAAATAAATATTAGACAAAGGATACGTTTTGGCAGCATTCGGTTTAATTTTTTCATTTTCATTCTCCTCGTTTTTTTGTTGAAATCAATTGTATCATATCCATCGGAAAAAGGCAAAAAATATTCATAAATTTTCTTATTTAACATAATTTGGTGTAGAGAGATTTCAGAGGTGGAACGATGCAGATTTATGTTGTAGAGTCGGGAGACACAATTGACCGGATTGCCGGTTATTATGGAACATCGGTGGAGGAGATTGCTTATGCGAACCAGATTGTCTACCCGTATGCCCTTGCGGTCGGGGAAGCACTTCTGATTCCGGTAGAAAATCCGGAAGTTGAGCGGCGGACTGCCACATCGGGTGGTTATGCATATCCTTATATCAGTCCGTGGGTGATGGAGCAGACGCTTCCGTATCTGACAAATCTTCTTATTTTCTCTTACGGTTTTACAGAACAGGGGGAGCTGATTCCGCCGGCGCGCTCGCCGGAATGGATGTTTGAACCGGCAGGACAGTACGGGGTGGCACCGATTCTTGTGCTGACACCCTTTGGTGCGGACGGAAAGTTTAATAACAGTCTAATTCATGCGCTCGTCACGAATCCGCAAGCAAAGGCGAATCTCATTCAGAATCTGCTCAGCAGTATGGAACAGGGCTATCAGGGAGTGGATGTAGACTTTGAATATATATTGGCAGAAGACAGAGATCTTTTCACCTCTTTTGTACGGGAATTGCGGGAAATGATGAATGCGAATGGTTATACAGTCAGTGTGGCGCTGGCACCAAAAACTTCTGCCGACCAGCAGGGGCTTTTATATGAGGGAAAAGATTATGCAGGGCTCGGTGAAGCGGCTGACGAGGTACTTCTGATGGCATATGAATGGGGTTACACATATGGGCCTGCCATGGCAGTTGCCCCACTCAATAAAGTACGTCAGGTCGTGGAATATGCATTGACAGAGATTCCGGCGGAAAAAATCAACCTTGGCATCCCCAATTACGGCTATGACTGGACACTGCCATTTGTGAGGGGAGAGAGCAAAGCCGTTACGATCGGGCATGTCCAGGCGGTTCAGATAGCAATTGAGCAGGGAGTGGCAATCCGGTTTGATGAAGTGGCGCAGTCCCCTTTTTTTCAGTATGAAAGAGAGGGAAAACTCCACGAAGTATGGTTTGAAGATGTACGCAGTATGATGGCAAAGTACCGTCTCGTAAAGGAATACAATCTCAAAGGTATCGGTGTCTGGCAGATTATGCGTCTGTTCCGCGCCATGTGGCTTTTATTCGCAGATGAGTTTTATATCGTATAAAAATATGTCCCCCCCGTAAAATCAGTACCGCTCATTTTTATCGTTTGCAGCATAGTCTTCAAACAATTTCAGGCATTCATCTCTGTTCTGCTCTTTCATTTGCATGATATCTGTCTTGTTATTCAGATAATCATAAAAAACGTCATCGCGGAAACCGATACCATCGGTATCCGTTCGGTTGCATCCATAATAGACGGTTTTGATATTTGCCCATAGAATTCCGCCAAGGCACATCGGACATGGCTCTGCCGTTGTGTAGAGCTCGCATCCGGACAAGTCGTGGGTGCCAAGGTTTTTGCACGCATCGCGGATGGCCTCCATCTCTCCGTGACAGGTCGGGTCTTTTTTATACAAAACCCGGTTGTGGCCTTTTCCGACAATCTGCCCATCTTTAACAATGACTGAACCAAACGGTCCTCCATGGCCATTTTCGATTCCTTCATACGCTTCCTTTATTGCTTCCTGCATAAATGGTGTATCTTTCATGTCAATCCCTCATTTCTTTTTATGATTCCAGTATATACAAAAAACGGAGAAAATACCAGTGAAATGATTCTATTTTCTATTGACAAAATAAATGTAACATGTTACATATATAGGTAATATATTACATAAAAGAAGGACGATGCTATGGATTATAACTCGATGGTGCAGAATAACAAAGTAGAATTTGGGCAGATGCCTCCGGGGACGTTTTTGATAGGGCTTCTCAGTGCGTATGAGAACAGATTTCAGACAGTTGCGGATTCCTTTTTTGAGGAAATTACGTGGAAGCAATTTTTTGCGATTATCTGTATCAACCTTTGTAAGGAGAGCCCTACAATAAATGAACTATCGGAAGTAATGGCCAGTTCCCACCAGAATGTCAAGCAGATTCTGCTCAAGCTGGAGAAAAAAGGCTTTATAGAAATGATTCCTGATGAGAAGGATCGAAGGAAACAGAGAATTGTCATCACGGAGAAGTGTAATGATTTTTGCAAAAGAAATGAAAAGGAATGTGGGTTACAAATTAATAAAATGTATGAAGGTGTATCAGAAGAACAGTTAATTACAACAATACAGACTATTTTACAGATGGAAAGGAATTTAGGTTAATTATGAAGACAATAATTGTATATTCGTCGCAGACAGGATTTACCAAGAGATATGCGGACTGGTTGGCAGAGGAGCTGGGGGCAGAGGTCATTACATTAGCAGAGGCTAAAAAACAGAACAGCCAATATTTTGATGATGCCGAAGGAATTATTTATGGCGGATGGGCTATGGGAGGAAATATAGTAAACAGCAAATGGTTTACTCAGAGAATTCCCGGATGGAAAGGGAAGAAGCTGGCACTTTTTTGTGTGGGTGCAAGCCCTAATGAACTTCCGGATGTTGAGACTGCACTTCATAGTGCCTTGACGGACGAGGAACGCAAATATGCAAAAGCTTTTTATTGTCAGGGTGGAATTGCATATGATAAGATGAAGTTGCCTTCCAAATTAGCCATGAAGGCATTTGCCGCCGTGGTTAGAAACAAGAAGGATGCAACCGAGCAGGAGAAGACAATGGGAGAGATGATTTCGCATTCTTATGACATCTCCGACAGGAAGTACATTCTGCCGATTGTGGAATATTTTAATTGAATTGAAATTGAAGGGGGAAAACTGTAATGAAAAAATTCTATGAGAAAAGTGAGATATGGTTTGTCGTAATGTAGATAATCATCTATGCTGAGTGAAAAATACGGATTGGTTCATCCTTCAGAGTGTAAGAAATATTTGTTTTTTATACCGTTTGTTCTGCTCGGTACCGTAAACTTGTGGTTTGGCGTTTCTATGCATTATGATCTGTATCATCAGATAAGTGCTGTTATTACTATGGCGATTGTCGGTTATGTGGAGGAAATAATTTTCAGGGGACTTTTGTATAAAGCGATTGAGAAGGACAATGTGAAACAGGCGATTATCATATCTGCTGTGACATTCGGGGCAGGACATATTGTAAACCTGCTCCTTGTATTATCACCCATAGCATTATAAATATGACGTCGAAGTTTTCAAATCATAATATATCGGAGCAGACAGAGCGATATTGGCTCTATGGAGCAACTGTTTTTATTATACTTGTAGCGGGAGCATACGCATTATACTTACGCAAAGTAAATAAAAATGCAAGGAGATAACTTCGGTTTGAAATGAAAAGCGTTATGAGAAAATACATTGCAAACATAGTGACAAGCTGTCGCATTATATTGAGCATTTTGATGTTGTTCTTTCCTGTGTTTTCGCCTTGGTTTTATGTTATGTATCTTCTTTGCGGGCTTACTGATATGGTTGATGGAACTATTGCGAGAAAAACAAACACTGTCAGCGCATTTGGGGCGAGATTGGACACTGTTGCAGATTTTATATTTGTGTGGACAGCTTTGGTTAAGCTGTTACCTGTGATGAATATTCCAAGTTGGCTATGGATATGGATTCTGATAATAGCAGTAATAAAAATAACAAATATCATATCGGGATATGTTTGCAATAAAAGATTCACAGTCGAACACACTGTTATGAATAAAATCACAGGATTACTGTTGTTTGTGTTGCCCTTGACATTGTTTTTCATTGAGCTGAAATATAGTGCTGTTGTGGTTTGTACCATAGCAACATTTTCGGCTGTTCAGGAAGGACATTATATCAGAACGGGGCGGGAGATTAAATAGTCTGATAGCTTAAACGGCTGTTAAAAAGCCATACGGTTTGTAAATCAGTTCAGACCGTATGGCTTACATTCATATATGCTTTATGATTTCTTTAATATCATACTCTGGTGCAAAAGGTTTTGCAACATCACAGATATGTCTGACGGTATCCAGATCTTCCTCTAATTCATCGGCAATTATTTCAGGAGCTTTGTTCTTCACAAGTTTGCGGCAGATTAGTTTGACAAGGTTGGTTAATGCTCCGTTATTGAATCCATCATTAAATCCATCTTCATATCCTTCATCGTGCAGAGTCTGCTTATGCAGTTCTTCATCATATTCATATATGCTCATTTTGATTACCTCCGCCTTATTTGCTAATAGAAAGTCCTTAAGTATACCATTTGTAATACAAGAGTCAACAGCAAGCTGTACGGCCTGCACAAGTGGATATTTCTGCCGGTATTGCCGTACCTGGTCAACATACTGCATATACTGGAATAAGGTAGGACATTTCTCTAATAATGCTGTGTTATACCCCTGGTTAATATTAAACTGTGTTACACGAAGTTCAAGAGCCGGATGTTCTTCCGGTATCTCAAATGCATCCGAGAGATGTAATTCTTTGCGTTCCGGCTGCTTTTCTGTTCCATTATAAAATACCACGAACTTTGGGGTTGGAAGTTTGATTAATCGACGGGAATAAATATCTTTACCGATAATATATTTCCCATACTGGTCACATACGTACATCAAATCCCGAAGGGGCATATTGGGGTTGACAGTAGACTGTTGTTCGTATAATTGAATCCGCATATCCAACAGACAGGAAACGTCATTCTTAATGCTCATATAAACGGCATTTTCCAGCGTGACAACTTCAAGTTCGTCCGGGTCTTTATATTTCGTATTGTTTATGGCATTGTAAAGTTCCAATAACTTCTGTTTCTCCTTGAAAAGCATACGAAACAGGGTATCCTTGTACTTTGTTGTGACATAAATCTGATCTTTCATTCAGTGTCCTCCTTTGATTGAATATGGCAGGAGAAACTTTTCGGGAACCTCCTGCTTTTGTAAAGTTGAGATAAAAGCATTGATGTTCCTGATTATCTGAATATAAGATGGTGTATAGGCTGTACCCTAAATACCTAAACGGATATAGAAAAATGCTTTGAAAGCATTGTAACATGAGAAAGATACAAATACAAGAGAATTTTGCAGAAAATGCTCACGGTTCTTCCACCACAGAAACTTTTGTCTCTAAACACTCATATCTATGCATTTTAGTTCACACAGTCCGTTCATAATATGTTATACTTTGTTATGTGGATCAGGGTGTCAAAAGACCCTTTTTGACACCCTGATCTTATGTAGTTATAAAATGGTAAGTGGAAAGAGAGGTAATTATTATGATTGATAAATCCCCCAATATGGATATCGAAAAAATGTTAGAAATCAACGATTGTCCGTTATGTGATGGCGGTGCACTGTTAGAAGAAGAATGTGGTTGCGGTTATTATGTGATGTGTCTGGAATGTGGATGCCATTCCGTAACGATTGATTTTCATTCAGACGAAGAACGACTGGATGCCGCCAAAAGTGCAGCCATGCTTTGGAATATGGGGAAAGTAATATCAAGTAGCCCAGGTGAATGATTTGAGCTGATTACAATTTAACTCAAAATGTCAAGAAATATAAGATGGAAAATGATATAGTTTATTCGTGATTTGGTAATGTTATAAAAAGTCGCTCATTGCCCGATTTTTCGAGGGGAGAGAGCGACTTTTGTCTCTTTAAATTCTGTTTTGCTTTGGAGTCATTCTAGTTTCTGTACTTTTTCAAAACACACTATTCTGATTTTTATAAAGCATAGCTAAAATGTAGTTGTGATCCCTCTGTACAAATCAAATTTCCTTCCATTGCCCTGTGTTGGTTGCAACATAAACTTAAATTTCTAGATTCCGGACAATCTGCTCAAAAATCTTTTGATCTTGAATAACATATTAAATCGCAATAGGAATTGGTTATAGCATGGTATCGTCTTTCTTTTAATACAGCTTCTTTTATCATTCCAGCTTTTTCCATTACTCGTCCACTAGCAGGGTTAATGCTATGATGTTTTGCTTCAACAATATGCATTTCACAATCATATAACATATAGTTGATAACTGCTTTTAAAGCTTCGGTGGCATAACCTTGATTCCAATATTTAGAACCATAACAATATCCGATTTCACAATTATGATGCTTTCTGCTAACAGAAATTGCGCTGATGTTTCCAATCAATTCATGCGTATTTTTAAGTTCAACAACCCAATTGTAGATGTTTGAATCATATCGATTTATCCAATTCTCAATAATATTTGTAGTTTCCTCGATATCCTTATGAGGACTCCAACTCAAATATTTTGTTACATTTCCATCGGAAGTCCAACCATAAAATACCTCTGGTGCATCAGTAATTTTAAACTTTCTTAAGATTAGCCTATCGGTTTCAAGTCTTCTTGTTCCTAAATCGTTCATGGTATTTTCTCTCCTTACAAATATGTTGTTAATGAATTATAAATTAATGTGTCTTCTTTACAAGATACAACATCACTAAATGTGGCAATATAACAATACAGCCATTATTATTAATATATCTTTTTATTTCTTCCAGATATGCATTTTTCACGTCTTCTTGTAGCGTTTGGGTGCTGGAATATGTGTTTACCAATTTGGTATATTTATCGGCATCATAGGTATCTGTCCAACGGAATTCGTAAATCTCCGGCATTTCAAAATATCCCCCAGATTGAATTTGGCTAATTCTTTTTTCTTTTACTTTATTAATTCCTTGTGTATCAAAACCCAAGGATTCATTGGGAAGATATTTTTGCTTAATTGCATTTAATCCCTTGAAAATCCCGTCATTATAGTAAGTTACAGAGGACATTTGCCAAAAAACAGCTAGAGTCCCTCCGGGCTTCAACATCTCCCAGGCCTTTGGATAACCAATATCGCTTTTTACCCAATGGAAGGCAGTAGCAGAATATATTAAGTCATATTGCTTGTCTGTTTTGTATTCCTCAAAGTAATCCTTTTTTACGGTGATTTGAGGATACTTATGATATTTGTTTTCTAGAAAAGCAACTTGTTCATCACTTACTTCCAGCAAGTCTAAGTAAAAATTGTTTATTCTTTTATTGGATTGGGAATAGAAATTGCTATTTACAAACAAATCTGTTGCCTGTCCGGTTCCCGCACCCACTTCCAAGATTTTGGCATTTTCCCCTATTTCTGAAAATTGCATGATCTGTTGGTAGACTGCTTCTGGGTAGGTAGGTCTTGCAAAGTCATAATCGGTAATTACTTTTGAAAAAGTGTTTTTAAGAAAATTGTTATCCATTTTTGCCTCCTTTCGCAAATAAAAAAACCGTAACATGATTAGCATGTGCTAAATCTATTACGGTTCTGTATCTATGATATCTATAAACAGTAACCGCACAGAAACAAGACGTACACTCTTGTAACCATGCGGAAAGCAATGATTACAAGAGCTTACGTTCTTCTTTACGTTCTGAGCTGTTTGCAAATAATGTGTTCATAGAAATTGTCCTTTCAAATAGTTTTCTGTTAATTTATCACAAATAGTGCTTATGTGCAAGCATTTTCACTATAAAAAAGAAAAATCTACAAACAGATAAGTTATATTTGACAAGTCAAATTTCAAATGATAACATGATAAAAAAATAAGGAGAGCAATAAAATGAATCACATCTTACATTCAGAACGTTATATGTACATGTATGACAGACGTATCTGGCTGTAAACGCTGCATATATTATGCACTGGTTTCAGCCAATAGGTCTTTTTGTCCGGTGCATAAATGAGAATGTAGGCTGCTATGAATATATTGCATCTTGTATTGGAATTATCGCACTGGGCATAGACGCCTGGTGTGATTTTTTTGTGCTATAAGACCGACAGGTACCATCGTGATTGCACGAAATGATATTTGTCGGGCGCAAGAACATGGAGCACGATTGTGCAGAAGGAGGAGCCTATGAAACAACAATTTCCGGATTATGAAAACGGCATTGCAAATCTGGCAAATTCTATATTAGAAGAATTTGGCATTGATGAGGGACGGCACAAGCTGAAAGCGTTAGAACAGTATCTGCATAAGGACTATGAAAATATTGTGATTCTTTTACTGGATGGAATGGGGGAAGATATCATCGAAAAAAATCTGGCGCAGGATGGATTTTTCCGTTCGCATCTGGTCACGACATATAGTTCTGTCTTTCCACCGACAACGGTTGCGGCAACTACATCGATTGCCAACGGACTGACTCCGTGTGAACATGGATGGCTGGGATGGGATTGTTATTATCCGCAGATCGATAAAAATGTCACCGTCTTTTTGAATCAGGAGACGGGCACGGACAGGGCAGCAGCGGATTATAACGTTGCCTGGACATATTGTGGATATGAGAGCGTAGTGTCGAGAATCAGGGAAAATGGTGGCAATGCGTTTGAAGTGACACCGTTTTTTGAACCATTTCCGGATTCTTTTGATAAAATCTGCGCAGAGATAAAAAAACGGTGCAGCCAGCCGGGGAAAAAGTATATTTATGGTTACTGGAACGAACCGGATAGTACAATGCACCGGGAGGGATGTTATGGTACAGCTGCAAAGCAGACCGTTCAATTGCTTGAAGAGCAGGTACAGCAATTGTGTGAAGAATTGGAAAATACACTTGTGATCGTTACGGCAGACCACGGACATATAGATTCCAAAGGAGTGGCTATTACGGATTATCCGAAAATTACGGAGTGTCTGGTGCGTTTACCGTCCATTGAACCGAGAGCATTAAATTTGTTTGTAAAAGAAGAAAAACGGAGTCAGTTTGAGCATGAATTTGAAAAAGAGTTTGGCGGGAAATTTCTTCTTTTGACAAAGGAACAGGTGCTGGACAGTAAAATATTCGGAACGGGAAAAGAACATACGGATTTCCGGGGAATGCTCGGCGACTATCTGGCAATTGCCATTAGCGATCTGTCCATTTACACCACAAGGGAAGAAGCAGATTTTTTTGTTGGAGTCCATGCAGGACTTACAGAGGAGGAAATGACAATTCCGCTTATTGTGATTGAGAGAAAGTGAGAGCGGTATCGGATTTATGAATTTTGATTAGACGGAAGGGAAAAAATTCTTGACATCCTCTCCCCGCCTGTGCTAAAATGCTTACCAAAGCAATGAAGGAAACGAATGCTTGTGTAGCAGACCGGACAGACAGGGAGAACCGTCATTGACTGAGAGCGGTTTATTGGTAGGCAGCAGGCAGGAGAACATTCCGGAGCTGACAGATTGAACGTGAATAGATGGCGTTGCTTACATCCCGTCGAATTAGTAGGTTTGTCCGGTGAACACCGTTATATGTATAAATGAGAGGAGATACGACGGGGTATCTCAACGCGGGTGGCACCGCGGGTTTATTTGTGATACAGAAATTCCCGTCCCAGATATAGCATGATGCTTTTCTGGGATAGACATAAATGAAAGAAGAGCATCCAATGTGCATGAACGCAGATGGATGTTTTTTTATCGTATAGGAAAGTTCGTCTCAAAAGTCTTTCGAATGCAAAATTCCGGAAAAGCATGAAAATGAAATGGAGGAATAGAGCATGGATTTTTTAACAGGGAAAACAGAGAAAAAAACAATGAGTATCTCCGAAATTCTGGAGGGAGACTTTGAGGGAAAAGAAGTTCGGGTAAATGGTGCTATACACAAAATTCGAGATATGGGTGATGTGGCATTTGTAGTGCTCCGGAACAGAGAGGGTCTGGTACAGACTGTATATGAAGAAGGCGTGACGGATATCGCGTTAAAGGAATTGAATGAAGAAGCTACTGTTGAAGTATGTGGCGTGGTAGCGGCAGAAGAGAGAGCACCACAGGGATTTGAAATTCGGCTGAAAGAAGTGAAAATTCTTTCAAAGCCATTGGAACCTATGCCGATATCTATCAACAAATGGAAAATGAACACTTCACTTGAGACAAGGCTTGATCTCCGCCCATTATCGCTCCGTCATGTGAAAGAGCGTGCTAAATTCCGTATTCAGGAGGGGATTGTACGCGGGTTCCGCGATTATTTGCATGGACAGGGATTTACCGAGATTCGCTCGCCCAAAATCGGTGCGAGAGGCGCAGAGGGCGGTGCAAACTTATTCCGTCTGGAATATTTTCACAAGCATGCGGTACTGGCACAGAGTCCGCAGTTTTATAAACAGATGATGGTTGGCGTGTTTGATCGTGTGTTTGAGGCTGCTCCGGTGTTCCGGGCGGAAAAACACAATACCAAACGGCATCTGAATGAATATACCTCACTTGATTTTGAAATGGGATATATCGACAGTTTTCAGGACATCATGGAGATGGAAACAGGTTTTTTGCAGTACACGATGCAGCTTATGGAAAAAGAATATGCAAAAGAATTAAAACTGCTTGGTGTTACACTGCCAAAGACAGATAAAATACCACAGGTTCGCTTTGATAAAGCAAAGGAGCTTGTCGCCGAAAAGTATAATCGCAAAATACGCAACCCGTATGATCTGGAACCGGAAGAGGAGGCGCTGATTGGTCAGTACTTTAAGGAAGAAATGGATGCTGACTTTGTGTTTGTTACTCATTACCCATCCAAAAAACGTCCGTTTTATGCGATGGATGATCCGGAGGATTCAACATTTACCCTGAGCTTTGATTTACTTTTCCACGGACTTGAGATTACGACGGGAGGACAGCGTATCCATGATTACCGGATGCTGGAAGAAAAGATTGCTGACCGTGGAATGACGGATGAGGGAATGGAACAGTATATGATGATATTTAAACATGGTATGCCGCCGCACGGTGGACTTGGAATCGGACTGGAGCGTCTGACCATGAAGCTGCTCGGAGAAGAGAACGTGAGGGAAACAACATTGTTCCCACGGGATTTGAGTCGTCTTGAGCCATAAATAATGCAGACAGGAGGATGGAGAAATGGCAAATATTATTTCCGACGAAACAATTGAGTATGTAGGGATTCTGGCAAAACTGGAACTGTCAGAAGAGGAAAAAGAGCAGGCAAAGAAGGATATGGGAAGCATGCTTGATTACATTGATAAGTTAAATGAACTGGATACGGACGGTGTTGAGCCGATGTCCCATGCATTCCCGGTGAACAATGTGTTCCGTGAGGATGAGGTGACAAACGGAGACGACCGCGAAAACATGCTTTTGAATGCCCCGCAGAAAAAAGACGGTACGTATATGGTGCCAAAGACCTTCGACTGATAGAAAGGAGAACGCGTGATGAGTTTAATGAGCCTGACAGCGGTGGAGCTGGGAAAAAAGATAAAAGCCGGTGAAGTGTCGGCGGTTGACGCTGCGAAAGATGCTCTGCAGCAGATAAAAGAAAAAGAGGAAACGATAAACAGTTTTGTGACGGTATTGGATGAAAACAGCATTTTGGCAAGGGCAGAGGAAGTGCAGAAGCAGATTGAGGCAGGCGTTCTGACCGGTCCACTTGCCGGGGTGCCGGTGGCAATCAAGGACAACATGTGTACAGAAGGAATTCTTACGACCTGCAGTTCTAAAATTCTCGAAAATTTTAAGCCGACTTTTTCATCGGAAGCAGTAATAAATCTTGAAAAGGCCGGTGCCGTAATCATCGGAAAGACAAATATGGATGAATTTGCGATGGGTAGTACGACGGAGACTTCCGCCTATGGTGTGACAAGAAATCCGCACAATACGGACCATGTGCCAGGCGGTTCATCCGGTGGTTCCTGCGCCGCAGTGGCAGCAGAAGAATGTTCTTATGCCCTTGGCTCAGATACTGGCGGCTCCATCCGCCAGCCGAGTTCCTTTTGTGGTGTAACTGGCATTAAGCCGACGTATGGAACCGTATCCCGCTATGGACTGATTGCTTACGGTTCTTCTCTTGACCAGATTGGGCCGATTGCAAAAGATGTGACCGACTGTGCGACGATTTTGGAGATTATTTCTTCTTACGACAAAAAGGACAGCACATCGGTTCGCCGTGAAGATACCGATTTCACATCCGCACTTGTAGAGGATGTGAAGGGAATGAAAATCGGTATACCGAAAGATTATTTTGGAGAGGGTCTTGACCCACAGGTAAAGGATGCGATATTAAAAGCGGCAAAGATTCTGGAGGAAAAAGGGGCCATCGTGGAAGAATTTGACCTTAGCCTTGTAGAATACGCAATTCCGGCTTATTATGTCATCGCTTCTGCTGAGGCAAGCTCGAACCTCTCGCGTTTTGATGGTGTCAAATATGGTTACCGGACGAAAGCGTATGAAGGACTTCACAATATGTATAAGAAAACCCGTTCCGAGGGCTTTGGACCGGAGGTAAAGCGGCGCATCATGCTCGGCTCTTTCGTGCTCAGCAGCGGTTATTATGATGCGTATTATCTGAAAGCACTCCGCACAAAAGCACTGATTAAAAAAGCGTTTGACCGGGCATTTGAAAAATATGATATCATTCTCTCCCCGGCGGCTCCGACGACGGCGCCAAAGATTGGTGACAGCTTAAGTGACCCGATTAAGATGTATCTGGGAGACATTTACACGATTTCTGTCAATCTGGCTGGATTGCCGGGAATGACCATTCCGTGTGGAATGGATGATAAAGGACTTCCGATTGGGCTACAGCTTATCGGAGACTGTTTCAAAGAAAAAAATATTATCCGCGCTGCCTACACCTATGAGCAGAGCGCGAAGGGAGGAGAATGATCATGGCAAAACAGTATGAAACCGTCATTGGACTTGAGGTACATGTGGAACTGGCGACAAAGACAAAGATTTTCTGTGGATGCTCCACCGCATTTGGCGGCGCACCAAATACCCATACCTGCCCGGTCTGTACCGGTATGCCGGGTTCTCTTCCGGTGTTAAATAAACAGGTAGTAGAATATGCCATGGCAGTTGGTCTTGCGCTGAACTGTGACATCAACCAGTACTGTAAATTTGACAGAAAGAATTATTTTTATCCGGATAATCCGCAGAACTACCAGATTTCCCAGCTGTATCTGCCGATTTGTATCAACGGAAATGTCGAGATAGAAACTGCTGGTGGCAAAAAGAAAGTGGGAATCCACGAGATTCATATGGAAGAGGATGCTGGAAAACTTGTGCATGATGAGTGGGCGGACTGTTCACTTGTGGATTACAACCGTTCCGGTGTGCCACTGATTGAGATTGTATCCGAGCCGGATATGCGCAGTGCGGATGAGGTAATCGCCTATCTCGAAAAACTCCGCACAACTATTCAGTATCTGGGTGCGTCCGACTGCAAGCTGAACGAGGGTTCCATGCGTGCCGATGTCAACCTCTCTGTTCGTGAAGTGGGTGTGCCGGAGTATGGCACACGTACCGAGATGAAGAACTTAAACTCCTTCAAAGCGATTGCCAGAGCGATTGAGGCGGAGCGTGCCCGCCAGATTGAGCTGCTCGAAGATGGGGGAGAAGTCATTCAGGAGACAAGGCGCTGGGATGATAATAAAGAATATTCGTATGCTATGCGTTCTAAGGAGGATGCCCAGGATTACCGTTACTTTCCTGACCCGGATCTGACCCCGGTTGTCATTTCTGATGAATGGATTCAGAAAATCAAAGATAATGAACCGGAATTTCAGGATGCGAAGGCAGAGCGATACAAGAAGGAATATGATATCCCGGAGTATGATATCTCCATTATAACGGCCAGCAAGCATATGGCGGATTTGTTCGAAGAAACCGTGGCAATCTGCCACAACCCGAAAAAAGTTTCCAACTGGCTCATGGGCGAGACGATGCGCCTTTTGAAAGAGAGGGAAATGGAACCGGAAGATATTACGTTTACACCGGAAAACCTCGCAAAACTAATCGAACTTGTGGAAAAAGGAACTGTAAACTCAAGTGTCGCAAAAGAAATTTTTGAAAAAATATTCGAAGAAAATATTGACGTGGAGAAGTTTGTAGAGGATAATGGACTTGGGACTGTCAATGATGAAGGAGCCCTGCGTGAAACGATAGAAAAAGTAATTGCAGAAAATCCACAGTCAGTTGCTGATTATCAGGCAGGAAAGAAGAAAGCAATCGGTTTTCTTGTCGGACAGACGATGAAGGCAATGCAGGGAAAGGCAGACCCGGGAATGGTGAACAAAATATTACAGGAACTGTTATAGAGAGAACTGCCTGACAGATGAGAAAAAAGGCGGACAGAGGGGTTACAGTTGCTGAGAAGGAGGATTTGTATGATTGAGATGAGACGGGAGAAGCGTTGGCCGGCGAAGCTGGAGCTCGAGATTTCTTCTTTGTTTAAGCAGGACAATGTGAGGGTAGAAGAAATCAATGCACCGATTGAAATTGTAGATGTGTCGAAAGCCGGAATCGGATTTAAAACCAAAAGTGTGCTGCCGATTGGATACTATTTCAATGCCAGACTTGTTCTTGGCGATAAAGACGCATTGAACTGTGTTGTCCGCATCATCCGTCAGCAAAAACAGGATGATCATTATCTGTATGGCTGTGAGATTGTCGGAACAGCTTCTATTATGGATTATGTCATCAATGATTATGCGGCCGCTTTGGAGAAAGAGTAGTCAGAAAACATCAAAATACAGGAAAACAATAAAGAACATATAAAGCAGGGGAACAGGTTTCCTCTGACGTATATGTTCTTTCTTTTCATAAGTATCTTTTCCTTTAGGATTGTGCCTATGCACGCAAATCAAAATTGTACCGCTTAAAATCGCCGACCGGTGCTTCCGCTCCGATAAAGTCCTTCACAACATCCATTTCTTTTTCTTTCATGGACAGTTCAGAGTGAAAGGCATATCCCTGTCTGTTAATGGCATCGGACAAAAGTTCTATATTCCGTTCTAGCAAATCTTTTGTCGGCTTTTTAGAAATAAAGAAATGAGCGGATACTGCGGTGTTTTCTCTTGCAATCTGGATATCGAGAGTGCCAAGTGCCTCCATATCCAGATGCAGAAGCACCTTTAAGTGGTTCGGATCTTTTTTCAGTGACTCTTTCCGGGTCATCACATACAAATCCCCATGAGTATTCTGATTTTGCAGTTTCAGAGGTAACTGGATGTACTGGAACGTCTGGTTCAGAGTGCGCATAAAATCCATATTGTTCTGCATATCCTGGGCATTTTCGGAAATCTGTGGAAAGATGTCTTTGCCAAGAGTCTGTTCGCTGAATTTTGCCAGCGCATCAAACTGACCGGACATTTTCTGATATAGTTCGTTCATTGCCCCGGGGTCCTTCATGTGTTCGGGAGAAATCGTCCAGTTTGACATAAACTGCCCTTTCAGAATAGATTGAAACGGTTTGGAAGCAAGGAGTTTGCCGGCCTGCTCTTCTGTCATATCAGGAAATGTCCGCAGGATTTCTGACAGGAATTCCCTTGCGGTAATGGTGCCGTCAGAAATGCCCTCTTTTATTGTTTCAGGAAGTGGAAATTCTGATAAAAACCGGGCGAAGTCCTGCCTTGTTGCCGGGGAGAGGATAAATCCTGTCTGCTCGTGGATAAATGGCGTGCGGAAATCCTCGGCGAGTCCGGACTGGGCTACTGCGGATTTCAGTGCAGAGTTGCCGTCGGTCAGATTTGAGAAGAGCTGGCGCATGCGGGAGAGAGGACCGCCGGATGTGGCCTCATCAGTCTGCGGTGGTGCAACCAGTGGTTCATCTGTAATCTGTCCGGCCTCCGGGTCTGCGTCCATGTTGCGGGCAATTTCTACATATTCTTTTAATGTATCAGCAGGAACCGGCACTCCATTCTCATCAAAGGCAGCAGAAACATTTCCAGCTGTCAGCACTTCGGATGTAATAACAGTGCCCTCTGCATCATAAAGAACCGGGAGCGAAGACACTTTTTCTGCCGCAATATCTGTGTTTGTGAGACGGCTCTCCGGGAGCGCAAGTTCTTCCGGGGAAGGTGTGCTCTCAAGCGCAAGGGAAAGGATACGGCTTCCCATTTCTTTCGCCAGTCTCGGGACCCGGGTGCCGATGGATTCCATCATCTCGCCGATGGAGTCCGTGAGAGAGTTCATTTTATACAGGAGCTGGTGGCTCTGCTTTTGATAATTCTCAAACTGTTTCACTGATTCCGCGGTAAGAGGAAGATTCAGTCGCTTCATCGTGATGACTGCGTTTACATCGGCTTCCGGATACCGGGAACACAGACGGATAGAGGCAAGAATACTGTCCCGGCTGATGGATTGGCGGTTTTGTAAAAGACTGCGCACGACATCGAGATTCCGCTCTGTCTTGGGAAGATTTGCTTCCTCAAGAGCCTGCTCAATTGTATCCTCCATATCCAGCAGATAGGCTCCGGTCATCGCTTTTAAATAAATCGTGTTGTCGGAGAGACTGGTAATCTGAAAGGCGGCTTTCTGACCAATGGAATACTGGTTCGCATCCGGCAGTTTTCCGGTAAAGGAAGAACCGTCCTCCATGGACAGCGTAATTTCGTTTCCATGGACATCGCTGACGACACCTTTTAAGGTCTGTCCCTCCTGAAGACGCACACTGACACCACCGCTTTTGTAGGCCCGGGAGCGCGGTGGAACAGACGAAGAACTCCTTCCATTGTTTTGTACATTATTGCTTATAATTGGCATGGCAATCTCTCCATTTCGTACCTTGTTTATGGTTTCATTATATGATAAAATGTTTGGTAGCGCAATATGAGGAGGTCGTTTTTTCAATGAAACAATTTATGGACAAAGATTTTTTGTTGCAAACAGATGTGGCGAAAAAACTGTATCACGAATATGCAAGCCAGGTGCCGGTGATTGATTATCATTGCCACCTGATTCCGCAGGAAATTGCAGAGGATATTCATTTTAGAAACATGACGGAGCTGTGGCTTGGTGCCGATCATTACAAATGGCGTGTCATGCGCTCAAACGGCGTGGAAGAGAAGTATATAACGGGGAATGCTTCAGACGAGGAAAAATTTCACGCGTTTGCAGAGGCTCTTCCAAAATGTATCGGGAATCCGATGTATCACTGGTGTCATCTGGAATTGCAGCGCTATTTCGGAATTTATGACACGCTGAGCGGAAAAAACTGGAAAGAGATTTATGACCGCTGTAATGAAATTCTTGCAAAGCCGGAGATGTCAGCAAAGAATCTCATTCGCATGTCCGGGGTTACACTTGTCTGTACGACTGATGACCCGGTAGATGATTTGCATTATCATGAGAAGATAGCAGCGGATAAGGATTTTGATGTCCAGGTGCTGCCGGCGTGGAGACCGGATCTGGCAATGAGCCCGGAGAAGGACGGATTTGCGGACTACATAAAAAAGCTGTCTGATGTCAGCGGAGTGAAAATTGAAGACTTTGCCAGCTTAAAACAGGCGCTTGTGAAGCGGATGGACTACTTTGCGGAGAGAGGATGCCTGGTTTCCGATCATGGTCTTGACTATGCGGAGTATCGTCCGGTTTCTTCCGGAGAGATGGACAAACTGGTGAAAAAGGGTCTCGCGGGGGACAACTTTACAGTAGAAGAACAACAGCAGTTCCGCACGATGATGATGCTGTTTCTGGGAGCTGAGTACAAAAAGAGAAACTGGGTCATGCAGCTTCATTACGGTGCAAAGCGCGAGAATAATGAACTCGTATTTAAGAGTGCGGGAGCAAACGCCGGGATTGACTGTATCAATCCGCAGGGCTTTGTGGCAGAGGTCGCAGATTTTATGAATGCGCTGAACCGCGAGGGAAATCTTCCAAAGACCATTATCTATTCTCTAAATCCAACGGATAATGCGCTGATTGGGACAATGATTGGATGCTTCCAGGGAGATCGTGTCCGCGGTAAAATCCAGCAGGGTGCTGCCTGGTGGTTTAATGATCACAAATATGGTATGGAAGAACATATGAAGTCGCTCGCTTCCCTGAGCCTGCTCAGCAATTTCGTGGGGATGCTTACCGATTCCAGGAGCTTTATCTCCTATCCGAGACATGAGTATTTCCGCAGAATTCTCTGCAATTTTATCGGAAATCTGGTGGAAAATGGGGAGTATCCGGAAGACTATGAACTGCTCGGGGAAATGGTACAGGATATTTCGTACAACAATGCTGTTCGTTACTTTGGATTTGATTTGGAAATTGTTTGATGGAGGGTATATGTTTGAATTAGTCAAAGCGGGAAAAGCGGCCGGAATTTATGTGGATAAAGCATCGGGGGATGTGTCCGGTCTGAATCATGTAGCACAGAAAATAAAGGCAGATATTGAGCTGGTAACTGGTGTCAGTCCGTCTCTTGACGGAGAGTTAACAGATGGTTTCCAGATTGTGGCGGGAACGATTGGCTCAAGTCCGGTGATCGATGGAATGATTGCCGACGGAAAACTGGATGTGAAAGCCATTCAGGGAAAAAGAGAGTGTTATGCACTCCGTCTGGTGGAGAATAAGCTTGTCGTAGTGGGAACGGAGACGGTGGCGACTCTTCACGGCATGTATCATATCTCCGAGAAAATTGGTGTGTCTCCATGGGTGTACTGGGCAGATGTCATGCCAAAAAAACAGGATGAGATTGTATTTGGGGACGACATTGAGTTCACGGGCAAAGAGCCGTCTGTGAAATTCCGCGGCTTTTTTATGAATGATGAATGGCCGTCGCTTGGAAATTTTGTCATGAATACGTTCGGCGATTTTAATGTAAAATTTTATGATGCAGTCTTTGACCTGCTGCTCCGTTTAAAGGGGAATTATTTCTGGCCTGCGATGTGGTCTGCGTCTCTCTGTCTGGATGGCGGAGAGGATGATCCTCTTGCGAATGTAAAACTGGCGACAGACCTTGGTATCACGATTGGAAACTCGCACCATGAACCGTTGATGCGCTCCAGTGAGGAGTGGGACAAGGTAAAAACAGATACCAATAATGTCGGTTATGGAAAAGACTGGAATTATTATACAAATGGAGAGGGACTGTATCGTTATTGGGAAGACGGCGTCGAGAGAAATAAAGGTTTTAGGCATATGATTACCATCGGTATGCGCGGAGAACGCGATACCACGATGTTGCCGGAGGGCTCTTCCATTCAGGAAAACGTGGAACTTCTGCGGAAGATTATATCCGATCAGAAAGAAATCATTTCCGCAAAGGACTGTGACCAAATGCCAAAGATGCTGGCGCTTTACAAAGAGGTAGAAGAGTATTATTACGGTGGAAACGGAGTGAAGGGATTAAAAGACTGGGATGGTCTGGATGACACCATTCTGCTTTTGTCCGATGACAACTTTGCCAATGTGCGTACACTGCCGACCGATGAAAACCGTGACCGGAAAGCCGGCTGGGGACTGTATTACCACTTTGATTATCACGGTGCGCCGATTTCTTATGAGTGGGTCAATTCCACACCGTTGCCGAAAGTATGGGAGCAGCTGACGATGGCATATGAATACGGGATACGGGATCTGTGGATTGTCAATGTCGGGGATATCCGGCCGGACGAGCTTCCACTTTCCTATTATATGGCGCTTGCTTATGATTATGAAGAGTATGGTATCGACCATCCAAACAGCACCGACACATTCCTGGGGAAATGGGTGGAACAACAGTTTGGAAGCTACGTGGAAGATGAGGATGTAAAGGCTGATATTGTTTCGGTTCTGAAGGCGTACACAAGGATGCATGGAAACCGCCGTCCGGAGACAACACATCCGGATACTTATCATCCGACCCACTATGGTGAAACTGACCAGATGATTGCGCTTTGCAACCGGATAATATGTATGGCAGATGATGTGGATCAGAAAATTCCAGAAGAGTGTAAGGCAAGCTATTATGGTCTTGTGTATTATCCGGCGGTCGCAGGTGCCAATGTGCAGCTCATGAATCTGTACACAGCGAAAAATCTTTTTTATGCGGAAAATGAAGCGGCAGCGGCAACCGACTATGCTCATCTTGTAGAGCAGTGTATCGCGTATGATAAAAAACTGACGGATTATTATAATGAAGAAATGGCAGACGGCAAGTGGAAAGGAATGATGTTGTCCGCTCATGTGTGTTTTGAAAACTGGAATGATGAGGGGTGGCATTATCCGGAGACAAAAGAAGTGGCAAAGACATCGGAAGATAAAATGCTTGTTCTGCCGGAGAGCGGGGATTCCTTTGTAGCTGATGGAGAGGTTACACTTCCTGAGTTTACGAGTACGGGAAAGGAAACCCGTCTTCTGCAGATTGCCAATAGCGCAGACAGAGAACTCGCCTGTGAAGTGCATTCAGAATCCGATGTACTTGTGATCGAGAAAGTCGAGAGCGGTATTGCTTCTGTCACCGATTATGCCGTAAGTATTGACTGGGATAAAGTGACGGAAAGTGGGGAATATAAGATTATAGTACAAGCTGCCGGAGGCGAAGTTACCGTACTGGTAAAAGTTGTCGCAGTGGATGCTTCTATCCCGGAAGGTACATTTGTGGAGACAGATGGTGTCGTTGCGATGGAGGCAGAGCACTATGTCGAATCAGACAGTCAGGAAGGATACGAATGGAAGCTGTTGAAAGAATATGGAAAAACGCTTTCTTCCATGAAAATATATCCGGTGGACAAAAACTTTGACGAGATTGGAAAAGCGCCGTCGATGACGTACCGAGTACTTATCCGCGAGGGCGGAGAGTATACGCTCCGGGGCATAACGGCGCCGACCAATAATCTCGAAGATGGACGGAATATGCGCTATGCGGTTTCTGTGGATGACGGTGTGCCGACAGCTGTGAAGACGCTTCCGGATGAACATTATAATATTGGTTCCGGTCATTATCGTGACCGTGACTGGGCAGAAGGGGTTTTGAATAACTGTCATTATGGGGAGAACAGCGTGAGCCTTGAACCGGGTGTGCATACAATTCGCATATACGGTGTAGAAGCGGGGCTTACATTGCAAAAACTGATATTGTACAGGGATATCCTTCCGGAATCCTATTTTGGACCGACAGAAAGCAGTCGTGTTCCGGCTGAATAAAGGAGATGCAATGTTTCAATGAAGTGGATGCGCCAATTTCTGATTCTTTTGATGATTACATGTGTGGGGGAGGTACTGCGGTATTTGATACCGCTTGCCATACCCGCTGGCATTTATGGACTGGTTATTTTGTTTATCCTGCTGTGCACAGGTCTGCTCCGGCTTCCCCAGATTGAGAGGGCGGCGGACTTTCTTGTGGAAATCATGCCGTTTTTCTTCATTCCGGCAGGAGTGGGGCTGATGACAAAGTGGCTGGAGCTGAAAACCCTTCTCGTTCCGTTTTTGTTGGCAGTTATTGTGATAACGGTAGTTGTGATGGCTGTGACCGGTTGGGTAACCCAGCTTCTTCTGCGTCGGGGAAAGGAGGCTGCCGATGAATAGTTTTTTTGTGGAATCCACTTTCTTTGCGCTTGTGATCAGTCTGCTTGGCTATGAGACTGGCGCTTTTCTGAAAAAGAAAACCGGTCTTGCCATCTTTAATCCGTTACTTGTAGCGATTGTTCTGGTCATCATCTTTCTGCTTGTTTTTCATATCGATTATCGTGTGTATGAAGAGGGAAGTGAGATTCTGAGTTACTTTCTGACGCCGTCTACCGTAGCGCTGGCAGTCCCTTTGTACCGGCAGCTTGCGGTGCTCAAAAAACATGCGGTGGCGATTGTGGCAGGGGTATTATCCGGTGTACTTGCCAGTCTTGTTTCAACACTGTTACTTGCTGTTCTGATGGGACTTAATCATACGGAGTATGTGACATTTCTTCCTAAATCCATTACAACGGCGATAGGAATGGGAATGAGTGAAGAACTTGACGGAATCGTAACCATCTCTGTTGCAGCGATTGTCCTTACGGGTATTTTCGGCAGCATTGCCGGTGAATTTGTGTGCCGTATCTTCCATATAAAAGAGAAGGTGGCAGTGGGACTTGCCCTCGGGACATCTGCTCATGCGATTGGAACGTCAAAGGCAATGGAAATCGGAGAAATAGAGGGTGCTATGAGCAGCCTTGCGATTGTCGTGGCGGGGCTGCTGACTGTGATAGGAGCAAATGTTTTTGCGACGATTTTATGAAAATTATATTTTACTCTTGACAATGCCACCGCAAGGTGGTATTTTAATGGTAGTCAATGATTAGCACTCTTTAGAAGTGAGTGCTAACAACAAAAGGTACGAAAGGATGTGAGGCCGTGGAATTGAATGAACGCAAAAAGAAAATTCTGGAAGCGATTATTCGAAATTATATGGAAACAGGAGAGCCGGTCGGTTCGCGTACAGTTTCAAGATACACGGACCTGAATCTGAGTTCTGCTACCATTCGAAACGAAATGTCGGATCTGGAAGAGATGGGATATATATTACAGCCCCATACTTCAGCAGGACGTATTCCTTCCGATAAAGCGTACCGCCTCTATGTAGATACGATTTTAGAGCGCAAAGACCAGGAAGTAGAAGAAATGCGCGAGCTGATGGTGGAAAAGGCAGACAAAATCGACCTTCTTCTCAAACAGGTAGCGAAGCTTTTGGCACAGAATACAAATTATACTTCCATGGTGACAAAGCCAAGGTATGAGCACAAAAAGATTAAGTTCATCCAGCTCAACCAGATGTCGGAGAGGCAGATTCTTGTGATTGTCGTTTTGGATAATAACCATGTGAGTAACCGATTTATTGATTTGCCGGATGACGTTGATGAAAATATAGTCGCGCAGATGAATTTCCTTATTAACACAACATTGACCGGATTGGATTTTACCGAAATTAATATGGCAATTATCCAGCAGATAAAGGAAAAAGCCGGCGAATACGGCGAACTGGCATCCGGTATTCTGGATTGTATCGGCGAGGTGATGGCAGAGGAAGATGACTCCGAGATTTTCACTTCCGGTGCAACCAATATACTAAAGTATCCGGAACTTACCGATAAGGAAAAAATGACAGAGCTTCTATCCACCTTTGAGGAAAAGCAGATGCTGGCAGCGTGGGCAAATGACAGACCTCCCGAGGAGAATGAGGAGCATGGGATTCAGGTATATATCGGAGAAGAATCTCCGGTAGAATCCATGAAGGACTGTTCCGTTGTGACAGCAACGTATCAGATAAAAGAAGGTGTCTATGGAAAAATCGGAATTGTAGGACCAAAACGCATGGACTATGAAAAGGTAGTAGGCACATTGGAAAACTGTATGCAGCAGTTGGATGACATTTTTAAGAAAAAAGAGTGATTTAGATAGAAAGGTGGAATGCTAAGTGGTAGAAGTAAAAAACGAACACGAAACTACCGAAGAGAATACCGAAAAGGAAGAAGCAATGACTTCTGAAAAAAATACAGAGAAAACAGAAGAAACCGTATCGGAGGAACCGGCGAAAGAAACGGAAGAGAAAACAGAAGAAGCGCAGGAATCAGAAGAGACAGAAACAGCAGATACTTCTGAGGAAACGGAAAAGAAAAAGGGGATCCGCAGAAAACCGAAGAAAGATAAAAAAGATGAGAAGATTGAGGAACTGAATGACAGGCTGATGCGCAATCTGGCAGAGTTTGAAAATTTCCGCAACCGTTCAGAAAAAGAAAAGAGCGCTATGTTTGAGATCGGTGCCAAGTCGGTAATCGAAAAAATTCTTCCGGTCGTTGACAATCTCGAGAGAGGATTTGACGGATTGTCCGAGGAGGAAAAGGAAACTCCGTTTGTCAAAGGAATTGAAGCTGTGTATAAACAGATTCAGACAGTATTTGAAGAGCTTGGTGTTACGCCGATTGAAGCAGTCGGTCAGGAATTTGACCCGAATCTGCACAATGCGGTCATGCATGACGAGGATGACTCCGAGGAATCCAATAAAGTAGTTGAGGAATTCCAGAAGGGATATCTGTATAAAGACAATGTTGTTAGACATAGTATGGTTAAAGTATTAAATTAGTGAATAGAAAGAGAGGCAATATTATGAGCAAGATTATTGGTATTGATTTAGGTACAACAAACAGTTGTGTAGCAGTTATGGAAGGTGGTAAACCGGTTGTTATTGCAAATGCAGAGGGCGCAAGAACAACACCATCTGTTGTTGCATTTACAAAAAATGGTGAGAGACTGGTTGGTGAGCCGGCAAAACGTCAGGCAGTAACCAATGCGGATAAAACCATTTCTTCTATTAAAAGACATATGGGTACCGATTACCGCGCAACTATTGATGACAAGAAATATTCTCCACAGGAGATCAGCGCCATGGTTCTTCAGAAGCTGAAAGGTGATGCTGAGAATTACCTAGGCGGTGAAAAGGTAACAGAGGCTGTTATCACTGTTCCTGCTTATTTCAACGACGCACAGCGTCAGGCAACCAAGGATGCCGGAAAAATCGCAGGTCTTGATGTAAAACGTATCATCAACGAGCCGACAGCAGCAGCGCTGGCATATGGACTGGATAATGAAGGCGAGCAGAAGATCATGGTATATGATCTCGGAGGCGGTACCTTCGACGTATCCATTATTGAAATCGGTGATGGTGTAATCGAAGTTCTTTCCACTTCCGGTGATAATCGTCTGGGTGGTGATGACTTTGATAACAAAGTATGCGATTACATGGTACAGGAATTTAAGAAAGCAGAGGGAGTAGACCTCTCTACAGATAAAATGGCAATGCAGCGTTTGAAAGAGGCTGCCGAGAAAGCAAAGAAAGAGCTTTCTTCTGCGACAACAACAAACATCAATCTTCCGTTTATCACAGCGACTGCTGAGGGACCGAAACATTTCGATATGAATCTGACCCGTGCCAAATTTGATGAGCTGACAGCAGACCTTGTTGAGAGAACAGCAACACCGGTTCAGAATGCGTTGAAAGATGCAGGCATCACCGCTTCCGAACTTGGAAAAGTGCTTCTGGTTGGTGGTTCTACCCGTATTCCGGCAGTACAGGACAAAGTAAAACAGCTGACCGGACATGAGCCAAACAAATCTCTGAACCCGGATGAGTGTGTTGCCCTCGGTGCTTCCATTCAGGGTGGTAAGCTGGCCGGTGATTCCGGTGCCGGTGATATCCTTCTTCTGGATGTAACACCACTGTCTCTTGCCATTGAGACTATGGGCGGTGTCGCAACTAAGCTGATTGAGAGAAATACGACGATTCCTACCAAGAAGAGTCAGATTTTCTCCACCGCAGCAGATAACCAGACTGCTGTAGATATCAATGTCGTACAGGGTGAGCGCCAGTTCGCAAGAGATAACAAATCACTTGGTCAGTTCCGTCTGGATGGAATTCCGCCGGCAATGCGTGGAGTACCACAGATTGAGGTAACATTTGACATTGATGCAAACGGTATTGTAAATGTATCCGCAAAAGATCTGGGAACAGGAAAAGAGCAGCATATTACAATTACTGCAGGTTCCAATATGAACGACGAAGAAATCGAGAGAGCAGTCAAAGAAGCCGCAGAATTTGAGGCTCAGGATAAGAAACGTAAAGAGGGAATCGATGCTCGCAATGAGGCAGACAGCATGGTATTCCAGACAGAAAAAGCACTCAATGATGTAGGCGACGGAGTAGATGCTGCCGAAAAGGAAAAAGTTCAGGCTGAAATCAATAAAGTAAAGGCAATTCTCGAGAGAACAACTCCGGAGAATATGACAGATGCCGATGTAGATGAACTCAAAGCAGCAAAAGAGTCTTTGATGACCAATGCACAACAGGTATTCGCAAAGGTTTACGAACAGGCACAGCAGGCTGCCGGTGCTCAGGGTGCAGGACCTGACATGAGCGGAGCTGCCGGTGCAGGAATGGGTGGCTCAGCTGCTCAGGATAATAGCAATGATGATGTAGTAGATGCGGATTACAGAGAAGTTTAATCCGAATCGGTCTGCAAACTGATACAACAGGAACTCGTGCCTCACAGGCACGAGTCCTTTGCACGCAGAGGGACATTGCAGTGCCCACGGTGCAGATATGACGGATAGATTGGAGGGTAAACATGGCAGATAAGAGAGATTACTATGAAGTGTTAGGCGTAGACAGATCTGCGGATGATGCTGCATTGAAAAAAGCTTATCGTGTTCTGGCGAAAAAATATCATCCGGATACCAATCCGGGAGACAAAGAAGCAGAAGCCAAATTTAAAGAGGCTTCTGAGGCATATGCGGTGCTGAGTGATCCGGAAAAACGGCGCCAGTACGACCAGTTTGGTCATGCTGCTTTTGAGGGGGGCGCCGGAGGTGCCGGTGGTTTTGGCGGCATGGACATGGATGATATTTTCGGAAGTTTTGGAGATATATTTGGAGACCTCTTTGGCGGTGGTTTTGGTGGAAGACGCAGAAGCGACCCAAATGCACCACAGAGAGGGGCGAATCTTCGTACACAGGTTCACATTACGTTTGAAGAGGCATGTTTTGGAACGGAGAAAGAAATAGAGATTCCGTCCAAGATTGAGTGTAAAACCTGTGGCGGCAGTGGCGCAAAACCGGGAACCAGTCCGGTTACGTGTGGCCAGTGTGGGGGCAAGGGGCAGGTTGTCCGCACCCAGCAGTCGCTGTTTGGCATGGTCCAGAATGTATCGGTATGTCCTGCCTGCAATGGTAAAGGAACGATTATCAAAGATAAGTGTCCGGATTGCCATGGAAATGGTTACACCAGTAAGAAAGAAAAGCTTCAGATTACGATTCCTGCAGGTATTGACCATGGACAGAGTGTGCGTCTTCGCGGCAAAGGGGAACCGGGAACCAATGGCGGAAGCCGGGGAGACCTTCTGGTTGAAGTATATGTTGAGCAGAACCAGGAATTTCAGAGACATGATTATGACATTTACTCCACGGTAAACATATCCTATCCGCGTGCCGCTCTCGGCGGTGATATCATCATCCATACGATAGATGGTGATGTTGCCTATAATGTCAAGGCGGGAACCCAGACAGGAACTCGCGTCCGTCTGAGAGGAAAAGGCGTTCCGTCGCTTCGCAACAAAAAGATGCGTGGAAACCACTATGTAGATCTGGTCGTGGATGTACCGACCAGTCTGACGAGAGAGCAGAAAAAACTTTTGGAACAGCTCGAGGATACTTTTGAAAAGAAAGAGAAGAAGAAAGGAAATAGAAATATATGGATAAAATAAAGTACAATACATTACGAGACAGAGAAAGAGCCCGCCTGAACAAAAATCATGAGGTCTGGGACGGAAAGTGCGTATATCGTTATGCCTGCCGAAAAACCGGGGAAGTGCCGGAGGTTGAGCGCTTTACGGATACGGGAATTAAGAGGAGGAGAAGCCGGGCATGGAAGTCCCGGCTCAATGACGGTGCGATAGAGCAGTTTCTCGATTCCGGGAAATATACGCCGGAACACATGATGATACTGCATAATCCGTACCGCTATGCACCTCTCACAGCGCTTTGTGTGTTTACGACGGAAAAAGAATGTCGTGTCCGGGTTGCGCTTCAGGATGAACTGGGGTTTGAATTTACGAGTGAACCGGCAAAAAGGCATCGGATTCCGGTATTTGGACTTCGTGCCGGGACTGAGAATAAAGTTCAGGTAGAAGTATTTGAGGGAGAAAATAAAATCCATGAAGAGGAAATTGTTCTCCTGACAGATCCTCTTCCGAAGTATCTCGAGAATATGATCGAGATAAAAAAGAAACAGAAGGAGAGTGCACTTCCGCTGATTTTTGTATACGGAGGTGATACACATTTTCCGTATGCATTTGATGAGAGAGGGGAAATTCGCTATTATTTGTCGGAGCGCCCAAAAGCATATGGTCTGTTTCCGTTATCCGGCGGACGGTTTCTGTTTCTGGTGCGCAATGTCAGTGTACCGGCGTTTGCGAATCCTCATTCTGTTCTTGCCTGTGAGATGGATCTTATGGGAAGGATACACCGGGAGTTTTTTGTCGAGGATGGAATTCACCACGATGGCTGTGAGATGACACCCGGAGGAAATATAATGACCGTTTCGAGTTCCATGGAGAAATATGTGGAGGATGCCATTATCGAAATCGACCGGAATACCGGCAAGACCGTTCGAAAGCTGTGTCTGGCAGATGTCCTGTCCGACCATCCGTATTTTGACATGTTTGACTGGGCACACATCAATACGATTTCTTATCTTCCACAGGAACATGCAATTGTTCTCTGTGCGAGAAATCTTCATTCGGTCATAAAAATAGACTGGGATACCTTTGAGTTAAAATGGATTCTGTGTGATACCGCATTTTGGAAAGGCACTCCATATGAAAAAAAGGTACTCCGGCCGCTTGAGGGGATGTCCTTTTTCTATCAGGCACACGCTGCCTACATGATGGGAGAAAAAACAGAGGATGGCAGGGATAAGCTGATTATATTTGATAATCACTGGCATGCGAGACGTCCGGTCGAAACTTTTGATGGCGATAAGTATTCCTATGTGCGGATTTACGCAATCGATGAGAAGGAGCATACGGTAGAGCTTTTGAAGAGTTACAAAAGCCGCAAATCCAAGATACGTTCAAATGGTGTCGCAACGAAGAAGCGGATTTTTTCGATGAGTGGTTATTTGAATAAACCGGTGGACGAATTTGAGGGTATCATAAATGAGTATGACAGAAAAAGCGGAAAAGTATTAAACCGATATATGACATATAATTCTTTCTACCGTGCGTATCCGTTTTTTGCCGATTACAACGCCTTTACAAAACCGATGAATACAAAAGAAGAGTATCTTTTTGGAATCGGTGGAGCATTGGAAGTCTGTGATGTGCCGGATTTGTCATCATCCAGACGAATGCCGCTCATCAAGAAGCGCTTTCATAAAAAAGCTACGAGAAAACGGATTCGCAAGGAACTGAGAAGCCAGGCGTGGAAAGAAGAGAGACCGGAATATGAACTCAAAAATGATTTGGGTGAAATTTTTGCCCGTTTGTATGACCGGCTGCTTTTGCTGTATTGCCGTGACCATGTTGTCGAAAAAATATTTTTCTGTGGCAGGGAACACAATTATGTAAAAGATTTTTCAAAGACCGAGCAGCGTACTCCTGATTTGTTTGCCGAGTCAAGATATTTTCTGGCAACGCCGATTGAGGAACTGGAACCGGACTGCTATCAGATTTATTTTTTATGCAGAGGTGGTCTATACCGTCTGGGAAAAAGGATTACAAGAAAATAATGTATAAGATAATGTCTTCTGTTCATAATGATAATAGTATTGCGTGTTTCGCAGCTATTATTATGAACAGGAGGCTTTTTTGATGGAACATAAATTTCGAATTAACAGCGTTCGGGGACGTGAAATACTGGATTCCCGTGGGAAACCTACCGTTGAGGTAGAAGTCAAATTGTGTGGTGGGGCAGCCGGAAGGGCTTCTGTGCCATCCGGTGCATCGACGGGTGCTTTTGAGGCCGTTGAACTGCGGGATAAAGATTTGCCACGCTATAGTGGAAATGGAGTGAAAAAGGCAGTTGAAAATATAAATGAAACCATATCTTTTCTTCTGGACGGAAAAAATGCGCTCAACCAGATGGAGATTGATGTTCTGATGATCCGGGAAGATGGTACAAAAAATAAAGCAAAACTGGGTGCAAATGCGATTCTTGGGACTTCGATGGCGGTTGCCAGAGCGGCAGCACAACAGGTTGGACTTCCATTGTATCAGTATCTGGGGGGAGCCAATGGGCGCACACTGCCGGTACCGATGATGAATATTATTAACGGAGGAAAGCATGCAGACAGCAGTCTGACGATTCAGGAATTTATGATTATGCCGGTTGGTGCCAAATCCTTTCACAGCTGTCTGGAATGGAGTGTCAATGTATTCCACACATTGAAAAAACTTCTGCATATGGATGGATTTGCTACTTCTGTCGGTGATGAAGGTGGCTTTGCGCCGAATTTAGCCAGTGATGAAGATGCATTGGCATATATTGTGCGCGCAATTGAGAAAGCGGGATACCGTCCGGGAGAGGATTTTGTGATTGCGATGGATGGAGCAAGCACGGAAATGTACGAAGAGGCAGTGAAAAACGGACGCACCGGCGAATATCTTTTCTGGAAGTCCGGACAATATAAGACGGCAGATGAAATGATTGACTTCTGGGGAACACTGTGTGAAAAATATCCGGTGTATTCGATTGAAGATGGTCTTGCTGAAGAGGACTGGACGGGATGGCAGAAACTGACAGAAAAACTGGGAGACCGTGTTCAGCTTGTAGGAGATGATTTATTTGTCACCAATACGGAGAGAATACAGAAGGGAATGGAACTGCATGTCTCCAATGCGGTACTAATCAAGCCAAATCAGATTGGTACGGTATCTGAGACTCTCGAGGCAATCCGCATGACAAAGAATAACCGCTGGCATGCGATTGTCAGTCATCGTTCAGGTGAGACAGAGGATACGACGATTGCCGATATTGCGGTAGGGCTCAATACAGGGCAGATTAAGACCGGCGCACCTTCCCGGACAGACCGTGTTTCAAAATATAATCAGCTTTTAAGAATTGAAGAACAGCTCGGAAGCAGTGCAGAGTTTGGAAAAGGATTCCGGGTATTCTGAGAGGTCGAATAAACTTTTGTTCCTTAAATAGAATAAATTTTAGAAAAGGTCCACGCATGAATATTCAGCTCGAGAACCGGTGAACCGCAGTACTCACATATTTTTGCTCCAAGGGAAGAGAGTGGTGCACCACAGTTCGGGCAGTTCATGCCGAGGGCTTTTTCTGCTTCATTTTCCACAAGATCACGGTTCTGAATATAAATCAGCTCTAACGTATAGCGGCTCTGTTCTTTCAACTCTTTGGAACCACGCACAATTTCTGATGCGGAGCCTGTGAAGTAGTGATAACTCTCGAGGGAAGACTGGAATGTAATGATACAGCGTCCTTTTTCTTTCCGGTATTCGCTGATTTCCGTCTGATGAATGCGAATCTGTTCCATATGTTCGGTTTCGCCATGCGATTCGTTCTGTGCAAGATGGTGGGAGAGCTGCTCCCGTATCTCCGTACTTTCTTCTGTCAGCAGACTGCGGTTTTTTTCGTGAATCGCCCGCAGATAACTTGTCAGAAGATTTTCGGCGCGATTCTTCATCTCCGGATATGAAAAATCAGGGAAATCAGCCGTGATACGGGGAAGTACCAGCCTTGTCATTGCCGCGATGGATTTGGGCCTGGATGCATTTTCCAGATTAGCCTTTTCGATTCCGTCCAGTAAATGTTCTGTCCCAAACAACGCGTGTGACATTTTTCTTATTTTTTTCCGCACGCAAAGAAAGCCGCCTGCTAGGGCGGCAATCAAAGCAATGATAAATATGGCAATTATAATCGTCAACATAAAAATCTCCATTCCGCAGGTGTCTGTGATTTGCGACACAAACAACCGTACGATAAATAAGTTCGTAGTTGAAATCGAACGGAGCGAAAATTGTTTACGTTTCGTCCGGATCCGTGAAAATTACTACCGGTTTGTCCATCGTATACTGATAAAACTTTATGACATTTCCGCTGAACATGCGCATGGGACTCCAATTACATAAATCATAATCCCGCACATATGGTAATTTATAATAAAAGCTTGCACTCGTGCCAAATTCACGGTCGTAAGTTGCCAGTTCTTTGGCAAACAATTCCTGTGGTGTCATATTCCGCCTCCTCAAATCGTTTTACGCTTAATATCATTATATGCCAAAATGAGAGTGGGCGCAATGGCAAATTTACAGAAGTATGTCTCCGGCGCAGGCATCCAGTTCGATTTCAATCTGTCCGTTTTCTACCGGATAGGTTGTTCCGCTGAGCTCACCGGTGAAAGATGTGCGGGAACCCTGGTACGGTATGCGGATATTTGCCTTTTCTTCGTCATTATTTACTACGGCGATAACATCTTCATTCTCATAGCTGCGCAGATAAGCGTACTGACGGTTTGTGAGAAGAAGTTCTTTGTACTCGCCATAGCAGAGTGGTTTTGAATTCTGGTGTATCGTACCGAGCTTTACAAGGATAGCCGTGTAAGGGTTTTTCTCCGTGGCGTCTGCATAGTCCTCAAGGTTGAGAGCCGGGCGAAGAGATGCATCCGAGCCGTGTTCTTTTCTGCCTTCGATACCAAATTCGGAACCGTAATAAATCGATGGAATACCTGGCAGTGTATACATCAGAATATGCAGGATGTCAAAATGATCTTTGTTCTGAAGTTTGTTGATAATACGCTCTACATCGTGGTTGTCTGCAAAATTGTACAGTTTCAGATTTGCATACTGGCAGCCACCCATTTCATAGAGGCGTTTTACCGTGTGCGCAATTTCAAAAAAGTTGTGCTCATTGCAGCCGGACCATAATGCTTTGTTTAAATTATAGTTCGTGACGGAGTGAAGCATTTCCGGATTTACCCAGCGGTTATAATCTCCGTGGATAACTTCGCCCATAAGCCAGAAGTCCGGTTTAACTTCATTGGCAATCTGACGCATTCCCTTCATAAAGTCAAAGTCAAGAACATCGGCAGCGTCCAGACGGATACCGTCAATATCAAATTCGCTGACCCAGTAACGGATGACGTCATAGATAAAATCTTTTACTTCCGGGTTTTTCTGGTTCAGTTTGACAAGAAGATTGTATCCACCCCAGTTCTCGTAAGAAAAACCGTCGTTGTATTCATTGTTTCCACCAAAGTTCACATTGCAGTACCAGTCTTTGTAACGGGAGTTTTCCCGGTTTGCTTTCAAATCCTGAAAAGCAAAAAAATCTCTTCCGGTATGGTTGAACACGCCATCCAGAATTACGTGGACGTTTTTGCTGTGACAGGTCTCAACAAAATGTTTCAGGTCTTCATTGTCGCCGAGACGGCGGTCCAGTTTTTTGTAGTCGGTTGTCTCATAGCCATGTCCTACGGATTCAAAAAGCGGCCCGATGTAGAGGGCATTGCAGCCGATTTCGACAATATGGTCAATCCATGGCTCCAAATCTCGCAGTCTGTGGGTTACTTCCTCCTGTTCGTTTTGTGCAGGGGCACCGCTGAGACCCAGCGGATATATATGATAAAATACTGCCTCATCATACCATGCCATAAAATATTCTCCTTTCAGATTGTCATGCAGGCCATACGGGAAGCGCATGACCGTTTGTCTGTAATAGTATACCATATTTAGGATTTGGAATAAAGTATCTTGAGGATTTTTCTGCTTTTTGTTACACTGTTGTGTAAACAGAAATAAAAGGATGTGTGAAAATGAAGAGGAAAAGTGTTCGCTGGCTGTTAATGGCAGTCCTTGTTTTTGGCATTGTCGGTTGTGGAAGACAAATAGAAGAAGAAAGCGGGAGTACAGAAACTGCGGTGGAGAAAGAAGCAGTGTCTGCAGATGCGATACAGACTTCTGCTGCTTCCGGCGGGGCGGCAGATGGAACGGAGGAAACATCGGTGTTGCACACGCTTAGCTGCCGACTGACTGAGCAGATTGCATCGGGACTTACGCAGCCGGTCATAGAACATATGACATCGGAACTGGCGGCGCAGACAAGTGAAGAGCAATTGAAAAAGTCATGGGATGGTGAGACAAAAGGGCTGACCGGATATCAGGGAATCGAAACTGTAGTTGAGACAGTGGGAGAAGAACGGGAAACCGTGATGGTGACAATCCGCTATAAAGACAACAAAGGCATGAAAGTTAAATATATATTTAACAATGAAAACCGTGTTGCCTGGCTGTGGTTTGAACACACTACACTGCCGCCGCTGAGTGACAGCGGAGAGGAAAAAGAAGTGAAAGAAGATTTACCATCCTGCTCGTATGAAGAAACCGATTTTACTGTGGGAAGAAAACCGTATGAGCTGAACGGGATACTTACAATGCCGAGTGTGAGCGGGAAAGTACCGGTTGTTATTCTTTTATCCGGTGATGATGCAGCAGATATGGACGGGACGATAGGAGCATCGGAGAATACGCCGATGCGTGATCTGGCCTATGGGCTTGCAAACCGCGGAATTGCTACACTCCGTTATAATAAACGGGCATTTCAATATGCATCGACAGTGTCTTTCGGGGCTGGTACCTATGAGCTGTTCTTACAGGATGCATGTTATGCCGTTGACCAGATTTATAATGACAGACGGATAGACAGGGAACATATTTACCTGCTGGGACATGGAAAAGCAGCCGATTACCTGACAGCCGTGATTCACAAGAAAGAAAAACGGATTGCCGGTGCCGTGATGATGGCGGGGAAACCGGTTGCTGTCCGGGAGCAGTATTATTCTGACAGTGAGAAAGATATCCAATTTGATGCCCGGTATCTGATGGATGAAAATTCTACGATGCCACTTATTGTTTTACAGGGTGAAGAGGATTTTGAAACCGGCATGGAGGATTTCAGAGCGTGGCGCACCGTTTTGAAAGGGCGCGCCCATACCGAATACCGCTCGTTTAAAAAGTTAAATCATTATTTTATAAATTATTCCGGTAAAAAAGATGCCACTGAATATGATACAGCCGGTAAAGTGAATACCTCGGTTACGGATGTGATCGCCGCCTGGTGTCTTGAACAGGATTGATGCAAGGTTTAATGAGGCAAACGTTTTTCCAGTTCTACCAGCGGAATCGGAAGCAGGGAAAGGATTGCTACCATGGCCCACTGGCTGCCACTCAGTGCTGTTGTGTGGAATATGTTCTGCAAAGCGGGAATGGTGATAACGCTGCATTGCAGGAGCATGCAGAGAAAGACACTGAACAACAGTTTTTTATTACCGGTAAATCCGATATCCATGAGCGAATGCTGACTCCTCATGTTGAATGAATGAACCAGCTGGGAAAGTGACAGGACAGCAAAACACATGGTCGAGTTACCTGCTACATAGGCAAACAGCGCAAGGGAGCCGATGAACATCCCTTCTACGACGATCTGGAAGACGGAGCCAAAATGAAACATACTGCTTCCGGCTTTTACCGGCGGGCGGTTCATAATATCATTATCTGGTGGTTCCACCCCAAGGCAGAGTGCCGGGAAAGAGTCGGTAACCAGATTGATAAAGAGTAGCTGCACAGGTAGCAGCGGAACCGGCAGACCAAAAAGAATGGTGGCAAAAATGGTCATAATTTCTCCGATGTTGCAGGACAGAAGGAAATGAATGGCCTTTTTTATGTTGTCAAAAATTCCTCTGCCTTCCCGGATAGCAGAAACGATAGTGGAAAAATTGTCATCCATCAGAATCATATCGGATGCATTTTTTGCTACATCAGTTCCGGAGCGTCCCATAGCACAGCCGATATCGGCTGCTTTCAGGGCAGGGGCATCATTTACTCCGTCACCGGTCATCGCAACGACATTTTCCTGTGCCTGAAAGCATTTCACCAGACGAACCTTGTGGGTTGGTGATACTCTGGCAAATACGTGGCAGGTCTTGAGGTGCCGGGTCAGATCGGCATCTGTCATAAGATCCAGTTCACTGCCTGTCAGGACTTCGCTCTCATCTCTGCAGATGCCAAGTTCTTTTCCGATTGCACCCGCGGTAATCCGGTGGTCGCCCGTTATCATGACCGGCAGGATTCCGGCAGCCTGGCAGCTTTTAACGGCTGCATAGGCTTCTTTTCTCGGCGGATCCATAAAGCCGGTAAGACCGGCAAAAACAAGATTTTCCTCGAGAGAAGCGTCTTCCGGGAGCGAAGAGCCGTGGCGGTAAGCGATTCCCAGTACCCGGAGAGCGCCGGATGCAAGAGTGTCGGCTTCCTTTTTAAACTGATTCCGCGTGGACTGGGTCATCGGACGCTCTTTTCCGTTGTCAAGGTAGAAAGAGGAGTTTTCCAGAAGGAGTTCCGGTGCTCCCTTGGTGACAGAAAGAAAGCGTTTTTCCTTGTCCGCAGCATCATTCTGCCGATGAAGTGTTGTCATTTTTTTGCGTGTAGAATCAAACGGAATTTCAAAAATACGCGGAGAAATGCTGTTCTCTATATCATAGTGTACATTTTGTTCCTCGGCAAAGCGAACCAGTGCCTGTTCCATCGGATCGGCTCGGTCGTTACACAAAACAGCCAGTCTTGCCAGCTCTTTTGTGTCATCGAGGCAAAAAGAGCGGCGCACCTGCATCCTGTTTTCAGTAAGTGTGCCGGTTTTGTCAGAGCAGATAACGGATGCGCTGCCCAGTGTTTCGACAGCGGGCAGATGACGGATGATGGCATTTTTCTTTGCCATGCGCTCCACACCAAGAGAGAGCATGATTGTGACCAGTGCGGGCAGACTTTCCGGAATGGCAGCGACGCCCAGACTCACAGAGGTCATAAACATGGAAAAGACAGGTTGTTTGTTGTAGATGCCCAAAAAGAATACGACAACACATATGGCAAAAGCGGCTATGCCAAGCAGTTTTCCGGTTTTGTTCAGGCGTCTGGCTAACGGCGTTTCGGGAGAGGATTCTGCCGACAACATCCCTGCGATTTTTCCAATCTGCGTCTGCATGCCGGTTTCTGTCACGCAAAAAGTCCCTCGTCCGGAAGATACCGTAGTTCCCGAGAAAACGCAGTTTTTTTGATCTCCGATGGGAACCTGCAGTCCGTCAATGGCGTTGCAGTGCTTGGAAATGGCACCGGTTTCACCGGTAAGTGCGGATTCTTCCGTGCAGAGCCCGTGGCAGGACAGAAGCCTGCCGTCCGCAGGTACAAAACAGCCGGATTCCAGAAAGACAATGTCTCCCGGGACGAGTTCACGTGAAGGAATCGTCTGGCGGATGCTGTCACGAAGTACGGAGGTCTCCGGCGTTTGCAGGGACTTCAGTGCCTCCAGCGAGTGCTCGGCTTTTTTTCCCTGAAAAACGCCGATTATCGCATTAATAAAGACGATTGCCAGAATGATAACCGGATCTGTAAAGTCTGTCTCTCCCTGTAGCAGAGATGCCGCAAAAGAGACGGCCGCGGCCGCTAACAGGGTAAGAATCATAAAATCTTTAAACTGGTTGATGAAAAGAGAGAAAATACCAGGCGGTTTTTCCTGAATGAGCTCATTTGGACCTGCTTTTTTCTGCAGGCGCTGTACTTCAGCGGAAGAGAGCCCTTTGTCAGGGATACATCCGGTCTGTCGGATAAATTCACTGGTGCCAAGAGAGTACCATTCCATGGTGTATACCTCCAAATATGATGATGTTTCGTGTTACAGGGAATATTGTCCCTGCTGAAATGCTCCTTTTGTCGTTTCCCGGCATAGTATGTAGTGAGAAACTCTAGGAGCGCGATATGGGAGCGATTATTTTGCTGGCTGTTTCCGTAAGCCTTGACTCATTAAGCACGGGAATGGCCTATGCGACATCGGGAATCCGCATTCCATGGAACACAAAATTTATGATTGCGGTGCTCAATGGGGCTCTGACACTTGTTGCTGTTGTGGCAGGAGGGTATCTGGGCCGTGTGATTCCGGATGTGTGGTTTCATCTGATTGGCGGCGGTGTTCTGCTTGTACTCGGAGGCAGAACTTTATGGGATGTATGGAAGAACCGGTCGGCAAAAGATTATGATCAGGATGGTTCCAAAGTGTTAGAGCCATGGGAGGGACTTCTGGTCGGTCTGACGATGGCTCTTGATTCGATGAGTGCCGGTTTTGGAATTGTGGAATGTGGAGCTTTCCGTTATGCTTTTCCTGTCCTGACCTCACTTGCCAGTGTAATATTTCTTACCATCGGCAATTATTTTACTATCAATGTTCGCTGTGTGAATGGATTGGGCGGATTCATCCTTATTGGTCTTGGTCTGTTTCGCTGTTTTTATGCTTAGAACCCAGTCGGAAGCATAAAATAAGCAGCAAAATAAGGGAACCAACGACAAAAATCCATTGCTTGTAGCGGTCAAAATATTCAAAGAAAACATCCCGGTACTGGTAAAAGTAGTACCCGAGACTGGTAAGAACCGTATTCCATAGTAAAATACCCAACGATGAACTGAGCAGATATCCGAGCAGTGACTGTTTCATGGCGCCCGCAACAAAACCGATGTAAGTCCGGCAAAGCGGAATCAGACGGCTGATAAAAACAGCACTTTTTCCATGGTCGCCAAATGTCCGGTAAGAGGCGACGATGGGTTTTTCCAGAGAGGGAAAGCGCTGCATCAGACGCTCCAAAAGCGGCGAGCCACCGAACCGCCCGACCGAGTAGGTGATGCAGCTTCCCAAAATCCCGGCAATAGTGCTGAGAAGAACCAGTGTGGCAAAAGGCAGTTCCAGTCTTGCCCCCATCAGACCGGCGAGGGGAAGTACAATCTCGCTGGAGACAGGAAAACATGCATATTCTGCTAAAATCAGAAGAAAAATGGCTATCATGCCATATTGGTTTACAAAAGATTCTATGAAACTCATTTCTTGATCCGTTTTTTTGAACGATTATTGCATTATATGAATGTTTTGCAGTAAGTATTCAGAGGTTATGACTTCTTGACAAAAGTTTTTGTAGTTGGTATCATAGAATCGTATGCTTATCGGTAAGAATAGGGATCACTCTATTCATATTATTTATGGAGGGAATCATGAAGAAAAGTTTTAAAGTAATTTTACTTACGATTCTGCTTGTGGCAGGCTTTGGATTTTTCCGGGGAACAGATGCAAAAGCAGCGGGAACATATATGATAAAAGTAAATAAACAACAAAACGTAGTTACAATATACAAAAACAACGGCAGTAAATATAAGCCGTACAAGGCGTTTGTCTGTTCAGCCGGGTATGCGACCCCGACGGGAACTTTTCCCCTTGGTGAGAAATTGCGCTGGCATACACTGGATGGACCAAGTTATGGCCAGTATTGCAGTCGGATTACCGGTAGTATTTTGTTTCATTCGGTGTGGTATTACAACCCGACAAAGGACAGTCAGTCTTATATCCAGTACAACAGGCTTGGGACAACAGCATCTCATGGGTGTGTGCGTCTGACCGTTGCAGATGCCAAATGGATTTATGATAAATGTCCTTCCGGAACAAAAGTCGTAATTTATAATTCTGCCAAGCCGGGACCTCTTGGCAAACCCAAAGCAATTAAGGTCAGCGGCTACAGCGGATGGGATCCTACGGATCCGGATCCGGCAAATCCGTATGCGAAAAAGAAACCGTCCATAACAGGAGTGAAGGCAAAGAACATAGATTATGGAAGTAAATTCAACCCGAAAAAGGGAGTAATCGTAAAAAATACAACCGGATTTAACGCCAAAAAGCTGCTAAAGCTGGACATTTCATATAAGATGGATGCACAATCTGCCTATGAAAAGGTAAAAAAGATAGATACGAAAAAGCCGGGCAAATATAAAGTTGTCTACAAAGTTACTGATGAAATCGGACGGAAGGCAAAGGAAACGGTTGTTTATAAAGTGCTTTCCGCAGTGGAAGTAAGCTCCATTACCCTGAACAGCAAAACGAAAACACTTTATCTGGGTGGAAAAGCAAGTGAAAAGAGTTTCACATTAAAGGTGAAGAAGATTAAACCGGCATCCGCCACTTCGAAACAGGTTGTCTACAGTTCATCAAATAAGTCTGTTGCTACCGTGACAAAGAATGGCGTGGTAAAGGCAAAGAAGGCCGGGAATGCTACGATTACGGTAAAGGCTGCCGATGGTTCCGGCACGAAAGCGACCTGTAAGATTAAGGTTCGCCAGTATGTGACAAAGGTTTCGCTTTCCGCAGCAGGTTCTACCCTGGATGTGGGAAATGCCATGCAGTTACGTGTAACTGTGACACCATCGGATGCGACAAACAGGAAGGTAAGCTATACATCCAGTGACCCTTCAGTTGCCACGGTGAGTGAATCCGGCAGTGTCCGGGCACTGAAGCCGGGAACGGTAACAATCACGGCAAAGGCGATGGATGGCAGCGGTAAGAAAGCGAAATATGTGATTGTAATCAGTTATCTCTTTGACCGGGTGGTGACAGAAACACCGCAGCCGGTGACAGTAGCCAGTGGTTCTCCATGGACTGTTGTGGAAGAACAACTGCCGGAGAGTGTGACGATAGAGGATAAGTTTGGAAATCAGGCATCCGCGGCTGTGACCTGGGATGGAAGCGGTTATGACCCGATGCAGGCCGGTATCTATGAGGCGGCAGGAACGGTTGCACTACCACAGGGATGGAACGGTACAGCACCGGATATGAAAGTACAGATTGTAGTAGCTGCCGCAGAGGCACAAAAACAGGAGGAAGAAAATGAGTAGAAGTTATAATCCGAAAGAAATAGAGAAAAAATGGCAGAAAATCTGGGAGGATGAGAAAGCATTCCGCGCAACAGACGATTATTCCAAACCGAAATATTATGCGCTGGTGGAGTTCCCGTATCCTTCGGGTCAGGGACTTCATGTAGGACATCCCCGCCCGTATACAGCGCTTGATATTGTTGCCCGTAAGCGCAGAATGCAGGGATACAATGTCCTCTATCCGATGGGATGGGATGCGTTTGGACTTCCAACGGAGAACTATGCCATTAAAAATAAGATTCACCCAAAAGAGGTGACAAAGAAAAATGTGTCACGTTTCAAGGCTCAGCTTCAGGCACTTGGGTATTCTTTTGACTGGGAACGCGAAGTGAACACAACAGATCCGGAATATTACAAATGGACACAGTGGATTTTCCTCAAGCTTTTTAAGGCCGGACTTGCTTACAAATCGGAGATGCCGATTAACTGGTGTACTTCCTGTAAATGTGGTCTTGCGAACGAAGAGGTTGTCAACGGCGTGTGTGAGCGCTGTGGAAGCCCGGTAGTGCGCAAGGTAAAGAGCCAGTGGATGCTGAAAATCACAGAATATGCGGACAAACTGATTGACGATTTAGAGGGACTGGATTATATAGAACGTGTCAAGGTTTCCCAGAAAAACTGGATTGGACGGTCTCATGGTGCAGAAGTGGATTTTGCGTTAAAAGATAAAGAAGAGAAACTTCGCATATATACAACAAGACCGGATACATTGTTTGGTGTTACGTATATGGTTGTTTCGCCGGAGCATCCATACCTTGATAAATACAAAGACGAAATCAAAAACTGGGATGCTATTGTGGAATATCGTGAAATGGCGGCAAGAAAATCAGATTTTGAGAGGACAGAACTTGCCAAAGACAAGACAGGTGTAGCGATAAATGGTCTCAGTGCAATCAATCCGGTAAACGGAAAAGAAATTCCGATCTGGGTATCGGATTATGTACTGATGAGCTACGGAACCGGTGCGATTATGGCAGTTCCGGCCCATGACACACGTGACTGGGAGTTTGCGAAGAAATTTAATCTGCCAATCATTGAGGTGATCGCGGGTGGAAATGTTGAGGAAGAGGCATTTACCGATGTGGCGACAGGTACTCTTGTGAATTCCGGATTCCTCACCGGAATGTCTGTAGAAGAGGCGAAAAAGGCGATTATTGAGTGGCTGGAAAAAGAAAATGTTGGAACGGCTAAGAAAAACTTCAAGTTGCGTGACTGGGTATTTTCCAGACAGCGTTACTGGGGAGAGCCAATTCCGATTGTAAAATGTGAAAAATGCGGTTATGTTCCGGTTCCGGAAGAAGAACTTCCACTGGAACTTCCGGAAGTAGATAACTATGAACCTACGGACAACGGTGAATCTCCGATTGCTAAAATTCGTTCATGGGTAGAGACCACATGTCCATGCTGTGGCGGTAAGGCAGAGCGTGAGACGGATACGATGCCACAGTGGGCTGGTTCTTCCTGGTATTTCCTGCGCTATATAGATCCGGAAAACAAAGAGGCTCTGGCGGGAAAAGAAGCCATGAAATACTGGCTGCCGGTTGACTGGTATAACGGAGGAATGGAGCACACGACGCTGCATCTTTTGTATTCCCGTTTCTGGCACAAATTCCTTTATGATCAGGGTGTTGTGCCGACAAAAGAGCCGTATCAGAAGCGTACTTCCCATGGTATGATTTTGGGAGAAAACGGCGAGAAAATGAGTAAATCCCGCGGCAACGTAATCAATCCGGATGATATCGTAAATGATTATGGTGCGGATACTCTGCGTACCTATGAGATGTTCATCGGTGCGTTTGATGCAGCGGCTGCCTGGTCAGATGATGGCGTAAAGGGATGCCGCCGTTTCCTGGAACGTGTCTGGAAATTAAAAGATATGGTGACAGAGGAAGAAGGATATTCCAAAGAAATGGAAACCAAAATGCACCAGACCATTAAAAAGGTAAGCAATGATTTTGAAACCCTGAAATATAACACTGCAATTGCGGCGATGATGGCTTTGATCAATGAATTTTACAAGACCGGAAAAGTGACCCGTGGTGAATTCAAAACCCTGTTGATTCTTTTGAACCCGGTTGCACCGCATATCACGGAGGAACTCTGGGAAGAACTGAATTATGGTGGTAGGCTGTATCAGACTACCTGGCCGGAATTCGATGAGGAAAAGACAGTAGAAAAGGTTCAGGAAATCGGTGTACAGATAAACGGAAAAGTACGTGCAACTGTGGCACTGGCAATTGACGCAACGAAGGATGAGGCACTGGCTGCCGGAAAAGAAGCCGTTGCGGATAAGCTGGATGGAAAGACTGTTGTCAAAGAAATTTATGTCCCGGGACGTATTATTAACATTGTAGTGAAATAAAATCCACTGGAGGGTTAATCGTGAAAGTTAGCATTATTATTCCGTATCATGGCGAGGAAAAATATATAGGAGATTGCCTGGTTAGTCTGGAAGAGCAGTCGGAAAAAGATTTTGAAGCAATCATAGTCTGTGACCGGTGTACGCCGGAACAGGTAGAAAATCTTAAGACAACGGAAACTTCATTTCCTTTGACCGTTATTGTTTTGGAAGGAAAAGAGGGGGTTGCCGCTGCAAGAAATCTGGGACTTTCAAATGCCAAAGGTGAATATGTTCTGTTTTTGGACTGTGATGATTATCTGGAGCCATTTGCTCTGGAAGAGCTTCTTTCTCGGGCAGGGGGAGCAGAACTGGTATTTTCCAAACGCCGCAAAACCTGGTATGGCAGGAAATTCTTTTATGACAAAGGCCAGGAAATGACGGGAGATGAAAAGGACGAGGAAGAGGAAGAGGAAGAGGACGGAGACAGCCAGGAAGAAGAGCCGGAAGAAACAGAAGTTTTGACGGATGAGCACCACTGGTATCGTGTGTATATCCACAAGCTTCATGCAGACGGTACATTACAGGGCATATCGGTGTTAGGTGTTTTGTTTGACCGGAATTTTCTGGAAGAAAAAGGAATCCGTTTTGACGAGGAAGTTGTGTATGCTTCCGATGTATCCTTTGTCATCCGTGCTTTCTGCGCGGCTGAAAATCCGATGGAGTTAAAACAGCGCGTGTACATTCAGAGACGCCATAATGACCCGGTTAATCTGCCGGCAGTGAGCCAGATTTCCGACCCTAAAAAGCGGATTGAGGAAATAACAAAAATATATCTTGAACTTGAGCCGCTTCTGGCAGCTCATACGGAAGAACCAAGGGCGAAACTTTCATTTGACCGAAAATTTATTCGTTATTATGTGACGCGGGTGAGCAAATTTTATGTTGACGGTTCCAGGAAGGATAGCGATGCCATACATAAAGATGCGCTCGAATGTCTGCGCACATTATCGCCGGATGTCATAAAGCATGCAAGACATTATACGAGAAAGCTCATTCGCTATTCCTTTACGCATCAGCCGGCTGAGATTGCCAAAAAGGTGAAGCATCACAGTTCTATCCAGACGCTTGGAAGACTGATGAAAAGCCGTGCGGCATGTAAGAAATATCTGTACCGCAAAGTATTTGCCCGGATGAAAATGGTAGACAATATGGTGATATTCGAGAGCTTTTTTGGGAGAAATTATTCGGACAGTCCCAAATATATTTATGAGTATCTCGGAAAACACTATCCGGGAGAGTATCAGTTTGTATGGATTCTGAATAACCGGCAGAAAGAGAAAATGCCGTTCCCGTGTAAGCGGGCAAAACGGTTCAGTCTCCGGTACTATTATTACATGGCAAGAGCCAAATATCATGTGTTTAACGGAAGACAGCCGGTTTACTTTATCAAGAGGAAAGGAAATGTTTTCCTTGAAACGTGGCATGGAACACCGCTGAAGAAACTGGTATTTGATATGGATGAGGTGACGACCGCTTCACCGTTATACAAAAAACAGTTTTATACACAGACACGTTCCTGGGACTATCTGGTTGCACCAAATCAGTTTTCAGAAGATATTTTCCGCCACGCCTTTATGTATGATGGAAAAATGCTAGAGACCGGTTATCCGAGAAATGACATTTTGTACCTCAAAGATAAAGAAAAAGAAGATTTAACATTAGAGATAAAAAAAGAGCTTGGAATTCCGGTTGACAAGAAAGTGATTCTGTATGCACCGACCTGGCGTGATGATGAATTTTATGACCATGCCCAGTACAAATTTACTTTGAAACTGGATATGGAGAAAATGCAGAAAGAAATCGGCGATGAGTATGTGTTGCTTCTCAGAACCCATTATTTTATCGTGGATTTCCTCGACCTGACACCGTATGAGGGATTTGCTTATAACGTAAGTAAATATAATGATATCGCAAGATTATATCTGATATCAGATATACTGATTACGGATTACTCTTCCGTATTCTTCGATTATGCGAATCTGAGACGCCCGATGCTTTTCTTTACTTATGATCTGGATAAGTATCAGAGCGTTCTTCGCGGATTTTATATGGATGTGGAAGAAGAACTGCCGGGACCAATGCTATTCGATACGGATGAAATCCTGGATGCGATTCGGAACCTGCCGGAGATTGAGGAAAAGTATAAGGATAAATACAGTGTATTCTGTGAAAAATATTGTGGATGGGAAGATGGTAATGCTACCAAAAAAGTTGTTGAAACGGTATTCAAAAAATAGGAGAGTGCGAAATGGCTAAAGTAAGTATTATTATTCCATATCTGAAAGGACAGGCTTATCTGGAAGATTGTGTACAAACGCTTGCATCCCAGGGACTGTCTGAATATGAAATTATCGTTGTCAATGACAAGGATGGTGAACCGGTACCGGATTCGGTTAAGGAAAAAGCATATGTAACTGTATACAATGCAGTGGATGAACTGCCGCCAAAACAACAGGAGCATGAACCGGACGAAGCAGAACCTGCCGATGAATATGAGGAGAAAAGCTATAAAGCCTCACCGTATGGAGTGGCAAGCTGTCGTAATCTGGGAATAAAAAAAGCAACCGGAAAATATGTGTATTTTATTGACTGCGACGATTATGTATTGGAAAATGCATTGCCGCTGCTACTTGAATTGGCAGAGGAGAAACAGGCGCAGATTACGACCGGAAATAAATATAGCAGTTGGTTTAAACCGGCTAATTTCTCTCTGGAAAAAGCGCGTAAGGAAACGCAGATTCAAGGGATTCAGAGGGTAGAGGGAGAAATCCTCAAGCAGAGATTCCGAGTAATGTTTTCTGCGCAGCATTTACTCATAAACAGAGATTTTCTTCTGGAAAATGAAATCGTATTTGATGAGGGAAATACTTACTACAGCGATGCCCGTTTTGTTGTCCGGGCATTGAAGCTTGCGGGAGACTCTGTGTGGATAAATGGGGACAGTATTTATGTATGGCGTCACCGCAACGACAGCATCCATTATCCGGCACTGTGCCAAAAAAAACGTCCGAAGAAAGGCCGCGAATATCTGGAAGCGTACCGTAGTGCAATGGAATTTGTCGAACCACAGGATACTGCGCTGAGAGAATGTCTCGAACGTCAGCTCTTACATTTTTGCAGAGACAAATTCCCTGCCCGGATAAAGGGAGCGATTGCCAGAGGATATACAAAAGAATTACAGAAAATACCGGATTGGAAAGAGCAGATGAGCGGATTTTCCTTTTTGCAGCGTCTTGAACTGGGGCTTGTGCGCAAAGGGAAATACCGTATGACAAAACCGGTCATCGGATTTGCCAGATGGAAGCGCAAAAAGAAAGGAATTTTCGGAAGCAGACTGCAATGGTATCGCGCTCTGGAAAAGAAAATTTTTAAGAAGATGTCACTGCGCAAAGACTGGGTTCTGATCGAGAGTTTTTTTGGAAAGAGTTACTCGGACAGCCCGAAATATCTGTATGAATACCTCCAGAAAACCCGTGGTGATAAATACCGCTATATCTGGGTACTGAACCAGAAATCCGACACACTGGCAAAAACAGGAAAGCATACGAGAGTGAAGCGCAACAGCCTTCGTTATGTATACTATGCTTCCCGGTGTGGCTACCGTATTTTTAATGTGCGCCAGCCGGCATGGAATAAGAAACGCTCCGGTGTCGTTTTCCTGGAAACATGGCACGGTACCCCCCTTAAAAAGCTGGTATTTGACCTCGACGATATCCAGGCGGCAAGCCAGGATCATAAGATGGTCTTTTATGACCAGAGCCGTGACTGGGATTATATGGTTTCTGCAAATCGTTTTTCCACGGATGTATTTGAGCGTGCCTTTATTCTCGACAGAGAGAAAATATTAGAGTATGGTTATCCAAGAAATGATATCCTGTATGCGGACAATAAAGACGAAATCGCACTTGAAGTAAAAAGAGAGCTCGGAATTCCGGAGGACAAGCGTGTGATTCTCTATGCACCGACCTGGCGGGATAACCAGTTTTATGGCAAGGGACGTTACAAGTTTGAACTGGCGATGGATCTTGACCTGATGAGGAAAGAGCTTTCAGAAGACAGTGTAATATTGCTTCGAACCCATTATCATATTGCGGATATCCTTGATTTGTCTGAGTATGAGGGATTTGTTTACAATGGAAGTCAGTACGAGGATGTATCCAGACTTTATCTGGCATCCGATATATGCATTACAGACTACTCTTCGGTATTTTTTGATTTTGCAAATCTGAAGAGACCGATGTTGTTCTTTGTATATGATCTTGATTCGTATGCGGATGAGATTCGCGGAATCTACTTTGATATGGAAAAAGAACTGCCGGGACCACTGCTTCACACCAATGAAGAACTGGTAGAGGCACTGAAGAATATGGATGAGATTAATACGAAGTACAGCGAACGTTATGAGCAGTTCTATGAGCGTTTCTGCAGCGTGGATGACGGACATGCGTCAGAGCGCATTATTGAGAAAGTGTTTGGAGAGCGGGAAAAACTTTTATGAGCAGGAAACTATATAAGCTGGCAAAAAAGGCCATGATTCTTGTATATCGCCTGATATGTGTATGCCTGCCGGTAAAGAAGTGCCGGATTGTCTTTGACAGCGGTGTAGGGAAAAGCTATGCCGGAAATCCCCGTGCCATATATGAGTATATGGTATCACAGGGGCTGGACGAGAAGTGGGAATGCATCTGGTTTTATGAAAAGACTCCTTATCCGATACCGGGAGCATGTATGCAGGTGCCGATGAAACGGTTTCGCTACCTGTATTATATGGCAACTGCCGGTGTCTGGATTTTTGACAGCAGGCAGCCACAGTTTTTAAAAAGACGGGAAAATACTCTGTACATCCAGACGTGGCATGGAACGCCACTGAAGAAACTGGCGCTTGACTTGGATGATGTCTTTATGTCTGGCGAGACCGGAATTGAAACCTACAAAAAAAGTTTTGCTGAAAATGTTCGTACATGGGATTATCTGATTTCACAGAATCCATATTCGACGGAAATTTTCCGGAGGGCATTTGATTTTCACGGCGAAATGCTGGAAATCGGATATCCGAGAAACGATGTGTTGTTTCATGGCAATACACCGGAACATATCCGGAATTTGAAAAAGAAACTGGGACTTCCGGAAGATAAAAAAATACTGCTCTATGCTCCTACCTGGCGTGATGACGAATTTTCGGATGCAAACGGATATCAGTTTCGTCCGGAGCTATCGTTTGATGATATGATGAGTGCGCTTGACGGCGAATATGTGATGATTGTCAAGTATCATTATCTGATTATGGATGCCGTTGACTGGACTCCATATGAAAATTTTGTGTATACATTCGACCAGAGCAGGGATATTGCCGAATTATTTTTAGTCGCAGATGGACTCATTACCGATTATTCATCCGTGATGTTTGATTACAGTATATTAAAGCGCCCCATGTATTTTTTTGCATATGACCTGGAAAAATACCGGGACGAACTCAGAGGATTTTATTTTGATTATGAAGCAGAGATGCCGGGACCGGTCTGTAAGACTACGACGCAGCTTATCAATAGCATCCGCACTTATGAATCAGCGGATTATCAGGAGCGTTACCTGGCATTTGGCAAAAAATATAACGGAAGAGATGACGGAACAGCCTGTGAGAAAATATGTGGGCTGGTTCGTTGCAATATAGAAAGGAAATGAGGGATAGTAAATGGAAACAATTGCGAGCTTTACAGTAGATCATATGAGATTACTTCCCGGTGTGTATGTGAGCCGGAAGGACAGTACCGGACATGATATTGTGACAACATTCGACATCCGGATGACCCGTCCGAACTATGAACCGGTGATGAATACCGCGGAAATACACACGATTGAACATCTGGGAGCGACTTTTTTGCGCAACCATAAGACGATGGGGAAAAAAATTGTCTATTTTGGACCGATGGGATGCCGCACCGGATTTTATCTGATTCTGGCAGGCGATTACGAATCCGATGATATTATTCCGTTAGTACGAGAGATGTTTGAATTCATCCGCACTTTTGAAGGTGACGTGCCGGGTGCCGCACCAAACGAATGTGGAAATTATCTGGATATGAATCTTCCAATGGCAAAATTTCTGGCCGATAAATATCTGGAAGAGGTATTAAGCAATATGACATTGGACCGCATGAAATACTAATGTCTGTTGACACTGACAGTTCATGCTTCATAAAATTCATTCTTCCTGCATAGATTAATAGAAAATAAAAGCAACCGTTTGGTTTGAAGGCAGGGAAGATTATGATGGAATGGGATAGCCGTATGCAGAATAATCACAGTGTGAAAGTTCTTAAAGCGGCTATCCCTTTTTTGGATGTGGAGATTGGTGAGAAAATAGATATGGAAGGACTTCTTCAGGCTGTCCGTCCTTTTGCAGCGGGTAGAGATCGAAAAATTCTGGATATTTTCCTGCAGTTTTTCCAGATGCGCCGGATGATGGAAATGATGCAGCTGGTACAGGCGATGCAGGAAATGCAGAGTGCGGCGCAGAACTTCCCGGGAAGCACAGAAGGAGAAGTGACGGATGAAAATCCGGGCGGTCAGGATCCTTTTATGGGGATGCCGTCACCGGATATGATGTCCATGCTCAAAACCATGATCCCGCCGGAACAGCAGGAAATGGTAGATTCCATGACTGCTATGATGTCCATGATGCAGAGCCGGCCGGAAGAACCGGGAGAAGGAGAAAAAGAAGATGAGCCAGTCGATATTTGAACAATATGATATTTTTAAAACTATGCATCCGGTAAAAATCGAAGTGATGAAGGAACTGGCAGAAAATATGACGGGAAAAGAACTCAAGGATGCAGCGCCTTTACTCATGGCTGCCACGAAAAAACTCAAGCAGCATAACCAGTCGTTTACCCAGGAGGAAATCCGAGTTTTAATGGAAATCCTCACGAAGGATATGAATCCGCAGGAGAAAGCAAAAGTGGAAATGATGAAAAATTTAATCAGAAAAAGGTAGAAGAAAGTAATGTTTTGTGGTATGATACCCACAGATTCACTTTCTTACAAAGGTGAGAAATACAGAGACAGAAAGAGTGAGTAACGAATGGCTGAAAAATGGATTGAACTGAAAGATATATCCAAATCCTTTGATGGAGATATGATTTTGGACCGGTTGAATCTGGAAATACATGAGAACGAATTTGTCACCCTGCTTGGACCAAGTGGCTGTGGGAAAACGACTACGTTACGTATTATGGGAGGATTTGAGACGCCGGATGAGGGGCAGGTTTTGTTAAATGGAACGGACATTGCCCACGTACCGGCAAATAAACGGCCGATCAATACGGTTTTTCAGAAATATGCCCTATTTTCCCATATGAATATCGCAGAAAATATTGCATTTGGTTTGAAAATAAAGAAAAAGCCGAAGACCTATATCGAAGATAAAATAAAATATGCATTAAAGCTGGTGAATCTGGAGGGGTTTGAAAAGCGCATGCCGGATTCCTTAAGCGGCGGACAGCAGCAACGGATTGCGATTGCAAGGGCGATTGTCAATGAACCAAAGATTCTTTTGCTGGATGAGCCTCTGGGGGCGCTCGATCTCAAACTCCGCCAGGAGATGCAGTACGAGCTGATTCGTCTGAAGGAAGAGCTCGGGATTACTTTTGTATATGTCACGCATGACCAGGAAGAGGCACTGACGATGTCAGACCGGATTGTTGTCATGAATCAGGGATATATACAGCAGGTCGGAACGCCGGAAGATATTTACAACGAACCTCAGAATGCCTTTGTTGCGGACTTCATCGGTGACAGCAATCTGTTGTCTGCAATTATGGTGCGGGATAAAAAGGTAAATATCCAGGGACAGGAGTTTGACTGTGTAGATGTTGGTTTCGGTGAGAATAATCCGGTGGATGTCGTGATTCGTCCGGAGGATATGATTTTGGTGGAGCCGGAGCACGGGACAATACGGGGAAAAGTTGTCTCCCTGATTTTCAAAGGGGTTCACTACGAGATGGAGGTAGAGGCGCTTGGCTTTATCTGGCTTGTTCACAGTACGAAAATGGCGGAGGTCGGTTCCGAAGTCGGACTGTTTGTAGATCCGTTTAATATACAGATTATGAAAAAACCGGAAAATTCGGCAGAGGAGGTTCTGCACGATGAAGAATGAGAAGAAAATGGGTGTTTTTTCTTTTCCGTATGTCATCTGGATGGCAATTTTTGTCATTGTGCCCCTTTTAATTATGGCATACTATGGATTTACGACAAAGAACGGTTCGTTTACTTGGGATAACGTTCTCAGTATAGCTGACCCGATTCACCGGAAAGCACTTTGGACTTCCATACGACTTTCCGTGATCTGTACGGTTATCTGCTTTTTGCTTGCCCTGCCGTTAGCGATGGTAATCCGGGGACTGCATATAAAAAGCAGTGGCTTTATTATTTTTGTATTTATTCTTCCGATGTGGATGAATTTTCTGCTCCGTACGATAGCGTGGCAGTCGCTTCTCGAAAAGAGCGGTGTCATTAACCAGATTTTGAATTTTTTTGGACTTCCGGCTCAGAATATGATCAATACGGAGGGGGCGATTGTACTGGGAATGGTGTACAATTACCTCCCATTTATGGTGCTTCCGATTTACAATGCGCTTGCCAAGATCAGTCAGGATACATTTGATGCTGCAAAAGATCTGGGAGCCGGCTGGTGGCAGACGATGCGGCGGATTACACTTCCTATGATACTGCCGGGGATTGTGAGTGGAAGCACAATGGTAATCGTGCCTGCACTGACAACATTTGTGCTCTCAGATCTGCTTGGAGGAGCCAAAGTGCTTCTGATTGGCAACGTGATTGAGCAGGAATTTACTACGGCAAATAATTGGAATCTCGGTTCGGGGTTGTCACTTGTTTTGATGGTTATTGTCCTTGTCAGTATGGCACTTATGTCCAAGTATGATAAAAATGGAGAGGGGGCAGGTATATGGTAAAAAGAAACCGGTTTACCCGTGTAGTGGAAAAACTGTATCTCGTTGTGATCTTCCTTTTTTTGTATCTGCCGATTCTGACGTTAATTGTACTGTCTTTTAATAAATCAAAGACGCGGGGAAAATGGGCAGGTTTCAGTCTGAAATGGTATGAGAGTCTGCTTCAGGACCGGACAATCTTAAATGCCCTTTTTACGACGCTGATACTGGCGCTTTTGTCAGCGCTGATTGCAACTCTGTTTGGAACACTGGTGGCGTTTGCCATAAACCAGATGAAACGATGGAAAAAAACGGTGTTTATGGCGATTACCAATATTCCGATGCTGAATGCCGATATTGTGACCGGTATATCCCTGATGCTTTTGTTTATTGCAATAGACTACACGATGGGATTTTCGAGCGTACTCATTGCCCATATCACGTTTAATCTCCCGTTTGTCATTCTGAGTGTGGCACCGAGGCTGCGTCAGCTCAATACAAGCGCATATGAGGCTGCGCTTGATTTGGGAGCGTCAAAACCGTATGCGTTCTGGCGAGTGATATTTCCGGATATACTGCCAAGTGTGCTGACCGGATTTCTTCTGTCATTTACGATGTCGCTGGATGACTTTGTGATCACACATTTTACAAAAGGTGTCGGAGTGGATACCTTGTCCACTTTGATTTATACCGAACAGAAAAAGGGTATCCGTCCGGAGATTTATGCGCTTTCGACGATATTGTTTGTTACGGTATTTGTACTTCTGATTTTTTACAACCGTCATCAGGAAGCAAAGCAGAAAAAAGAAGTTGTGGTCCGGACAGGGAGAGTCCACTACTATGTGGCAGCAGCCGGTATCGCAGTTTTTGCCGTTTTTCTTGTGATTGGATATAACCGGACAAAACCGGTGAGTACGGACAAGTTGAATATTTATAACTGGGGAGAATATCTCGAACCGGAGCTTATCGAGAAATTTGAAGAGGAGACCGGCATTGAGGTAACCTATGACGAGTTTGAGACCAATGAATCGATGTATCCGATTATTGCCAAAGGTGCAGCCAATTATGATCTTGTGTGTCCTTCTGATTATATGATTCAGAAAATGGCAGATGAGGGACTTCTGGAAAATATAAACTGGAAAAATATTCCGAATGCGGATAATATCGATGAGGAATACTGGGAATTTGCGAGAGCGTATGACGAGGGTAACTCGTACAGTATGCCATATCTGTGGGGAACCGTCGGAATTCTGTACAACAAAAAAATGGTAAAGGAAACGATTGACAGCTGGGGAGTGCTCTGGGATACGAAATATCAAGATAATATACTGATGCAGAAAAGTGTAAGGGATGCCTTTGGTGTCGCTCTGAAGTATCTCGGTTATTCCCTCAATTCTACGGACGAAAATGAGCTTGAACAGGCCAAACAGAAACTGCTTGAGCAGAAGGATTCCGGTGTAGTTCAGGCATATGTAGTAGACGAAGTGAGAGATAAGATGATCGCTGGCGAGGCTGCTATCGGTGTCATTTATTCCGGTGAGGCACTGACCTGTCAGGAATCCAATCCGGATCTGGAGTTTGTGATACCAAAAGAGGGCAGTAATCTGTGGATGGATTCCTGGGTCATTCCGAAAGGGGCAGAAAATAAAGAAAATGCGGAGAAATTTCTCAACTTCCTCAGTCGTCCGGAAGTGATGAAACGAAACTTTGATTATATCACGTATTCCATTCCGAGTTCTGCCGGGCGTGCACTCATAGAGGAGAAGGAATACCGGGAGAGTGAGATTGCGTTCCCGGATCTGAAATCCCTTAGGAACTGTGAGGTGTTTACTTATCTGGGAGAAGAAGCGGATGAGCGCTATAACCGGAAGTGGAAGGAGATTATGTCGCATTAGAGAGGATTTGCGGCTGCGCATCTTGACAATTTTTGCGCTTTCGCTTATAGTTTAATTAACTATGATTTAGAGAGGTTGACAAGATTATCATGAAGAAAGAACTGGGAAAAAACTATGATCCGAAAGCAATCGAAGACCGATTGTACACAAAATGGATTAGCAAAAAATATTTTCATGCAGAAGTAAATGCAAATAAAAAGCCATATACGATTGTGATTCCGCCGCCAAACATTACCGGACAGCTTCACATGGGACATGCTCTGGACAATACGTTACAGGATATTATTATCCGTTTCAAACGCATGCAGGGCTTTGAGACACTGTGGATGCCAGGAACTGACCATGCTTCTATCGCCACAGAGGCAAAAATTGTCGAGGCGATGAAGGAAGAGGGGCTGACAAAAGAGGATATCGGCCGCGAGAAATTTCTGGAGCGTGCATGGGACTGGAAAAAAACATATGGTGGACGCATTGTCTCCCAGTTGAAGAAAATGGGATCATCCTGTGACTGGGATCGCGAGAGATTCACCATGGATGAGGGATGTAATAAGGCGGTGAAAGAGGTTTTTGTCAACCTTTATAATAAGGGGCTTATTTACCGTGGGGAAAGAATTATCAACTGGTGTCCGCACTGTCTGACATCCATCTCGGATGCAGAGGTAGAGTACGAGGATCAGAAAGGGCATTTCTGGCATCTGCGTTATCCGTTTGCAGACGGCAGCGGGTACATCAATCTGGCAACTACCCGTCCGGAGACACTGCTTGGCGATACCGCCGTGGCGGTAAATCCAAAGGATGAACGCTATAAGGATCTCGTAGGGAAAATGCTTGTTCTTCCGCTGGTACACCGCGAGATTCCACTCATTGCAGACGATTATGTTGACATGGAATTTGGAACCGGTGTTGTAAAAATCACACCGGCACATGACCCGAATGACTTCGAAGTAGGTCTTCGCCATGATCTGCCGGTCATTAATGTTCTGACAGATGACGCGAAGATAGTTGATGATTATGAAAAATATGCAGGCATGGACCGATACGAGGCAAGAAAGGCAATTGTTGCTGATCTCGAGGCTGAGGGAGCTCTTGTGAAAGTGGAAGACCATGACCATAATGTAGGAACGTGCTACCGTTGCGGAACAACGGTAGAACCTCGTGTATCCATGCAGTGGTTTGTGAAGATGAAACCGCTTGCCGGCCCTGCGATTGAGGCAGTTAAGGATGGAAGGACCAAATTTGTACCGGAACACTTCAGCAAAACCTATTTCCACTGGCTTGAAAATATACGTGACTGGTGTATTTCCCGTCAGTTGTGGTGGGGGCATCAGATCCCGGCATTTTACTGTGATGACTGTGGAGAGATTGTTGTAACAAAAGAAGACAAAGCGGTTTGTCCGAAGTGTGGAAAACCGATGCGACAGGATCCGGATACACTGGATACATGGTTCAGTTCCGCGCTGTGGCCGTTCTCAACTCTCGGATGGCCGGATAAGACAGAAGAGATGAAATATTTCTATCCGACCAATACACTGGTAACCGGATATGATATTATTCCATTCTGGGTTATGCGTATGATGTTCAGCGGATTGGAGCACACAGGTCAGGTTCCGTTTGATACCGTTTTGATTCACGGACTTGTGCGCGATTCCCAGGGACGTAAGATGAGTAAATCCCTTGGAAACGGTATTGACCCGCTGGAAGTTATCGATAAATATGGTGCGGATGCGCTGCGCCTCACTCTTGTGACAGGAAATGCGCCGGGGAATGATATGCGTTTCTACTGGGAGCGTGTCGAGGCAAGCCGTAACTTTGCGAATAAAGTATGGAATGCATCCCGCTTTATCATGATGAATTTTGAGCAGAATGAGGGGCTGGATTATACTGACGTGAAGCCGGAGCAGTTTACACAGGCAGACAAGTGGATACTCTCCAAAGTCAATCATCTGGCAAAGGATGTTACCGCTCTGATGGAAACTTTTGACCTCGGCATTGCGGTGCAGAAGATTTATGACTTTATCTGGGAAGAATTCTGTGACTGGTATATTGAGATGGTAAAACCACGTCTCTACAGTGAGACGGATGAGACAAAGGCTGCTGCTCTCTACACGCTGAAGGCGGTTCTGATTGATGCGTTGAAACTGCTGCATCCATATATGCCGTTTATTACAGAAGAAATTTACTGTACCCTAATGGATGATGAAGAGGATTCCATTATGGTATCGGATTGGCCGGTGTATACAGAGGAGCGCAACTTTGCAGAAGACGAGGCAAAGGTAGAACGAATCAAGGAAGCAGTAAAGGGAATCCGTAATATCCGAGGTGAGATGAATGTTCCGCCAAGTAAAAAAGCATCTGTCATTGTAGTTTCAGAGAAACAGGATGTTCTGGATATTTTTGAAGAAAATAAAGTATTCTTTGCTACACTCGGTCTGGCAAGTGATGTGGCTTTCCAGAGTGACAAAACAGGCGTGGCAGACGATGCGGTATCTGTTGTGATTGCAGACGGCACCATTTACATTCCATTTGCAGAGCTGGTCGACATTGAAAAAGAAATCGAGCGTCTGAAGAAGGAAGAGAAAAAACTTGCCGGAGAGTTGAAACGTTCCGAGGGAATGCTTGGAAATCCAAACTTTGTAAACAAGGCACCGGAAGCTAAAATAGCCGAAGAGAGAGAAAAACTTGAGAAATATAAAGGTATGATGGCACAGGTAAAAGAACGCCTGGAACAGTTACAGGCGTAAGAAAACAGACACAAACGATAAGAGCAGGCAGGAAATGTAGAATCTGTGTCGAATAATTGCGACAGGGATATCCGATTTACTATATTTCCTACTTGCTTTTTCTTTTGAAAGTCGGTATTATGGTAAGTGAATCGAGTTTAAGGCAGTTTGAAATGGAGGTTGGGATGCTGAATTTTGAAGAGGAGCTGGAAAAATTTCAGCCAAGCATGGATGTAGAAAAAGTGGAAGATGTAGTGTATAACAATAATTTAACGGATTTGACCGATATTGTAAAGGAATTGATACAGGACGCCAAAGGTACCTTGTAGTAAATGGAGGAAAGTAAATTCATGAGATGTCCAAGATGTGATGCCAAAGTTTCGGATAACACAGCACGGTGTAATTTTTGTGGACAGGATTTGGCAATTGTCCACTACGTGAGACGGATTTCTAACAGTTACTACAACATGGGACTTGAAAAAGCTAAAGTGAGGGATTTGTCCGGTGCAATTGTTATATTAAAAAAGAGTCTGCAATACGATAAGAGAAATTCAAATGCCAGAAATCTTCTCGGACTTGTTTATTATGAGATGGGTGAGACGGTTGCGGCACTCAGTGAATGGGTGTTAAGTAAATACCTGCAGCCGGAAGAAAATCTCGCCGATTATTTCATGGAAACGTTGCAGAAAAACCAGACGGCTCTGGATGCGACAAACCAGACGATTAAGAAGTATAACGCGGCTTTATCCGCTGCGAAAGCCGGAAATGAAGATCTGGCAATTATTCAGTTGAAAAAAGTTGTCAGCCTGAATCCGCATTTTGTGCGGGCGCAGCAGCTGCTGGCATTGTTATATATATATACGGAAGATTATGGAAGGGCTGCAAAATGCCTGAACCGTGCCCGGAGAATTGACTTTAATAATACGACCACGCTACGGTATCTGCAGGAAATCGGTAACCGGGCGCAGAGCGCAGAGTGGAAGAGCCAGAATCAACCAAAAAAGGCTGCCAAAAAAGATTCCCTGGAGAATGTTATACCGGTGGGAACCTATAAAGAAGAGAAAAAGTCATTGATGCCGGTGATACAGGTAATTATTGGTGTGATTATTGGTATTGCGGTGTGTTTTTTCCTGATTCGCCCAACACTTCTGAAAGGCGGAGTGGATGGCGGACAGATGTCAGATGCGAATGAGCAGCTTTCCGTGCAGTCGACAAAGATTACGACTCTGGAAAAAGAGAGGAATTCTTTGAAAGAAGAAGTGGAGAATTTGAATAAGCAGTTGGAAGACCGCGATACGGCTGCGCAGAAGCAGTTGGAAAGCTATGAAAAGCTTTTGAAGGGTGTCCAGTATTACATGGATAACGATAAAATCCTGGCAGCAGTAACTGTATCCGACTGTAAAAAATCAGATTTTAAGAGCGCATCGGCTAAAAAACTTTATACGACAATAGGAAACATTTCCGAGACAGAGATAGCTTCTCTTGTATCAACCGGAAAGAATGAGATGTACAGTTCTTATGACCAGGCAATATCGACCTTTAAAAAGGTGTTGGCAGTGGATGAGAACAATCAGGAAGCTATGCTTTATATGGGACGCTGTTACCAGCGCAAAGAAAATAAAAAGACAGCAAAGAAATGGTATGAAAAGGCCATTGAAGTAAATGATACGACCGCTTTTGCTTCCCAGGCAGAGAGCTGGCTGGCAGAGCTTTCGTAAATTCCTACCAACTGATAAAATTGAATGTGATAAGTCAAAAGACCTACTGAAGAAAGATTCTTTTTTTGGCAGGTCTTTTTTCATTGTATAGAAACTTTCTATGCACAGAAAGAAATAAAAAACTGGAGGATAGAAAATGGAAAAGTTTTCGTTGGAGCGGGAAGGCTCCACCCTGATTTTGCACATAAGTGAAGAACTGGATCATCATATGGCTGTCCAGATTAGCCGTACCGTCGATACCCAGATTGAAAAAGGGAATTTGAAGGTGCTGATTTTTGATTTTACCGGCATGACGTTTATGGACAGCTCCGGAATTGGTATGGTAATGGGACGCTACCGGAAAATGAGTTATCTGGGAGGACAAACCTATGTAACGGGAATCGGTGAGGGTGTGGACCGTATTTTTTCCATGTCCGGTCTGTACCGGATTATTCCTAAATATCAGGAAAGGACAGAAAAATTATGAGTAAGAAGAATGAGATTACATTTATCTTTGACAGTTATTCGGAGAACGAGGCACTGGCAAGGACGGTTGTCGCTGCATTTGTCAGCCGTCTTGACCCAACACTGGAGGAGCTGGCAGATGTGAAAACGGCAGTTTCGGAAGCAGTTACCAATGCAGTTATTCATGGATACGACGGGAAAGAAGGGAAAATACAGATACATAGCAGGATAGAAGGGAATGTGATATGGATTGAGGTAATCGATGAAGGAGTTGGAATTCCGGATGTGAATAAAGCGATGGAGCCATTGTACACAACGAAGCCGGAAATGGAGCGTTCAGGTATGGGCTTTGCCTTTATGGAGGCTTTTATGGATGAGCTGGAAGTAGAATCTGCCCCGGGGAAAGGGACGAAAGTGTGTATGCGTAAAACCATATACAGTGCATTTAATTTGTCGTAAGGGAGACTGCCAATGGAAACCATAGAACTGATCAAGCAGTCACGAGCAGGGGATAAATTGGCAAGAGAACAGGTGATAAAGAACAATATGGCATTGGTGTACAGTATTGTAAAACGTTTTTCCGGACGCGGATATGACCCGGAGGATCTGGGGCAGATTGGAGCAATTGGTCTCATAAAAGCCGTCGATAATTTTGATCTGTCATATGATGTGAAATTCTCGACATATGCAGTTCCGCTAATTACCGGGGAAATCAAACGTTTTATGCGAGATGATGGAATGGTCAAGGTAAGCCGCAGTTTAAAAGAAAATGGATGGAAGGTAAAACGTGCGGCAGAGGAACTGGCAGGAAAGCTTGGCAGGGAAGCGACGATGGAAGAGCTGAGCGCAGCCACCGAACTTGGAAAAGAGGAAATTGTTATGGCGTTAGAGGCCGGAAATGAGGTGGAATCCCTCCACAAAACAGTCTTCCAGAAAGAGGGGAGCGAAATTTCCCTTATGGACCGGATACCGTCAGAAACGGATGAGAGTGAAGTTGTTTTAAACCGGCTTTTGCTGGAACAGCTTCTTAAGGAGCTTACGGAAAAAGAAAGGGAACTGATAGAGCTTCGCTATTTTGGAGAAAAAACACAGGCGCAGGTTGCCGAACTTCTATCGATGAGTCAGGTGCAGGTAAGCCGTCTGGAAAAGAAAATTTTACGCACAATGCGTTCAAAATGTATATCAATTCGTGAATAATCGGATAAAAATTGGCAATGGTAATACCGAAGGGACGTGATAAACATGAAAAAAGCCGGTATTTTAACCATTGTCATTGTTGTTTTGGCAGTTGCCGGCATTTTGGCCTATCAGTATCAAAAAACAGATTCACAGGTACCCGGTCAAAAAGAGCAGGGAACGCTGGTAAAGGAGAATGCAGATGGAAGATATATTGTATGTGAAAATTGAGCAGAATATCCCGGTTAAAAAGAGAGCTCTTACGTTTCAGGATATCGGTACTCTTTATTGTACCAATAAATCTATTGTCCAAAAACTGAATAAAGAAATTTTTTATACACTGCCGGAACAGTGTTCCCAGAAGACAATGTTTACAATTGCCAAAGTCTATGAGCGGATTCATACATTTTATCCGGCGCTGCGCATCGAAAATCTTGGGGAACGTGATTTTGTTGTGGATTTGGAACTGCCGGATAAGAAGGAAAAGTCAAAAGCGTGGGAATATGTTAAGACAATATTTGTTTCCCTGATTGTGTTTTTCGGGGCTGCTTTTACCATTATGACATTCGATGAAGATGTCAGTGTAAGCAATGTGTTTGACAAAATTTATCAGCTGGTAATGGGAACGTCGAAGCAGGGGGGATCCATATTGGAATTATCCTACGCCATAGGGCTGCCGATTGGAATTCTTGTTTTTTATAATCATTTCCGCCGGAAGCAGATAAAGGATGATCCGACGCCTTTGCAGATAGAAATGCACAATTATGAAGAGCAGGCAAACAAGGCTTTGATCACAGCCGCATCCAGGGAGGGACATACCATTGATGTTAATTAGGCAGATTGTATTGGTATTTATCGGATTATGCAGTGGTCTGACAGTCGCTGCCGGTGTGTTCGCATTTATCACGATGCTCGGTATTATTCCCAGGTTGGCAACCCGTACACATACGCGTAAGCACATTTATTTATATGAGGCGGCGATTATCTGGGGCGGTGCCCTCGGCAATATCTGGATTTTATATCAGATTTCTCTTCCACTCACCTCCTTGTTCCTGTGCGCTATTGGTCTGTTTTCCGGAATGTTTGTCGGATGTCTCGCCATGGCACTCGCGGAGGTGATACGTGTATTTCCAATTATGACAAACCGTATTCAGTTGCGGGAGGGATTTCCGATAGTGGTAATTGCCGTTGCTGTGGGAAAAGTAGCAGGAACATTGTTTCAATTTTTTTATTGAAAATATGGAGGTTAAAATATGTTAGATCAGACAAAAACAGATATCCGGGAAGTTATTCATGAGCCCTCTCCGCAAAAGAGGGAGGAAATTTACAACGAATATGTAAAAGAAAATACACCGAAAAAAAGCTGGTTCATTAATTTGTGTAAGGCATTTGTCATCGGTGGGCTGATTTGTGATCTGGGACAGCTTCTGACGGATCTGTATATCAAAACAGGCATGTCGAAGGACACAGCTTCTTTGTACACGACATTATCTCTTATTTTTCTCAGTATTTTATTTACCGGATTTAATTTATATCAAAAACTGGCAAATTTTGCCGGTGCCGGTACACTCGTTCCGATCACCGGTTTTGCAAACTCGGTGGCGGCGCCTGCAATCGAATTTAAAAAAGAGGGTCAGGTCTTTGGCATTGGCTGCAAGATATTTACGATTGCCGGCCCTGTAATTTTATATGGTGTTTTTTGTAGCTGGGTGCTGGGTATGCTGTACTGGATAGGAAAATTAATGGGATGGGTTTCATAAAATCTCACGGATTGGTATTGCAAACTCTTACGGATTATAGTATATTCTAACGGGTGGGTGGCCTGCAAGTCTCGGCATGTCCTTAGATAGGGCAATGCGTTTGCCGAAAGAATATCTCGATGCGGTTATTGAGCTGGCAGATGGAGAGTGGTGTGCATTTGAAATTAAATTAGGTGCAAACCAGATTGATGCGGCGGCAGAGGGACTCAAAAAAATAAAAAAAGAAATCGAAAATGAACCGGATGGAAAACCGCCCCGTATTTTGTGCGTGATTTGCGGACTTTCCAGTGCTGCCTACCGCAGAGAGGATGGTGTGTATGTAGTGCCGGTTACGGCATTGCGCGAGTAGTGTGACAAAGTTTGACAAAATGCATATATTCTGAATAAGGGGAATAATTAGGATATATGCTGTCTTGAAAACAGAATGGGGATGATATGTAAAATGATTTGGTCAGGTCTTGGTATACCTTTTGTGGGGACAGCATTGGGTTCTGCCATGGTGTTCTTGATGAAAGGAAGTATGAATCGGAAACTGGAAAAGTTGTTGCTTGGTTTTGCGTCGGGGGTCATGATTGCCGCTTCCGTGTGGTCACTTTTGATTCCATCCATTGAGATGGCACAGGAGCAGGGGCATATCGCATGGATTCCGGCTGCTACAGGCTTTATTCTTGGAATGTTGTTTTTGCTTTTGCTTGACTGTATTATTCCGCATTTGCATTTAGACAGTGATAAACCGGAAGGGGTAAAATCCCAATTGGGTAAATCAACCATGCTTGTACTGGCGGTGACGCTTCATAATCTGCCGGAGGGAATGGCAGTGGGTGTCACATTTGCCGGTGCACTTATGGGGAATACAGGAATAACGATTGCCGGTGCGTTTGCGCTAGCGATAGGAATAGCGATACAGAATTTCCCGGAAGGCGCGATTATATCGATGCCTCTGTGCAGCTCCGGAATGTCAAAACAAAAGGCTTTTGTCTATGGTGTGCTGTCCGGACTTGTAGAACCCGTAGGTGCACTGCTCACGATATTTCTGACAGGATTTATTGTTCCGTTTCTTCCCTATTTTCTTTCGTTTGCGGCAGGAGCCATGATTTATGTCGTCGTGGAAGAATTGATTCCGGAAGCGCAGTCCGGAGAACATACAAATATTGGCACAATCGGTGTTACGATAGGGTTTGTTTTGATGATGGTGCTGGATGTAGCCCTTGGATAATTGCGTTAATCCCAATGAAAACAGTAGAGAAAACGTTTTCATGAAAAGCGTGAAAAAATAAATTTGAATGAATATTTTACTCTCTACGAAGAGAAAAATAGTAGAAAAGAATAGAACAATAATCAAAATCCTGAAAACGTTTTCAGGATTTTTGATTTTCAAAATTTTTATTTTTGTATATGATTGACCTGAGTTCAAAAACCAAAACAAATGGAGGTTATCAATATGTTTAAAAATTTAAAAAAGGTTATGGCAGGAGTTCTCCTGACTGGAATGATGTTCACTTTAGCAGGGTGTGGTGCCTCGGAAGACAGCGCTGATGCTAAGACGGATGTCCGTATTGCTTATTTTCCTAATATCACACATACACAGGCGCTCGTTATGAAAAATAAGGGTACGTTGGAAGAGAAGTGGAAAGATAAATGCAACGTGACATGGACTTCTTTTAATGCAGGTCCTGCTGAGATGGAAGCTATTTTTGCCGGTGAAATTGATCTTGGTTATATCGGTCCTGTGCCGGCACTCAGTGCAAATGCTAAATCCCAGGGAGATGTAAAAATCCTTTCCAATGCGACCAATGCCGGTGCTGTTCTTTTGAAGCGCAAGGATGCAGGCATTGAAACCGTAAAAGATCTGGCAGGCAAAAAAATAGCAGTGCCACAGATTGGTAATACACAGCATCTGTGTCTGCTCTCCCTGTTGCACGATAATAATCTTCAGACAACAGATAAGGGCGGAGATGTAACTGTCAGTGCCAGCTCCAATGCAGATATTCTGAATCTCATTGACAATGGCAGTGTAGATGCGGCTTTCGTACCGGAGCCATGGGGAACAACCATCGAGAGCAAGGGAAATGCAGAAATTTTGTTGGATTATGATGAAGTCTTTATGGAAGGAAACTATCCGACAGCAGTTGTAGTTGCGAGTAAAGATTTCCTGGATGAACATCCGGATATTGTCAAAGAGTTTTTGGAAGCGCATAAGGATGCGACGCTTTATATCAACGAGAATGGTGAGGAAGCGCAGAAAATCGTAAATCAGGAGATTGAGAGTACGACAGGAAAATCACTGGAAGAATCTGTTTTGAAAAGTGCTTTCAGCCGTATGAAAGTGGATACGGAACTGAATCAGGATGCGATTATGAAATTTGGACAGCTCAGTAAGGATGAAGGCTTTATCAGCGAAGTACCGGAGGTGGGAAATGTTTTTACAACTGAATTCAATTAATAAGAGCTTTCCGGAAACGGATAAGGAGACATTACGGGATATTAATCTGTCGGTTGAAAAAGGAGAATTTATCTGTATTGTCGGTCCATCCGGCTGTGGCAAATCTACACTTCTGAATCTGGTGGCGGGGCTTGATTCCCCCACCAGTGGAAGTATTATTCTCGACGGTAAAAAGATAACAGGACCGGGCGCCGACCGGGTTGTTATGTTTCAGGAAGCAGCACTTTACCCTTGGCTGAATGTGATGCAAAATGTGATGTTTGGGCTGGATGCCGCAGGCGTATCGAAAGAAAATCAGAAAAAGACGGCAGAAAAATATCTGAAAATGGTGCAGCTTTGGCATTACAGGGACTATCCGGTTCATCAGATATCCGGTGGTATGAAACAGAGAACTGCACTTGCGAGAGCGTTGGCACTCGACAGCAAACTTCTCTTGATGGATGAGCCGTTTTCTGCGCTTGATAAGCAGACTATTAATCTTTTGAGGGAAGAGTTGGAACGAATCTGGGAAAAGACAGGGAAAACAATATTTTATGTGACTCACAGTGTTGAAGAGGCCATTTATTTTGCAGACCGGGTTGTGGTAATGTCAGAAAATCCCGGACGCATCCGTTCTATTATTCCGATTGATCTGCCGCGTCCACGAGATATTGAGGAGGAGAGATTTACCACTCTTCGCAGACAGATACTTGGTGAGGTACAGCTCAGTGTGAAAAAAAGTGTGAAGAACGAATATGATGAGGAGGTGGAAGCTTGAAAACAAAACAGATAATAGGGAGTATACTGTTTGTCGTAGGATTTATTGCACTATGGCAATTTTTGTATGTGGCTTCGACCGACTGGTTTGGATGGGCAAAGCCATATGCGGTTCCGCATCCTCTGGGTGTATGCCGGACAATCGTTAATCTTGCAGCTGACGGCACCCTGCTTTCTGCCATTGTGAGCAGTATTTTACGAGTTTTGCTGGGGTTTGCCATCTCTATTGTTATTGGAGTTGTTCTTGGCATTCTGGTTCTTCGAAGCAAATATCTGGCAAGGAATCTGAAACCTTTAATTTTGGGTGTTCAGACACTGCCAAGTATCTGTTGGGTTCCTTTTGCCATTCTCTGGTTTGGATTGGGAGAAAGTGCGATTATTTTCGTTGTTGTGATGGGGTCAGCATTCAGTATTGCTCTGGCTGTAGAGAGTGCGATACTCAATATACCGCCGATTTATATAAAGGCAGCCAAAACAATGGGGGTATCGACTTCGTTTATGTACCGGAAAGTGATTTTTCCGGCTGCACTGCCGGCATTATTGTCGGGATTAAAACAGGGCTGGTCATTTGCATGGCGCGCCCTGATGTCAGGAGAAGTAATGTCGGCCACAACCGGACTTGGTTATACGCTTATGGTAGGACGAGATCTGGCGGATATCAACCAGGTTATGACCATTATTCTTGTCATTATTTTCCTTGGAATTATTATAGATAAAGGTGTATTCAGCCTTTGGGAAAAGCGTGTGCTGAAAAAGAGAGGTCTTCAGTAACAATCAGGATTCGTAAGGGTAACAGCTGTTTCGGATGGCTAGACGCCCTTCTAGTTCCATTCGGACTACACCTTTGTGCCTGCCGTGCAGACGGTCGGTCAGCAGATTTAGGGCAAAACGTCCCATCTCCTGTTTAGGAAGCTCAATCGTAGTCAGCATTGGCTGACAGATTCCGGCTTCCTCTATGCCGTCACTGGCAATAATGGAAGGTGGCATGTATTTGCCCTTTTGTATGCTTAAAAATTTCAACATACCTATCGCTGTGATGTCATTGGCACAATAAATGGCAGTGGGAGCGGAAGGATTCATAAACCAGCGCTTCATCGTTTCAAATCCGTCTTTTTCTGTCTGCGGGCACTCCCGGATGCATGCAGGCAGCAGCTCAATTTCATGTTTTTCGAGCGTTTTGCAAAACCCCTCATATCTTGCCTCATTCTGAATTTCCCCGACATATCCGATTCGTTTGTGCCCAAGGGAAATCAGGTATTCTGTCGCCATCGAGGCGATTTTTTGACCGTCACACAGGATTTCGTCAATCTCATAGTTTGTGGAATTTCGATTGACCGAAATGACGCCTTTATAAATTCTTTTACATTCCCGAATAATTTCGTGATTACATTTTCCGATAATAATCAGACCATCGTTATAACCCTCTACATCTTTTTGCATCTCTGCAATTGACTGTCGGATATTAATGCGGCTGCATTTTTTATCATCTGAAAAAACAGGAATATACCATACTTTTGACAGGATGCAGACGTGTCTGTGTATTTCACTTTCTATAATATGCAGAAGTTCCGTAAAAAATGGATCCGTTCTGGAGGCGTCCATACGGGTAATCAGAATATTTATATACCACGTCTCTTCCTTTTCCCTACCTTGTCGGAGCGAACGGGCAGCAGAATTCGGAACGTAGTGGAGTTCCATTGCTGCATTCCATATTTTATCCCTCATTTCCGGTGAAGAACAGCGGTAGTCCGGATTGTTCAGAACACGGGAAACGGTGGCAGGTGACACGCCGGTCATTTTGGCGATTTGTTTGATGGACATATTTTCCTCCATTCCTATAAAACATATAAGAAAATACAGTAGATTTTTATTAAATATAGGATATATTTATATCTAAAATGTGTCAAGAGGATTTTGCCTGCACCGTATATGTTTCTTCATTTGCATAAAATTTTCTTTTCTGGGAATGATACCTGTATCTGAATCCGATAGAATGGAGATTGAAACAGGTATGAACAGAAAAAAAGCAATAGGAAAACGCAGTGTTGTGTTTGAGTGTCCTCCGGTTATTATCGGGGCAGGCAGTGTGGCAGGAGAAAAAGAAGGAGACGGCGCTTTTGGCAGGTATTTTGACCTTGTTGAGACAGACCCTCTGTTTGGTGCGCAGACGTGGGAAGAGGCAGAGAGCCGGATGCAGCAGATGGCAACCCAGATTGCGCTGCGAAAGGCGGGGCTTGAGCCAAAAGAAGTACGCTATCTTGTCGCAGGGGATTTGCTCGGACAGCTTATCGCCACTTCGTTTGGTATCATGAATTTTAATATTCCGATGTTTGGTGTTTACGGCGCCTGTTCCACGATGGGCGAGTCGCTGGCTATCGGTTCCATGCTGGTTGACGGCGGGTACGCGGATTATGTCGTGGCACTTACCTCCAGTCATTTTGCAAGCGCAGAGAAACAGTTCCGTTATCCGCTTGCTTATGGAAGCCAGCGTCCATACTCTGCTACATGGACCGTCACGGGAAGTGGGGCTGTCGTTCTGGCATCGGCGGAAGCCAAATGGAAGCGAAAAGAAGTTGGTTATGTGGAAGTGGCGGGAATTACGACAGGGATTATAACGGATTATGGAATCAAAGACAGTATGAATATGGGAGCTTGTATGGCCCCGGCTGCCTGTGACGTTATTTTGAATAACTTCAAGGATCTCGGTGTCGGTCCGGATTATTATGACCGCATTGTGACGGGAGATTTGGGGACGATTGGCCAGCGGATACTCGTGGACATGCTGCGGGGATACGGGTACGATATTGAGAGCCGGTATTTTGACTGCGGAACAAAAATCTACTACAACGAAGAACAGGATACGAATGCAGGCGGTAGCGGCTGCGGGTGCAGCGCCATCACACTGTGTGGTTATATTTTACAGAGAATGCGGAAAAACCAGTGGAAACGGGTATTGTTTGTACCAACTGGTGCGCTGCTCTCTACGGTCAGCTTTAATGAAGGAAATTCGATACCGGGGATTGCCCATGGTGTAATGCTCGAGGCAGTGTCCGGTTCCCATACGGAGGTGAAATAAATGCAGTATCTGATTAGTTTTCTTGTAGGTGGAGCAATCTGCGCCATAGTCCAGATAATCATGGATAATACCAAACTTCTGCCCGGACGGATAATGGTAGGGCTTGTATGTGCGGGTGCCATTTTAAGCTTTTTCCGTCTGTATGAACCGTTTGCCGAATGGGCTAAGGCGGGGGCAACCGTTCCGCTTATTGGCTTTGGACATCTTCTGTTTAAGGGAGTAAAAGAGGCGGTAGACAGCCAGGGATTTGTCGGAACCTTTTACGGCGGGCTGGAAAGTGCCGCCGTGGGAATTGCCGGTGCTCTGATTATGGGCTATCTGGCAAGCCTTGTGTTCAAGTCGAAGATGAAGTAGTCTTTTGTTGCACAATATCGGCGAGCACATCCAGTGCACTTTGCAGTTTCGGAAGATTCACATCGGAATAATTAATCAGAAACCGGTGCCGGTCAGTGTGTTCGCCGGTAAAGTAATAATCTGACAAAGCCTCCATGTGAATGCCGTTGTCCCGTAACCCGGCAGTTATTTCACGGTCGGTAAGCGCTGTTTTAAGCTCCAGAATAAAATGCAGACCGGAATCGTTTTCAATCACCTGGCAGAAGTTATGAAGTTTACTCGTATTGATACAGTCAAGAATCTGCCGGCGCTGCCTTCCGTAGTAAAGACGCATCCGGTTGATATGCTTTTCAAAGTATCCCTGACAAATAAATTCGGCCAGTGTATACTGTTCAAAGTTTGATACTGTACAGGCATAAAAGGACAACTGTTCATAAAAACGATTGGCAAGATGCACCGGGAGCACCATGTAACTGATTCGGATCGTAGGCGTGAGTGACTTCGAAAAAGTATTCATGTAAATCACTTTTTCACAGGCATCTATGTTTTGCAATGGTGGAATGGGCTTTCCGTTCTGGCGGAATTCGCTGTCATAATCATCCTCGATAATGTATCGTTCATCCTTTTCATTTGCCCAGGCAAGTACTTCATATCTTCGGGTAATAGGCATTGTTGTACCGGTAGGAAAATGGTGGGTAGGACTGATGTGGGCAATCTGGGCATCTGTCTGTTCAAGTGCCGAAACTTTTATGCCACACTCATCCATTCCGGCGAAGCGGCAGGCAATTTTGTACTGGGCATAGATTTGTACCAGTTTTTTATAACCGGGATTTTCGATACAGTACACCTTATCATATCCGAGCAGCTGGATTAGCAGTCCGTATAGATACTCGGTTCCTGCACCAATGACAATCTGATTTGGATCCACAAGCATTCCGCGAAAAGATTTCAGGTGCTCGGCAATGGCAGAGCGCAGCTCCCTGGTTCCGCCGGTTGGAGAGGGAATCATGAGTTCATCACTTCTGCCGGATATCGTATCTCTCATTAGTCTTGCCCATATAGAAAACGGGAAATTATCCGGATTTGTGCGGTTGTTGGACAAATCTATGGCATAATCCTCCTGTTTGGGCGGAAGTTTTATATCCAGGGTAATACTGGCATCTTTTGGTGACCTTGCTGTCATTGGAACATCTGCGACATAATATCCTTTTTTTGGACGCGTAAAAATATATCCTTCGCTGATTAACTGGTCATACGCATTCTGAATCGTAATGGTACTAATGCCGTTGTTCTGCGCAAAGCTTCTTTTGGATGGAAGTTTTTCTCCTGATTTCAGTTTTCCTGCAAGTATATCATTTTTAATGCAATCGTAGATATATTCATACAGTGGTTTGTCCACATGTTCAAAATTGTAAGTCAACATTTTGGTATCCCCAATCTGACATTTGATTTTCTTCTGTTTTGAGTATTTATATATAACCAGTCATATTGTAACATTGTTCTTGTAAATAAGCAAGGAGGTTTCAATATGAATCAATCACAATCCCAATATGAATTAAATAAAGGTTTGGCACAGATGCTTAAGGGCGGTGTCATTATGGACGTTACCACGCCGGAACAGGCAAAAATTGCAGAAGGAGCCGGAGCATGTGCAGTTATGGCATTGGAGCGGATTCCGGCCGATATCAGGGCTGCCGGCGGTGTTTCCCGAATGAGTGATCCGAAAATGATTAAGAGTATCCAGGAGGCGGTAAGTATTCCGGTAATGGCAAAATGCCGTATTGGTCACTTCGTGGAGGCACAGATTCTGGAAGCCATTGAAATCGATTATATTGATGAGTCCGAGGTTCTGACCCCGGCAGATGATGTTTACCATATCAATAAACGTGAATTTAAAGTTCCTTTTGTCTGTGGAGCCAGAGATCTCGGTGAGGCTCTCAGAAGAATTAATGAAGGCGCTGCCATGATCCGTACAAAAGGTGAACCGGGAACCGGTGATGTCGTGCAGGCTGTCCGTCACATGCGGAAGATGAATGCCCAGATTCGCAAGATTACGGCAATGCGGGACGACGAATTGTTTGAAGAGGCGAAGCAGCTGCAGGTGCCTTATACTCTGGTACAGTATGTCCGTGATAACGGCAGACTTCCGGTTGTGAACTTTGCTGCTGGCGGTGTCGCAACCCCTGCGGATGCTGCTCTTATGATGCAGCTCGGTGCAGAAGGTGTGTTTGTAGGTTCCGGTATTTTCAAATCCGGTAACCCGCAGAAACGTGCAGAAGCCATTGTTCAGGCAGTTACTAACTATACAGACGCTGCCCTGATAGCAAAGCTGTCGGAGGATCTTGGCGAGGCAATGGTCGGAATAAATGCGGAAGAAATTGATCTTATTATGGAAGAACGTGGTAAATAATGATGAGAATTGGTGTGCTTGCCCTGCAGGGCGCTTTTATCGAACACAAAAAGATGCTAGAACGTCTTGGCGCTGAATGCGTTGAACTGAGACAGAAAAAAGATCTCACGGACATAGATGGAATCGTTCTTCCCGGTGGAGAGAGCACGGTTCAGGGAAAGCTGTTAAAACAGCTGGATATGATGGATGAGCTGAAGGCGAAAATTGAAAACGGTCTTCCCGTGCTGGCAACCTGTGCCGGGTTAATCCTTGTGTCATCCGATATTGAAAATGACAACAATCAATATTTGGCAACTATTCCGGTTTCCGTCCGCCGAAACGCATACGGACGGCAGATTTCCAGTTTTATACAAGAGGCGCCTCTAAAAGGATTTGATACATTCCCTATGGTGTTTATCCGGGCGCCATATATCCAACAGGTTGGTGAAGACGTTGATGTGTTAGCTCAAATTGATGACCACATTGTTGCGGTTCAGTATAAAAATCAAATCGGGTTGTCCTTCCATCCTGAACTCAGCGATGATGACCGGATTCACCGGCATTTTCTCGAGATGGTTGCCAGGTACAGATGAAATTCAATAACTGTTCCGAAAGGTAAAATCCCAGCTTTGACACTTCTGTTGATAAATGGTATGATAGAAAATAGTTGTACTTAAGTGAAGTGGAAAGGGGGTTACCAAGTGAAGAAAGCACTAATAATAGGAGCAGGGCCGGCAGGTTTGACAGCAGCTTATGAGCTGTTGAAGCAGTCAAATGATACCGAAGTTGTTGTTTTGGAAGAAAGCAATTGTATCGGGGGTATTTCCAAAACGGTTGAATATAAAGGGAATCGAATGGATATGGGAGGGCATCGTTTCTTTTCCAAAGATGCCCGCGTTAATGAGTGGTGGAGAGCGATGCTTCCCATGCAGGGTGCACCATCAAAGGATGATTTGGTATTAGAGAGAGAAATTCCTCTGGCGGAAAAAGGTCCGGATCCGGAAAGCCAGGATCGGGTCATGCTGGTACGTCATCGGGTTTCACGTATTTTATTCAATTCTAAATTTTATGATTATCCAATCTCGTTAAAACTGCAGACTTTCCGGAATATGGGATTTTTTAATACCATTAAAGTAGGATTCTCTTATTTGGCCAGTGTGATACATAAACGTCCGGAAGACAACTTGGAGAATTTTTATATTAATCGTTTTGGACGCAAATTATATGGTATGTTTTTTGAATATTATACAGAAAATTTGTGGGTAAGACATCCCAAACAAATCGATGCCGCATGGGGAGCCCAGCGTGTAAAGGGGCTATCCATTATCGCTGTTATAAAAGACGTTTTTGGTAAAATCTTCAAAAAGAAAAACAGGCAGGTCGAAACTTCTTTGATTGAAGAGTTTCAATATCCCAAATTGGGGCCGGGTCAGCTTTGGGAAGTGACAGCAGATGAAGTAGAAAAGCTTGGCGGAACGATTCTTATGGAGTCAAAGGTTGTTGCCATTCATAAAAATAAAGAGGGTAAACTGACAGGGTTAAGCTATGAAAAAGATGGTGAAACCATTAACATAGATGGGGATTATGTAATTTCATCCATGCCATTAAAGGACCTTGTGCTGGGAATGAATGATGTTCCGGAAGAGTCTACCCGTATCGCCAAAGGACTTCCTTATCGCGATTATATGACATTGGGTGTGCTTGTGAACAAACTGAATCTTGAAAATAAAACCGACCTCAAAACAGTGGGAAATATTGTGCCGGACTGCTGGGTTTATGTGCAGGACCGCAATGTTCGTTTGGGACGTTTCCAGATATATAATAACTGGTCTCCTTATATGGTTAAAGACCTTGAAAATACGGTGTGGATTGGTCTCGAGTATTTTGTGAATGAAGGCGATGAGTATTGGAATATGACAGAAGAAGAGTTTTCAAAACTTGCCATTGAGGAAATGATTAAACTGGGACTGATTGAAGATTCTTCGGCAGTGCTGGATACTCATATGGAGAAAGTGAAAAAAGCGTATCCCGCCTATTTCGATACATACGATGAAATCGACACCCTGGTTGATTTCATTAACACCATTCCAAACCTGTATTGCGTGGGGAGAAATGGCCAGCACAGATATAATAATATTGATCACTCGATGGTTACCTCCTTTGAGGCAGTTGATAACATATTGACCGGTAGAACCGATAAATCGAATATTTGGAATGTGAATACAGAAAAAGAATATCATGAGGAAAAGAGTGCGGAAGAATGAATGAAAAAATCAAACAGTTAGCAACAGGAGAAACCATCAAGCAGTTTTTGGTGTATTTGGTTGTAGGAGCATTAGCCACTGTTGTTGAATGGGGTGTATTTTATGCCTTGGATTACTTACAGATTATGCATTATCTAATATCTGTTACCATTGCTTATATCATTTCAACATTTGCCAATTGGTTGTTTGGAAAAGTTTTGTTGTTCCATGAGAAGCAGAATATATGGAAAGAACTTGGGAAAATTTATGCGACAAGTGTTATCGGGTTATTGCTAAACTGGTTAATTATGTGGTTTGCCATTGATTGCCTTCGCATGCTCGGCCTCTCAAGTGCCCCGGAAATGCTGGCAAAAATTATTGCTACAGGGGTGGTTTTTTTCTGGAATTTCATAATTCGCAAATTAGTTATTTATAAAATTTGATTGTTGTTTCAACTGGAAATAGAAAAGGGGGCTGCTTTTGACAGCCCCCAATTTTTTGTTAGAGCGAGAATCGTTACATCTTTAATAATACGCTACCCAGTACAATGTTCCCCATATTTCAACGGCAAAACAAAGCACAATCAATACTTTTGTCCAGAGTTTGAGGGAGCCTTTTTTCGTAAGACCATAACACATCAGCAGCCATAAATACGGAGTAAAGTCAAGAGAATACCGCATTCCGAACTGCGCCATACCATTCCCGTAATTCATCAAAAATGGGATGGCGGTCAAAAGCACAGAGAGCCACAGGCACCAGGTCATTTTTTTCTTGACATCAGCGGTAACTGCCCAATACAAAAGCGGAGATGTGAAAGTGATAGAGACACCGGTTACAGCAGGAACTAAATGCGGGAAAGTTCCCTGCCATTGAGGCGCCATAAACAGTATGGAGTACAAATTGTATCCGATAAACTTGAGCTGTAATGGTCCGCCAAACTCGGCTTTGTATTTGGCAAGTAACGCTTGTTGTTCACGTGCCGGAGCGGCCTGGATCACATCATAAGCTTCCCGGTGATAGTCCTTTAAGTAAGTTAATGTATAGCCCTGATCCATGATAGACCCATAGCGCACATAATTGTATAGCATATACATGGAACCGAAAATGAACGCGCCAAGGGCAAAAAAGGCAATCATTTTGAACTTCTCATTCCGTGTTCCCTCTTTTTTAAACCAAATCCATCCGAGGAAGAAAAATCCTCCCAGTAGTGCCGTCATACGACAAGTAACGGCAAGGCCAAAGAACAAACCGGATAAAAACAGGAAAAGGTAGTTCATTTTCAAGGTTTTCCCCTGCTTCGTGAGAAAATAGAATGCTAATAGCAGGAAAAACAATGTAGCAACATGACCCAGGAACCACGAGCTGCCTGTGGCTGCACAGAAAAAGTGAACCGTGCCAAGAGTCAGCATGGCGGCAAGCCAAATCCGGTCTTTTTCTGCCTTTCCAATTCCCATATTTTTCAGCACAGCTACGGCAAGCACAGAGTTGCAGGCACCTAAAAACATGGCAAGATAGATGCAGTTGAAACCATCGATTCCCCAGATGGCAACGAACGGAAGGCACAAAAGGGAAACTCCTGGTGCGAAGTGCATGTATTTGTGTCCCATGAAAGAGACAGATTCCAGATGCTCCGGCATTCCGTCGACGTAAAGATGACCTTTTAGCAGGGCATCTGCGAAATAGGAATAGTTGTTGTAATAATTAAATTCATGTTTATTGCAAAGATAGTAGGCAATTAAGCAAAACAAAAAGAACGCACCGAAAGCCAGCGCTCTTTTTTTGTCGATTTCTTTTATGTAATTCAATTTTTCCTCTCCTCGGGATATAGACATCTTGGTATCTTCTAACGACTGGTCTTATCAGGCGGTCAGGTCGAAATTGGCACCGGACGCCATCAGATAATTCAGGTCAGCCTGTCGTTTTTCGTAAGGGTTGACTGGTTCAGAACCACCTGTGGTGGTGCGCATTGTCGTATGGGTAACACCGCCGGAAACATATACCCTTCCACATTCCGGACACACGGATGTCTTCAATGAGATGGATGCGGAAACCAGTTCTTTGTTCGCTTCATTGCCCTCCGCAATGGCATTTGACATATGTTCTTTTTCATGTCCCATAACGACAGCGGCAGCATTATTTGGATTGATATGAGCCGGTGTTTTGAATGAAACGTCGGATTCGTTGGAACCGTCTACATATTTTCTATTTTTACAGGTCTGGCACTCGCCTTTTTCTACACGGCCGCTTTTTCCCCTGGCAGCATCTTTTGCGCCATCTACGGTAGCCTGTGCCGTGCCATCTGTTCCGCGGCTGACCTCTTCGGAAGCGCCGACAGGGCGTATTGGTGATGCATTGTAAATCGGTGTAAAGGCACCGTAGCCGGATACTCCATAAATTCCCGAAATACTCATACACATTCCCCCTCACTTGGTTATTACTTATAATTATACTTTCTATTATTTTAAAATGCAATAAAAATACAAAATGTTTTTTACTCCACTTGCCTCAAACGCCTCAATCCGCTATAATTGAAAAAGAATTTCCTGAGGGAAAATACAAAGAAACGAGGGAAAAAATGGATATCAATAAAAAAATAGCTGAGGAATTAAAAATAAAAACATGGCAGGTCGAAGCGGTAGTAAAGCTGATTGATGAGGGATGTACCATTCCGTTTATCGCCAGATACCGGAAGGAACAACACGGCACGCTAAACGATGAGCAGCTGCGAAATCTGGATGAGCGCCTTACTTATCTGCGCAATCTCGAGGAACGCAAAGAGACGGTTCTTGCAAGTATTGAAGAACAGGGAAAGCTGACCGAAGAACTGAAAAAGCAGATTTTGGAAGCGGAAACTCAGGTAATGCTGGAAGATTTGTACCGCCCGTATCGTCCGAAACGCCGTACCCGAGCTACAATCGCAAAAGAAAAGGGGCTGGAGGGACTTGCGAACATTCTTCTTTTACAGATGACGGATAAGCCGATGGAAGAAGAGGCAAAAGCTTATCTGGATATAGAAAAGGGAGTAGAGACGGTAGAAGATGCTTTGCAGGGAGCGATGGATATTCTGGCTGAGTCGATTGCCGATGAAGCAGATTACCGGATTGCCATCCGCCGTACAACAGCAGAACAGGGAATTTTGAAATCGACAGCAAAAGAAGCAGAAGCCAAATCTGTTTATGAAAATTACTATGAGTTTGAGAGCGCGGTAAAGAAATTGTCCGACTATCAGGTGCTTGCGATTAACCGGGGAGAAAAGGAAAAATTTCTCACGGTTAAAATTGAGGCACCCGAAGAAGATATTCTCCGTTATTTAAATAAAAAAGTCATTCAGAAAGAGAATGACAACACGACCCCGTGGCTTATGAAAACAATCGAGGACAGTTACAAACGTCTGGTTGCTCCTGCGGTTGAACGCGAAATCCGGAATGAATTGACAGAAAAAGCAGAAGATGGTGCCATCCGCGTATTTGGGAAAAATCTCGAGCAGCTTCTGATGCAGCCACCGATTTCGGGACGGGTTGTTCTTGGCTGGGATCCTGCATTCCGTACCGGATGTAAACTTGCGGTGGTAGATGAAACAGGTAAGGTGCTGGACACGATTGTTGTTTATCCGACAGAACCACAGAATAAGATTGCAGAGACAAAACGGATTGTGAAAGGTCTGATTGACAAATACAACATCAGTCTGATTTCGGTCGGAAACGGAACAGCGTCGAGAGAATCGGAGCAGGTGATTGTGGAAATGCTCAAAGAAATTAATAAGCCGGTGCAGTATATTATTGTCAATGAAGCGGGGGCTTCTGTTTATTCTGCAAGCAAACTGGCGACAGAAGAGTTTCCGAATTTTGATGTCGGCCAGAGAAGTGCAGTTTCGATTGCGAGACGCCTTCAGGATCCGCTGGCAGAGCTTGTAAAAATTGACCCGAAAAGTATCGGCGTTGGCCAGTACCAGCATGATATGAACCAGAAAAAACTCAGTGAGGCACTTGGAAATGTAGTCGAGGACTGCGTAAACAATGTAGGGGTGGATCTGAACACAGCATCGGCATCGCTGTTGGAATATGTATCCGGAATATCCAAACCAATTGCCAAAAATATTGTAACATACAGAGAAGAAAATGGACGCTTCAAAAGTCGTAAAGAGTTACTAAAAGTGGCAAAACTCGGACCAAAGGCATTTGAACAGTGTGCAGGATTTTTGCGGATTGCAGATGGGAAAAATCCGCTTGATGCGACCAGCGTGCATCCGGAATCCTATGCGGCAGCAGAAGAACTTCTGCATCAGCTTGGATATGCGCCTGCTGATATCGGCAGTGGATTGACCGGACTCTCTCTTGCGACAAAAGACCGCGCAGGTCTTTCTTCGAAGCTTGGAATCGGCGAAGAGACTCTCTCAGATATCATAAAAGAGCTGGAAAAGCCGGGAAGAGATCCCCGCGATGAGATGCCAAAACCGATTCTGCGTACGGATGTACTGGATATGAAAGATTTGAAGGAGGGAATGATATTAAAAGGAACGGTCCGGAATGTCATCGATTTTGGAGCATTTGTCGATATTGGTGTTCATCAGGACGGTCTGGTTCACATATCGAAGCTGACGGATAAAAAGTTTGTGAAACATCCGCTCGACGTAGTGAGTGTGGGAGATGTAGTTGAAGTTAAAGTGCTGAGTGTGGATCTGCAGAAAAAGAGAATTCAGTTGTCAATGATATTATAGGAAACAAACAGTAAAAAAAGGGAGAAGGAATGGAATGAATCGAAAAAGGAAACAAATACTGCTTGGTATGGTGTTTTGCCTGACTACATTTCTGATTGGCGGATGTGGTGAGGAAAAAAAAGAGGAAGATACAATTCAGCAGACACAAAAAACGCTGACATATGAAGAAAGCGATTTTGCTGCTTTGCCAGATCAGGACATTGTGACACCGGAAGGTGTACTGGAAGTCAGTACGCTTCAGAGAGACCGTGAGGGGAGATTGGCGATGTATGTTCCGGAGCAGGGCATGGATGACGGTGACTATTATGAGCAGGTTACGGAATATGCGCTGAACAGTGATGGCTCGTGGGAACGGAAAAACATCTGTGAGAAGTCCATCACAAAACGGGTATTCAAATCAAAAGGTTCCTGGATTTATTCGATGCCATATATTATCCGTGGTGATGATGGGGAATTGTATGCTCTGTTGCAGATGGACTGGCCGGACGTTGAAGAAGATGAAGACGGAACACCTTCTACACAGTATTCGGTTTTACAGTTGGATGAAGAACAGGATCAGTTTTATGAAATTGCTCTCCGGCTTGATGACCGCTCACTGGAGGGAGTTGATACCTCGGCAGATGTGCTGAGTAAATTTCATGTGTTGGAGGATGGAACATTGTTCTTCGTATTTGGCAATCGAACAGCAATTCAATTTGATGCGGATACGGGGGCTCCGGTGGCTGTCTGTGAAAATATTCCGGATAATGCATTTGCTCAGAATGTATGCTATGGAGAAAAAGAATTTATTTTCTATTCTTCGAGCAGTAAACTGCTTGGTGTTTTGGATCTGGAAACAATGACAGTTGCCAGAAACTTTGGCGAGGAGATAGAAGAAAGCTACCGGAAACGGGAGTGGCTTTTTGATACCCATACGGATGACTGGACAATGTATGGATTCAATACATCCGGTCTGTACTCCATTCGTTTGACGGGGAAAAATGCATCGATTCAGAGAATAAGCAGGGACAATTCCTTTGACAGTCTTACAGATGTAACACTATATGATGCTCTGGTGGATGAAAATCAGAACGTGTATGTGCTGATTCGAAAGAAAGCTGAAGACAGCTATGAATATCAGAATATGTGGGAATTTGGAGTTGCGAAATTTACTTGTACCGGCTAAACAGCCAGTACAAGTATTCCGTCACGATTGTAAACAACATTGGATTCATTTATCCAGTCCTGTAAATCCGGGATGGAGTATTTTCCTGTTTCGTTGGGACCGAGGACAACAAAACTGACATTGTATTTGTTAATCAGTTCGTCCCGTCTGGATGGGTTCTGGTACATTTCTGCTACATCCTGTTCGGCCTGCTGGTAATCTACCCCATGATAGTAGAGGAAGCTGCCGGAGCCACATACAATGTTGCGTCCGGTAAGCGAGGCAATCGTGTTGTTGTGATTGGTGTCCGTGAGGAAAATATCATCCGGTGCGCTGTTTTTTTCTGCCCATTTGGCAAGTTGTACATACGATTTGCTATACACTTCATAATCTGAAACATATTCACGTCCCATTGTCAATATGGCGGCAAAACATCCGAGAACAACAACCGCGGAAGCGGCAATGGCACGAACCGGTTTTGCAAGGGAGTCTGAAAAAAGTTTCGGAACCGTTTCCCACACGAAATCGGTAACCGCAATGCAAAAGAACAGATAGGCTACCAACAGCAGTTTATTGTTATCATAAGGATTTGGCTGGAACAGGATAAATTCACAGATAATCCATAAGAAGGCTGCCGGAAACGCAAGCTGTCGCTGCTTCCGGGAACCAAATACGAACATCAGTAAAGTCAGAATAAACATAATCCCCAGATTTTTCAGGTAAAACAGAATATAGCCGTCTGCAATTTCCGTGCTGTTTGCCCAGTTAAAGGAGCCACGGACAAACTGTTCGCCCTGTGCCTGTTGAAAGGTAAAGCCAAATAGCTGAGGAAGTGCGGTAAGTAATACGATTGCGAGAAAAATTCCCCATGTATATACCACTTCTTTTGAAAAATGTTTTGCCAGATGATAAATCAGGCAGCCGATAAATAATCCCACAATGCAAAGTCCGATTGCGAGAATCGTATCCGGTTCCCATGGATTTTCACTGCACTGGTTGTATCGGATAAAGGACATGGCACCTAGAAAAAACGTAACGAAAAGTACACGGGTCCAGACAGAGGTATCCGGTTTTTTTTCTGCATTTTTTTGCCGGAGATCTTGCAGGAGAAAGCCGGTACACAAAATGCCGAGAGCGAGGAAAGAGTGGGTGTGAATCAGCACCAGTCCCCCGGAAAGGATTCCGCCGGCAATGAAATAGAGCCGGTCTTTTGTCTGGCGTCCTTTCTGCAGTAGATACAGTACAGGGAAAAGAATTGCCCACCCAAACAGGGTTGCGCGCTGGGGAATCAGCATATCGCAGATGATATTATGCCACTGAATATTTTCTGTAACAAGATTTGTCGGTGTCTCGTAAAAAGCAGAAAATATCCGTGTAAAATTCTCATCGCCAAATCCTTTGGAGATAAAATAAAGGAATCCAAAACCGCCGTTAAAGAAAAACAGTACAAAAGCAAGAAACGCTTTCGCCCGGGAGGAACTGCCAATCTGCTGCATCAGGTTTTTTGCGAGGATATACATGCCAAAGAAAACATGTAAAAGTGCAAAAAACATAGGAAGAAGGTAGGCGACACGCAGTGAAGCGCCCCAGATGTAGACGCTGGAGGAAATGGTTTCCGAGATAAATGGATAGGCGAGTTTTGTGCCGGGAAGAATCGAGTATTCCGGCGGAAATGTTTTCTGGTTGGCGATACTTGTGATAAAGCCGAGATGCATATTCATGTCGCCATATGTACTCTGTCCGCTGTGCATGGCGCCATCTGTATAGGAAATTGTATGATGAAGCAGTACAATAACCGTAAAGATGAAAAGTGGAATGAGGATACACAGAACCGGATTTTCTAAAATAATCTTTTTAATATTCCACGTAAAGGTTCGTCCGGTAAGAGCCCCTTTTGGTGATTTTTGCCAAACAACGAATACCAGGGCAACCATGGTCAAAAGAGCTGCTATGTGGGCGCGTCTGCCAAAATCAAGGAAAAAGGCATACAGAACAGGCAGCCATTGAAGCGCAAAACTGCCCATAACGCTTCCTATAAAAACAGTCACAGCAGTTTTTTCTTTTCTGAAAATCAAAAGAGCCGCCAGAATTCCCAAAATCTGATATGACATAAAGTATCCGATACCACATATATTTCCAATGAAGGAACCAAACATATTAATCTCCATTCCGCAAGCATATATGCCGCATTGTTTTTTTATCATTTTATAAAACTTTCCCGGACTTGTCAACGAAACCGTCATTTGTTATACTAATAGGAAAAGTCAGTAGAATGGAGAATGTATATGACGATAGAAATGGATGTGAAACTGGATACAAAATCATTGGGAGGTTTTCTTCTCTATCATAATTATGCGAGAGTGGCAGGTATATTCAGTGTACTAATCAGTGTGGCGGCACTCGTCGGACTGATTTTGAGATGGGACAACTGGATGATGACCCAGAAAGTGCTCCTTGGTGTACTGGCACTTTTGTTTACGGTGATTCAGCCATTGATGCTCTTATGGAGAGGAAGCCGCAGGCTTCAGTCGGAAGATTACCAGATACCGTTTCACTATGTTTTCAGTGATGATGGAATTGTGATCAGTCAGGGAGAACAGCAACAGGAATTTAAATGGCAGGATGTGCGCAAAGTTGTTTACCGCAAAGACGCCTTGTATGTTTATATGTCTGCAGTCAGCGCCTTTGTTCTGCCAAAAGATCAGAGTTCCGGACAGTTCGACGAACTTGTAAAGATGATGAGGGAGCATACGAAGAAATGATCGTGGAAAGTTTTTGTGAAAAGGATACGTTTACGACAGCAGTAGAACTGGGAAAAAATGCAAAACCAGGGGACATCTTTCTCCTGGAGGGAGATTTGGGAACCGGAAAAACAGTGTTTGCCAAAGGATTTGCAACGGGGCTTGGTGTAGAGGAACCGATAACCAGTCCGACGTTTACGATTGTTCAGGAATATGAAAGTGGACGCATTCCGCTATATCATTTTGATGTATATCGTATTGCGGATCCGGAGGAAATGTATGAGCTGGGTTACGAGAACTATTTTTGGGGAGAAGGTGTTTGTCTGATTGAGTGGGCAAGGTTGATAAGTGAGCTTCTGCCTTCGGAGTGCAGAGAGATTCGGATAGAAAAAGACCTCGAAAAAGGGTTTGATTACCGCAGAATTACGATTCAGGATGTGACGGATGTGGTTCGATAGGCATCTGTTTATATATAGAAAAGAGAGCGCAGAAAGCAGCGCAGAAATGAGGGAAACAATGAACGTGTTGGCGATTGACAGTTCCGGTCTGGTGGCGACTGTAGCACTGCAGTGTGAGGATATTTTGGTGGGAGAATATACGATTCATAATAAGAAGACACATTCACAGACGCTTCTTCCCATGATTCGTGATATGATGGAAATGGCAGGAATGGACATCACAGAAATTGATGCCATTGCGGTGGCGGCAGGTCCGGGGTCGTTTACCGGATTACGGATAGGTGCATCGACAGCAAAAGGCCTCGCACAGGCGCTTCAGATTCCGATTGCTTCTGTACCTGCCCTGGAGGGCCTGGCTTACAATCTTGCGGGAGCGGATTCGCTTGTATGTCCCCTTATGGATGCCCGGAGAAATCAGGCGTATTATGGTATTTATGACGTCAGTGGTGAGAAACCGGACGTTTTGTCGGAGCAGGCAGCAGCACCTATAGAAGAGGTATTGGAAAAGGTAAATAATTTGGGACGTCCTGTGATATTTATCGGAGATGGCGTTCCGGTTTTCAGGGAGCAGTTTGAAAAGGTAACGGTACCATGGAAAATTGGTGCGGATAGTGTACGGTATCAGAGAGCATCTTCTATTGCTGCTCTCGGCATGCTTTTTCTGAAGCAGGGAGAAACCATGGATGCGGCAGCGTTTGCCCCAATTTATCTCCGAATGTCGCAAGCAGAGCGGGAGAGAATGAATCATGGGAAAGCAGAATAAGTGGTAAATATTTCATGTGGAAAAACACGTGTGACCTTGATATAATGAGAGTACCTTAAAAAGAGGGGGAAGTTGGATTGCTTAATAATGATATTTGCTGCAACGCGTGTGGAAGAAAGATTGAAATGCAGCAGGGGATTCTCCGTGAAGATGCCCTGATCGTAAGAAAGAGCTGGGGATATTTTTCACAAAAGGATCTGGAAATCCATGAATTTGTCCTCTGTGAGAAGTGCTATGACCGTATGGTGGCAGGGTTTTCAAAACCAGTGTCGGTTATGCCAAAGCAGGAAGTGCTGGGAGGAGAGTGAAGGAACTGCTGTACAAGTGAAGACATGCTGTGTAATAGAGAAAGGATAAATCAATGAGAAGCGTCAGTTTAGAGGGCGGTATGCCGTTGCTTCCAGTGATTTATCCTTTCTTTTTGAAATGCCTTGTCCGGATGGGGTGGGTTAGTATTTGAAAAAACAGGAGTATTGTGTTAAAATAAAATAGACTGGAAGATAGGAGGATTTTACCATGTTGGACGTATGCCTGTTAGGTACCAGTGGAATGATGCCATTGCCGAGAAGAGCACTGACTGCTCTGATGACCCGCTTTAATGGGAGCAGTTTATTGATTGATTGTGGTGAGGGAACTCAGGTCAGTATCAGGGAAAAGGGCTGGAGCATGCATTCGATTGATACGATATGCATAACCCACGTGCATGGAGACCACATAAGTGGATTGCCGGGACTTTTGCTCTCAATGGGAAATGCGGAGAGGAAAGAACCCTTACTGATTATAGGACCACGTGGAGTGCGTAAAGTGGTAGAATCGTTATTGATTATAGCACCGGGGCTTCCATTTGAGATAAATTATATAGAATTGACAGAAAAGGTACAGTCGATTGTCCAAAATGGATATGAACTGGAAGCATTCCGGGTAAAGCATACGGTTCCCTGTTATGGTTACAGCCAGATTATACATCGTGCCGGACGGTTTGATGTAGAACGGGCAAAAGAGAATCAGGTGCCAATGAAAGTTTGGAGCCGGTTACAAAAGGGGGAGTCCGTGGAATGGGAAGGGGAAATATTTACACCTGATATGGTACTTGGACCGGTAAGAAAGGGCTTGAAGGTGACATATTGCACAGATACCCGTCCGGTTCCGGAAATTACACAGTGTGCAAAAGGGGCAGATTTGTTCATCTGTGAGGGAATGTATGGAGATTCTCAGATGGAAGGCAAGGCTCGTGAAAATCGGCATATGATGTTTTGTGAGGCCGCCAGACTTGCCAAAGAGGCAGCTGTTGGAGAGTTGTGGCTGACCCATTACAGCCCTTCGCTGATTCGACCGGATGAATATATGGATAGTGTCCGGGAAATTTTTCCGGCAGCAAATCCGGGAAAAGACCGTAAAACACTTGTATTGGAATTTGAAGGGGAATGAGAGGAAAGGAGGAAATCACATGAAAAAACGTTTTAGTAGCAAACGATCGAATCTCATTACGTTTATTCTGTTAATGGTCGTTCTTGTAGTAGCCGGGCTTTTGGCATATTATCAGTATATGCATAAGCAGCAAAGACAGGATGTTGTCCAGACACCTGCGACAGAGACAGAAAAATTACTGGCTAAGGATATGGAAATGGGATATCCGGAAACACCTGCTGAACTAATGAAGCTCTGGTGTCGTTTTAACCAGTGCATTTATAATACCAGACTGGATGATGAGCAGTTAAAGACGTTGTTAAAGCAGATTCGTGTGATGTACAGTGCAGAACTTCTGGAAAAAAATTCTGAGGAGTCCCATTTTACAAAATTAAAAGAAGAAGTTACCGAATTTCAGTCCAACAAAAAGCGGATTGTAAGTTATTCTGCAGATGCAGGAGTATCTCCGGTGTATAAGAAGATTAAAAACCGTAAAAATGCAAAAGTGCGAATTTACTATTTTATAAATGAGGGAAATGGATATGTGAAACAGTATCAGGATTACATTCTTGTTCGGGAAGACGAAAAATGGAAGATTCTCGGATTTAAAAAGGTGTCAGAAGAGAAAACAGTAAGCAAAGAAGAAGCTTTGGCAGAGTAGAAAGAGGATTTCAAATGGAGAGAGAAGACATTACGGTTCTGGCGATAGAAAGTTCCTGTGATGAAACAGCAGCAGCCGTTGTTGTGAATGGGAGAGATGTGCGTTCGAATATAATTGCATCACAGATTGATATTCACAAATTATATGGTGGTGTTGTGCCGGAGATTGCTTCCCGCAAGCATATTGAAAAAGTAAATCAGGTAATTGACGAAGCTCTGGCACAGGCGGATATGGATCTGGAAGACATGGATGCAATCTGTGTTACCTATGGACCGGGGCTGGTAGGTGCATTACTTGTCGGAGTGGGAACGGCGAAAGCTATCAGTTATGCGTCTGGAAAGCCTTTGGTCGGAGTGCATCATATAGAAGGACACATTTGTGCAAATTATATTGCCAATCCGGATTTGGAACCTCCATTTGTGTGTCTGGTCGCATCCGGAGGACACAGCCATCTTGTGCATGTCAAGGACTATGGAGAGTATGAAATTCTTGGTCGCACACGCGATGATGCGGCGGGGGAAGCGTTTGATAAGGTGGCGCGTGCAATCGGTCTGGGATATCCGGGGGGACCAAAAATCGATGAGCTTTCAAAAAAAGGAAATCCCGATGCAATTGCGTTTCCACGTGCATCCATAGAGGGAGCCCCTTACGATTTTAGTTTCAGTGGCGTAAAATCTGCGGTGCTCAATTATATCAATGGCTGTAAAATGAAAGGGGAGACATATTTGGAGGCAGATATTGCGGCTTCCTTTCAAAAGGCAGTCGTGGAAGTTTTGGTTTCCCATACCATGCTGGCAGCAAAAAATCTAGGTATTTTCAAAGTGGCAATCGCAGGAGGCGTTGCCTGCAATTCGGGATTGCGTCAGGAAATGAAAGCAGCATGCGAAAAAAGAAATTATCAGTTTTATATGCCAACTCCTGTTTTGTGCACGGATAATGCGGCGATGATAGGAGCCGCTGGTTACTATGAGTTCCGAAAAGGAGTTCGTCATGGCTTGGATCTGAATGCGGTTCCGGGATTGCAGCTGGGAGAGAGGTAAAAGGATGAGAGAATAAAGCCATGCGACCTCGATTGCGTTGCGCTGCATCTCGGTCACGGCAGTCGCCGTATACTCTCTGCCATCCATTTACCTTTACGCGAGCAAGCTCTCGACAGGTAAATGGATGGCAGGGAGTGCATGGCTTTGAGCTTTCGTGAAAAAAATCCTTGACAGGGACGATGAAGGATGATATACTGTTCAAGCAGTCTTGGAGAGGTGTCCGAGTGGTTTAAGGAGCCGGTCTTGAAAACCGGTGACTCCGAAAGGGGCCGTGGGTTCGAATCCCACCTTCTCCGTTTAGACGAAAGTCTATTGCAACACTTGGAGAAGTACCCAAGTGGTTGAAGGG
>JAXEJU010000075.1:0-31512 GCA_034101395.1 Eubacterium sp. | reverse complement strand
ACAATCGTTTTGGAAAAGGGCAAAGCTGATCTTACAGTAACAGGAGCAACTGATGCGGCACAGTAAGCAGTCTGATTTAGAAGTAAAGAGGGGCGAGGTTTTTACCCGCCCTTTTTTCTTTTTGTAAAGATGACCGCTATATATGTCTGTGCCGGTTTCATGCTTTTCCTTTTGTTATGGAGTGTGTGGAAGAACAGAAAGACAGCCCACAGACGACTCTCGTTTGCTGTTATCTTTTTATCTTTTTTTACAGCATGTGGTGGGCTCAGGGAAAGAACCGGACTGAAAATGGGACAAATGGATGTGCAGATTCCGGTTACCGGTTCCGGATTATGGTTATTCTGATGGGAGCCGGAATCGCCCTCCTTGGAATCGTTGGAATCTCCCAGCTTTTTGGATTTGACCTGCTGTCCATGGGACCTGTGAAAGAACTTCTGGGAGGACGGGAGGCCAAAGTAAAGCATTTTATTTATCTGACACTGTACCACTGGAATTATGTGGGGAGCTATGTGGCGCTGCAGATAGAGGGAGAAGGAGAGAATATTACACCGGATATCCGGGATAAAAACGGAAAATCTTTTATGCTTCTCAAAAAGGGGAAGACATATCATGTCGGGAAAAAACCGCTTGATCTGCTTTCTTTTACCCGATGTGAAATAAAAGACCATGGGAAATTGCTGTACGGTTACCGGATTCATTGTAAAAAAGCATCATTTGTTGTTACAAACCAATTTGGTGATGGAAGTTATTATTATCAGAATGCGTGCGGAAAGTTTGATAAAATGATAAAGGCGGATACTGCGTTTCCTTCGTGGATGAATGGATTTGCATCGTTGCGTGGATTTGTGTGGTCAAGGACCGTTCCGCTTCTGAAAGAAACCATATTTCTGGGTGTCGGAGCAGAGTTTAATGATTCATTTCTCACAGTAGCACCGGTATTCTGGTGCCTCGCAGGGGTGGGAGAGGGACTGCGTTTTCGAAAATCGCAGAGAAAAAGTTCCGGCGCCACATGGATATCACTACTTGACATAACATGACTCTTTGCATTATACTAGAAAATTATGAGGGTAATATGGCGGTTAGTCTGCCCATTTACCCCTAAAAAACATTCAGTGATAACGGAATGGAGGTAACTGATACGATGAAATACAACATCGCGGTAATCCCGGGAGACGGTATTGGACCTGAGATTGTAAGAGAAGCAAAAAAAGTATTGGATAAGGTTGCAGATGTGTATGGGCATACATTTGAATATGAAGAGCTGCTGATGGGTGGATGCTCGATTGATGCCTATGGTGAACCACTTACGGATGAGACGCTGGAGCGCGCCAGAAAGAGCGATTCCATCCTGCTGGGCTCCGTAGGAGGCCGAGTCGGTGTGGACAGCTGGTATGATCTGCCACCGGATAAAAGACCGGAAGCTGGACTTTTGAAAATCCGTAAAGGACTTGGGCTTTTCTGTAATCTGCGCCCGGCCATTCTGTTTGAAGAACTCAGTGGTGCCTGTCCATTGAAAGAGGAGATTATTGAGGGCGGATTTGATTTTATTTTTGCCCGTGAGCTGACAGGTGGTCTTTATTTTGGAGAGCGTTATACCAAAGAAATTGATGGCGTCATGACCGCCGTTGATACATTAAAATATGATGAAAATGAGATTCGCAGAATTGCAAAACAGGCATTTGAAATAGCCATGAAGCGCAATAAGCGGGTTTGCAGTGTAGATAAAGCAAATGTTCTTGACTCATCCCGTCTGTGGAGTAAAGTCGTCGAGGAGGTCAGCAGTGAGTACCCGGAAGTGGAGCTGACCAACATGCTTGTAGACAACTGTGCCATGCAGATTGTACGCGACCCGAAACAGTTTGATGTCATTTTGACAGAGAATATGTTTGGCGACATTTTGTCGGATGAGGCGAGTATGGTAACCGGTTCACTCGGAATGCTTTCCTCCGCCAGTCTTGGTGAGGGGACATTTGGCATGTATGAGCCAAGTCATGGCTCTGCTCCGGACATTGCTGGCCAGAACAAAGCAAATCCGATTGCCACAATTCTTTCCGCTGCGATGATGCTTCGCTATTCATTTGGACTTGGCAAAGAAGCAGACGCTGTGGAGAATGCGGTAAAAACGGTGTTGAAAAAGGGACTTAGAACAATTGATATTATGGATGATGGCAAAACCCTTCTTGGAACAAAGGAAATGGGAGATGCCATTGCGTTGGAGGTAAAATAATATGAAAAGTGATTCTGTAAAAAAAGGAATGCAGACAGCGCCACAGCGTTCTCTGTTTAATGCACTTGGTCTGACAAAAGAAGAACTGGAAAAACCGCTGGTTGCGATTGTCAGTTCATATAATGAAATTGTGCCGGGGCATATGAATCTGGATAAAATTGTTGAAGCTGCGAAACTTGGAGTAGCCATGGCAGGCGGAACTCCGGTTGTATTCCCGGCAATCGCTGTGTGTGATGGTATTGCGATGGGACATATCGGAATGAAATATTCGCTGGTTACGCGTGATCTTATTGCGGATTCCACCGAATGTATGGCTCTTGCTCATGCGTTTGATGCGATGGTCATGGTGCCAAACTGTGATAAAAATGTACCGGGACTTCTGATGGCAGCCGCACGTGTCAACATTCCGACCGTATTTGTCAGCGGTGGTCCGATGCTTGCCGGTCATGTGCAGGGAAAGAGAACTTCACTTTCCAGCATGTTTGAGGCGGTTGGCTCTCATGCGGCAGGAAAAATGACAGAAGAGCAAGTGGACGACTTTGTGAGCCATGCATGCCCAACCTGTGGTTCCTGTTCCGGTATGTACACCGCTAACTCGATGAACTGCCTGACAGAAGCAATCGGTATGGGACTTCAGGGAAATGGTACGATTCCGGCAGTATATTCTGACCGCATCAAGCTTGCCAAGCATGCCGGAATGCAGGTTATGGAAATGTATAGAAAAAATATCCGTCCAAGGGATATTATGAATGAAAAGGCATTTATGAATGCCATGACTGTAGATATGGCGCTTGGATGTTCCACAAACACGATGCTTCATTTGCCGGCAATTGCGAATGAAGCCGGTGTTGAGCTCAATCTTGATATTGCAAATGAAATCAGTGCCAAAACGCCAAACCTTTGTCATCTGGCACCGGCCGGACACACCTATATGGAACAGCTCAATGAAGCTGGCGGTGTGTATGCGGTTATGAATGAACTGAATAAAAAAGGTCTTCTTTATACGGACATTATGACAGTAACCGGTAAGACCGTAGGAGAGAACATAGAAAATGTTGTCAACCGGGATTCGGAGGTTATCCGCCCGATTGACAATCCATACAGTGAAACCGGCGGTATAGCTGTGCTGAAAGGAAATCTTGCACCGGATTCGGGTGTTGTAAAACGTTCCGCAGTTGTACCGGAGATGATGGTTCATGAGGGACCGGCGCGTGTCTTTGATTGTGAAGAGGATGCGATTGATGCGATCAAGGGCGGTAAGATTGTGGCCGGAGATGTTGTTGTTATCCGGTACGAGGGACCAAAGGGCGGTCCTGGTATGCGTGAGATGCTGAATCCGACATCCGCTATCGCCGGAATGGGACTCGGTTCATCGGTAGCACTTATTACAGACGGCCGTTTTTCGGGTGCATCCCGTGGAGCTTCGATTGGTCATGTGTCTCCGGAGGCAGCAGTTGGGGGACCAATCGCTCTTGTGGAAGAGGGAGATATTATTAAGATCAATATTCCGGAAAATACACTAAATGTGGATATCTCCGATGAAGAGATGGAAGAGCGACGCAAAAAATGGCAGCCAAGAGAGCCAAAAGTAACGACCGGTTATCTGGCAAGATATGCGAATATGGTTACATCGGGAAGTACCGGTGCTATTTTGAAAAAATAGGAACGGAAGACGAAGAAAGAGGTGCAGAGTATGCAATTAAACGGATCACAGATTTTAATTGAGTGTCTGTTAGAACAGGGTGTAGATACTATTTTTGGGTATCCGGGGGGAGCAATTCTGAATGTATACGATGAATTGTACCGGTACCAGGACCGCATCCGTCATGTACTGACCTCACATGAACAGGGAGCGGCACATGCGGCAGACGGATATGCAAGGGCTACAGGAAAAGTTGGAGTCTGTATGGCAACCAGTGGACCGGGAGCAACCAATCTTGTTACCGGTATTGCTACCGCCATGATGGATTCTGTCCCGATGGTAGCCATTACCTGCAATGTAACCAATGCTCTTTTGGGAAAGGATTCTTTCCAGGAGGTGGATATAGCAGGTGTAACAATGCCAATCACAAAGCATAGCTTTATTGTAAAGGATATAGAGGAACTTGCGGCGGTTATGCGCCGGGCATTTAAAATTGCGCAGACAGGAAGACCGGGGCCGGTTCTTGTCGATATTACAAAGGATGTAACGGCTGCAACGACAGATTTTATGCCACAGACCCCACCGCTTATTCAGAGACAGGTGGATACGATAGACCAGAACGATATTGAAGCGGTGCTGAAGGCAATTAAGAAGTCTCAGAAACCGATGATTTTTGTCGGTGGTGGTGCTGTTATTTCCGGTGCGGAAGCGGAATTAAAGGAATTTGTCAAAAAGGTGGATGCACCGGTTACGGATACCTTGATGGGCAAAGGTGCTTTTGATGGCATGGATCCCTATTATACCGGTATGCTTGGCATGCACGGCACAAAAGCGGCGAACTTAAGTGTTACGGAGTGTGACCTTTTGATTGTTTTAGGTGCACGTTTTTCCGACCGTGTTACCGGTAATGCAAAAAAATTTGCTTATAATGCTGAGATTGTCCACATAGACATTGATCCGGCAGAAATCAATAAAAATATTCAGGTTGATTATTCCATTATTGGAGATTTGAAATCGGTTCTTGAGATATTAAATAAAAAACTCGATCAGAACTATCATAAAGCTTGGATTGACAAGGTTCTGGCAAGAAAAGAAGCCTTGCCGATGACCTACAATCAGGATGTTCTGACAGGTCCTTATGTGATTGAGCGAATCAGTGAGATTACAGAAAATAAGGCGATTATTTCAACGGATGTAGGACAGCATCAGATGTGGGCTGCCCAGTATTATAAATACCGGACACCGCGACAGTTTCTGACATCCGGTGGTATGGGAACGATGGGATATGGGCTGGGTGCCTGTATCGGTGCCAAGGTAGGTGTGCCGGACAGACCGGTTATCAATATAGCAGGAGACGGGTGCTTCCGCATGAACATGAACGAGATTGCCACCGCTACCCGCTACAATATCCCGATTATCCAGATTGTGTTTAACAACCATGCCCTGGGGATGGTTCGCCAGTGGCAGACACTGTTCTATGGGAAACGTTATTCCCAGACGATTCTGGAGGATAAGGTGGATTATTGTAAAGTGTCCGAAGCAATGGGAGCAAAAGCTGTCCGGGTAACAAAGAAAGAGGAAGTTGATCCGGCGATTAAAGAGGCGCTGGCGTCAAACGAACCGTTTGTCATTGAGGTCGTGATAGACCATGATGATAAAGTATGGCCGATGGTTGCACCGGGGGCTCCGATTGAAGAGGCGTTTGATGAAAAAGACCAGGCAAACCGTGTGTCCAACTGACAGCGGAAGATTTGTGACCGCATGAATGGGTCAGAAAACAAAAGAATGTAATATATTAAAATATAATATGCAATGAAAGATTAAGGAGGAAATACAAGTGGCTAGAGTGTACAATTTTTCAGCTGGTCCGGCAGTGTTACCGGAAGAGGTATTGAAAGAGGCAGCAGATGAGATGTTGGATTATAAGGGAACTGGCATGTCCGTAATGGAGATGAGCCATCGTTCCAAAGCATATGATACCATCATTAAAGAAGCAGAGCAGGATTTGAGAGATCTGATGGAGATTCCGGATAATTATAAAGTACTGTTCCTGCAGGGAGGAGCTTCCCAGCAGTTTGCCATGATTCCAATGAACCTGATGAAAAACGGAGTGGCAGATTATATTGTTACCGGTCAGTGGGCAAAGAAAGCATATCAGGAAGCATCCAAATATGGTAAGGCAGTCAAGATTGCTTCTTCTGAAGATGAAACATTTTCATATATCCCGGATTGTTCCGATCTGCCAATTGATGATGATGCAGATTATGTATACATCTGTGAGAATAATACTATTTATGGAACCAAGTATAAAACATTGCCAAATACCAAAGGAAAAACACTGGTAGCGGATGTATCCTCCTGTTTTCTTTCTGAGCCGGTGGATGTGAGCAAATATGGTGTAATTTATGGCGGCGTTCAAAAAAATATCGGTCCGGCGGGAGTTGTTATCGTTATTATCCGTGATGATCTGATTCCGGATGAGGTTGACGAGAAAGTCCCTACCATGCTGCAGTACAAAATTCATGCAGACGCACAGTCGTTGTACAATACACCGCCTGCATATGGCATTTATATTTGCGGAAAAGTATTCAAGTGGCTCAAGAAAATGGGTGGTTTGAAGGAAATGAAGAAAAGAAACGAGGAGAAAGCAAAAATTCTTTACGATTTCCTCGATTCCTCCAAATTGTTCAAGGGAACTGTGCGCAAAGAGGATCGTTCTCTGATGAATGTACCGTTTGTTACCGGTGATGCCGATCTGGATGCAAAATTTGTGGCAGAGGCAAAAGAGGCCGGATTCGAGAACCTAAAAGGCCACCGCACCGTTGGTGGTATGCGTGCCAGCATTTATAATGCAATGCCAAAAGAAGGTGTTGAGAAGCTGGTAGAGTTTATGAAGAAGTTTGAGGAGGAAAATGCATAATGAGTATCAAAGTAAATTGCCTGAATCCGATTGCCGCATGCGGTCTGGATATGCTGAATGATAATTATGAAATAGTGGAAAATACGGCAGATGCGGATGCGATTCTTGTCCGCAGTGCAGTAATGCATGATATGGAGTTGCCGGAGAATCTTCTGGCAGTGGCAAGAGCCGGTGCCGGTGTCAACAACATTCCTCTCGATAAATGTGCAGAGAAGGGAATTGTCGTATTCAATACGCCGGGAGCCAATGCAAATGGTGTAAAGGAGCTTGTTGTAGCATCTATGTTACTGGCAGCCCGTGACATTACCGGTGGTATCCAGTGGTGTAAAGAGAATAAAGACGATGCAGATATTGCAAAGTCTGCGGAGAAGGCAAAAAAAGCATTTGCCGGAACGGAAATAAAAGGCAAAAAACTTGGTATTATCGGTCTTGGAGCAATCGGCGTTCTGGTTGCCAACGCTGCGAACCGTCTTGGAATGGATGTGTACGGATGTGACCCATATCTGTCCGTAGAGCATGCGCTTAATATGTCCCGTGACGTAACTATGGTAAAGACAAATGAAGAACTCTATGAGATGTGTGATTACATCACGGTACATGTTCCGCTTCTGGATTCCACAAAAGGAATGTTTAATAAAACAGCTTTTGATAAAATGAAAGATGGTGTTGTAATTCTGAACTTCTCCCGTGATACTCTCGTAAATGAGGACGATATGAAGGAGGCACTGGAATCCGGTAAAGTAGGACGTTATGTAGTTGATTTCCCAAATCCTACTACAGTAAACCTTCCGAATACCACAGTTACACCCCATCTTGGCGCATCGACACAGGAATCTGAGGATAACTGTGCAAAGATGGCAGTGAGTGAAATCCGTGATTTTATGGAAAACGGAAATATCAAAAATTCTGTCAACTATCCTAACTGTGATGCCGGTGTATGTTCTACCGAGGGAAGAATCACAGTTGCACACAAAAATGTTCCGAATATGCTGACCCAGTTTACCGGACTCTTTGCAAAGGATAATGTAAATATTGAAAATATGGTAAATAAAAGCCGCGGTGATTATGCCTATACAATCTTTGATATCTGTTCTGAGATTAAAGAGGATATTGTAAAAGATCTGGAGGCAATTGACGGTGTAATCCGTGTAAGAGTCATTAAATAGAGGAAAAAGTCTGGAATTCAGGGGATTTTCTGGGGAAACAGGAAATCCCCTGAATTTGCTTATGGAATGGAATGAGGATTATCAATGAATTATGAAGAAGCAGTCGGTTTTATACGGGAACATAAAGGTTCCGGTATTTCTCTTGGCCTCTCACGCATGAGAAATCTTTGCGGCAGGCTTGGCAATCCGGAGAAAAAACTTCGGTTTATTCACATTGCCGGTACGAATGGAAAAGGCTCTGTTGCCGCTTATATCAGCAGTATCCTGGGAGTAAATGGTTATTATGTGGGGCGCTATGTGTCTCCTGTCGTTTTTGAGTACGAGGAGTGTATCCAATTTGAAGATTCCCGGGGAATTACTTATATCAGCAGAGAGCTTCTGGCAGAGCTCATAACAGAAGTGGCAGATGCTGTCTCGGACATGGAGAGGGATGGTCAGGAGATTCCTACCGGTTTTGAAATAGAGACAGCAGTAGCACTATTGGCTTTCGTAAAAAAACAATGCCAGATAGTTGTGCTGGAGGTTGGGCTCGGTGGTAGAGAGGATGCCACCAATGTAATAGAAAATGTACTGGCATCGGTTATCACGCCGGTCAGCAGAGACCATATGGGACTGCTTGGAGATACGATTGAGGAAATCGCAGCGGAGAAGGCAGGCATTATCCGGGAAAATGTCCCGGTTATAAGCTTGCAGGAGTTACCGGAGGCAGAACATGTAATTGCCAGAGTTTGCAGTGAAAAAAAAGCACCGCTTACCATTGTGAAAAAGGAAGAGATGCATCCTGTGCGGATGGATTTGCATGGAAGCGTATTTTCTTTTAAGGGAGAAAACTATTCGACTCATATGACAGGAAGTTATCAGATAAGAAATGCCTGTCTGGCAATCGAGGTGTGTCATCAGTTGGAAGATTTTCTTTCCTTTGATGAAGAGCAAGTGATGCTTGGAGTACGCGAGGCATACTGGAGAGGACGGTTTGAAGTGGTGAGTACCCGTCCGCTTATCATAGTAGACGGTGCTCACAATGAAAGTGGCGTAAAGGCATTGCGCGAATCTCTGGAGACTTTTTTCCCGGGACAAAAAATCCACGGCGTCATGGGCGTGTTCCGGGATAAAGAGTATGATAAAATGGTTTCTGTCATGCAACCGCTTATGCAGGATATCGTGACAGTGACAGCGCCAACAGAGCGGGGGCTTCCAGCAGAGGAGCTTCGAACCGCATGGGAGAACAGTGGTATTTCTCTCACAGAAACAGCAGAAAGTGTAAATGAGGGATTAAAGAAAGCAATTGCCCGGTGTGAAGAAGGTGGGCTGATCGTACTTTTCGGCTCCCTTTCCCTGCTTGGAGAATTAAATTGGAGATAGTGTGGATGCTCCGAAATGGAGGTATCAAAAATGGCGAAAAAAGAAAAAGAAATCAAGACAAATGCAATGCGAATCCTAGAAAAGAACAGGATTCCATTTGAGGTTAAAACCTATGACTGTGATGAGTTTATCGATGGCGTGCACATAGCGGATAAGCTGGGACAACCATATGAACAGTCATTTAAAACCCTTGTGATGAAGGGAAAAAGCGGGGAATATCATGTCTTTGTGCTACCCGTTGACAAAGAGGTGGACATGAAAAAAGCCGCACGGACGGTAGGAGAAAAATCACTGGAAATGGTGCATGTTAAGGATATCAACACAGTGACCGGCTACATCCGCGGCGGCTGTACCGCAATTGGCATGAAAAAACAGTATGATACGGTCGTTCACGAGTCTGCCAGAGAGCATGAGCGTATCATAATCAGTGGGGGCAGACTAGGATCACAGATTTTCCTGGCTCCGGATGACCTTGTGAAGGTAACCGGAGGAAAATTTGCGGATATTACCGTTTAGACAGCAATATTTTTTAACCTTTCCTCAGATGGTGTTGGAATTTCATCAAATGCCAGTTTTGGTAATTCGGTTTTTAATTTTTCATTATGTGAAAATTCTGCAGAATTATTCATATAGCTGTAAACAAAAATTGCCTTAAACGCTTTCTTGTGGTAAAATATCCATATGTGTTTGAAATTATTTCGAAAGTTTATATATAGGAAACCGAAATTGGAGAGGTGTCATTATGGATCAGGAGAAAATTAAACAGGCAGTCCGGCTTTTTCTGGAAGGAATCGGAGAAGATGCCGGGAGGGAAGGTCTCAGGGAGACACCCGGGCGGGTTGCCAGAATGTGTGAAGAATTGTTTGCCGGATACACAAGCGATGCAAAAGCTCATCTGACGAGAACATTTCATGCCGATACCGGGAACATGGTAGTCGAAAAGAATATTCCGTTTTATTCCGTATGTGAACATCATTTTCTTCCATTTTATGGAAATGTCTCGATTGCATATGTCCCAGACGGACAGGTGGTGGGACTGAGTAAACTGGCTCGCACGGTAGAGGTGTTTGCACGGAGAGCGCAGATTCAGGAGCAGCTCACGGAACAGATAGCAGATGCCGTTATGGAGTATCTGAAACCGGAAGGCGTGATGGTCATGATTGAGGCCGAGCATATGTGCATGACGATGCGGGGAATACAAAAGCCGGGGACAAAGACTGTTACTTATTCGGTAAAGGGTGTATTTGAAGAGGATGTAAACCGTCAGCAGATGTTTATGCAGATGATACAGCAGAGAGGATGACAGAAATTATGAAGATAGGAAATCGACTGTTTTCGTCAGGAGAACGGACTTATGTTATGGGAATACTGAACGTGACACCGGATTCCTTTTCCGATGGTGGAAAGTACAACGATTTGACGCTTGCTCTGAAGCAGGCAGAACGCATGGTGAGAGAAGGTGCGGATATTCTTGATGTGGGGGGAGAATCTACAAGACCGGGACATGTCCAAATCGGAGATGAGGAAGAAATACGTCGTGTTGTACCGGTGATACGTGAATTGAAAAAGCAGTTTGATGTGCCGATATCCGTTGATACTTACAAGAGTGCTGTTGCACAGGCAGCGCTGGATGCAGGGGCAGATCTTTTGAATGATATCTGGGGATTCCGGTACGATGAGAGATGTGCAGAACTCGCTGCAAAGTATGATGTGGCGGTTTGTCTTATGCACAACCGTGATAATACGGATTATAAAGACTTTGTACCGGAAGTGATGGAAGATCTCAGGATATCACTTTCCATAGCGGAAAAGTATGGGGTAAAAAAGGAAAAAATAATGCTTGATCCCGGTGTGGGATTTGGAAAAACACTGGAACAGAACCTGGTAATCATGAATCATCTGGAAGATATTGTGGCAATGGGATATCCGGTGCTGCTTGGAACATCGAGAAAAAGTATGATTGGTCTTACGCTTGAACTACCGGTTGGTGAAAGGGAAGAGGGGACGATCGCTACCAGTGTGATTGGAGCAATGAAGGGATGCGGATATGTGCGTGTCCATGATGTCGAAAAAAACGTACGTGCACTGAAAATGACAGATGCTATATTGAAAGCCAGATAGAAAGGAATGGTGTCATGGATTCGATACAGATTCGGGATTTGGAAGTATACTGTCATCATGGGGTACTCAAAGAGGAAACAGTTCTTGGGCAGAAATTTCTCGTCTCTCTTATCCTTTACATGGATATGAGGGAAGCCGGCATATCGGATGATTTATCAAAATCCATCAATTATGCGGAGGTTTCCCATCTGGTGAAGCAGGAGATGGAGAGCCGGAATTTTAAGCTGATTGAATCGGTGGCAGAACATTTGGCAAAAAAACTGCTGCAGACATTTCCGTTAATTGACAGGGTAAAAGTTGAGATTAAAAAGCCATGGGCTCCGATTTTGCTTCCACTCGATACGGTGAGTGTACAGATTGAGAGGGGATGGCATACGGCATATCTCTCGATTGGTTCCAATATGGGAGACAGGGAAAAGAATTTGCGGGATGCGGTAGAGGCCTTGAAGGAAAATACATCGGTTCGTAAAGTCAGAGTGTCGGAATTTATCGAGACAGAGCCATATGGCTATACCGAGCAGGACATGTTTTTCAATGGAGCAGTACAATTGCAGACGACGGAGAATCCGGAAGGACTTTTAAAACTGTTGCAGCAGATTGAACAGGATGGGCACAGAGAGCGCACGATTCACTGGGGACCCCGAACGATAGATCTGGATTTGATTTTGTACGAGGATGTCATTATGAATACAGAGGAGTTGACATTGCCGCACAGAGAAATGCACAAAAGGAAATTTGTACTTGAGCCAATGGTGCAGATTGCCCCGTGGGCTGTTCATCCGGTATACAAAAAAACGGTATGTGAACTTCTCGAAGGTTTGAGAGAGTCCATGGACTGATGGGATAAATTTTTACAAAAGGAGAGAAAAGGTATGATTGATTTGTCTATATCCAGACAGCAGATTGACGAGATTGACAGTCAGATTGTAGAGCTGTTTGAGAAACGAATGGAAGTGGCAAATGAGGTTGCCAAATATAAAATGGAGACAGGAAAACCAGTATATGATAAAGAGCGTGAGGAGCAGAAACTGGAAAAACTGGTTTCGATGTCACATGGCGAGTTTAATGAGCGCGCTGTAAAGGAATTGTTCAGCCAGATTATGTCTATCAGCCGCAAATACCAGTTTGGTGTGCTCCCTCATACGGATGATGTGACGAACTTTGTGAAAACAGAGAATGTATTGGGGAAAAAGAACGCTGTTGTCTATTATTTTGGTGTTCCGGGAACGCATACCCAGCAGGCGATGGAAGATGTTTTTGGCGTGGGAGCGAACGGTGTCAGCTGTCAGAGCTTTCAGGGAGTGATGGAGGCTGTTGAAAAAGGAGAGGCCGATTTTGGTGTGCTGCCGATAGAAAATTCTTCAACGGGAGGGATTACGGCAAATTATGATTTGCTTTTGAATTATAAAAATGCTATTGTAGGGCAGTATGTAATGAAGATTGACCAGTGCCTGCTCGCGCTGCCGGGGACAGAGATCTCCGATATAAAGACAGTTTTTTCTCATCCGCAGGGGCTTTTGCAGTGCCGGAAATTTATGAATGAACATCCGCAGTATGAGGGAATCGAATATGGTTCCACGGCTGCTGCTGCGAAAAAGGTGGCAGAAGACGGGGATAGAGCACAGGCGGCAATCGCCAGCAGAAGAGCGGCAAAGGAATATGGTCTTGAGGTTGTCGCAGACAGTATCCAGCAGGAGAAAAATAACTGTACCCGTTTTATCATTATTGGTCAGAAAGAGGAGTATACGGAAAAGAGCAATAAGATCGCGCTCTGTATTGAGCTTCCACATGTCAGTGGTTCTCTGTACCGTATTTTGTCCCATTTTCTATACAATGATCTGAATATGACGCAGATAGAATCGCGACCGATACCGGGAAGAAACTGGGAGTACCGTTTCTTTGTCGATGTAGAGGGAAATCTTGATGATGCTGCTGTTCAGAATGCCCTGCGGGGGGTAAAAGAAGAATCGGCATTTATGAGAGTTCTCGGAAATTTTTAAAAAGATGTGGCTTTTGCATATGTTTTGCAAAAGCCATTTTTTTCTAATGATTCATATAATCCATCATGATAAAATCGTCGAATTCAGACTGGCACATTGGTCTTGCATAATAATATCCTTGTATGATATCACAGCCGGCATCTTTTAAGAAATCAACCTGATTTTCTGTTTCCACGCCTTCACACAAAACAATCATATTGAGCTGTTTTGCCATGTCAATTACACTTGTGAGGACGATTTTGTCATTTTCACTGAGATTTGCGTGTCTCATAAAAATTTTATCAATCTTTAAAATATCAATGTTTAAGTCACTAATCATGTTTAGTGATGAGTAACCGGAGCCAAAGTCATCCATGGAAACTGAAATTCCCATTGAATTACAGGAGGCAATAAATATTCGGACAGATTCATAACTGTTCATATAAATATTCTCTGTTAACTCAAATTCAATGAATTTGGCAGGAATATTATACTTATTCAACAACAGCTGTATATAAGCGAGAATATCGTCATTTTCCAGATGTGTGCGTGATACATTCATGGAAATCGGCACAATCGGAAGCTCTCTGTCCAGTCGGTCTCTCAAATACCGGAATACTTCCTCATATACATAATAATCAAGCTTGATAATATTTCCGTTGCTTTCAAATTCCGGAATAAACTGATCCGGATAAATAAATGATCCATCTTCCTGCTTCCACCGAATCAGTGCTTCTGCACCGAGCATGCGGTTAGAGTCACAGGAAATTTTGGGATGATAATAGATTACCAAATCGTGATTTTCTATCGCCCGTGGCAGTTCGTTATTTAAATAGGAACGCCATTTCATATCCTGAATCATATCCGGCGAAAATTGGACACAATGTAATCCCTTTTGCTCTTTTGATTGTTTTCTTGCCATATTTGCATAGGCAATCGCAGTGGAAATATCCGTATTGGTATCTTCAATTGTATAGATACCGGAACAGATACAGATATGGTTATCCGGGCAGCAGCGTCTCAGCTCGTGAGTAAGGCTTTCGTGAAAATTTTCTATTTTACTTCGCGCGATACTCACTGAAGTTTTTGGAATCGAATAAGCGACAATGAAATTGTCGGAATAAATACGGCATGCATCTATAAACGGCTCACCGGAATGAAGCTGTCTGGCAAAAGTGCGGAGCAGCTCGTCCCCTTTGCGGTAGCCGTAAGTTTCATTTATTAATTTAAAATGATGAATGTCGGCACATACGATTAAAACCGCATTATCTTCGGAAATATATTCCGGAAGTACCTGATCCAGATTTTCAACAAAATTTTCATAACGGCTCAGATCTGTAATATAGTCGCGGTAACCCTCTTCAACAGATGTATTGTTTTCACTGTCAAGGCGAATCAGTTCTTCAAAAATCAAATCCCGGAGTGCACCAAGAACAGCAATATCCCGTTCTTCCAGTACCCGGTGATATTCGAAATCAATAAGATCGAGAGTGCCGAGAAACTGCTCATCCGAAAAATAAGGAAACTGAATGATAGAAGCGGGATAATACTGGGATATCACTCCTGGTAAAATCTCTTTTCCATCTTCATTGTCATATATATAATAGCCTTTTTTATACTCCTCAATTGCCGCTTTCCATTCGGCCTGAGTATAGGTTATTGTCTGATTAATCCGACAAATCGGACTATTTTTTATATATTCGTACATGATACGAAGAGAATAAGGGCGTGGAATCCGCTGACGGATATTCACACCGCTGATATGAAGAGTATCTTTGATATAACGCAATAGCGTGTTAATTGAGTTGACGGTATGGTCGCCTTCTTCCAGAATCTTTTTTGCCCCATCCATTAACAGCCAGCTACAGGCAAGCGGACTAATATTCCCCATAAAATCCTCATCTCCATTCTTTTCCATAAACGGTAATAAACACCATTATTTTAACATTTTTTTGACAAAACTACAATATGTTTATTCACACTTAAAACATATTTTAAACACAAAGCTTTAAAATACCAGACAAATTAAGCACACATTTTCTGCATATGATAAAAACATACAAAGCGAAAGGATGTGTGATATATGAAAAAGAAAGTAAAGTTGATTGCAGGAGCTGCTGTTTTTGGACTTGTGGCAGGTACCGTTTTTCAGGGAGTGGAGTATGCAGGGAATCAGATATGGGGTACGCAGATAGAGGACTCGGGAACAGCATCGGCCCCGGAAATTTCCAGCACAAATCTTGTTTCAGGAACCGGAGATTCATCAGATGGCGATGTGTCTGATATTGTTGAACAGGTGGTTCCGTCACTGGTATCCATTGATGTGACAGCGACCATGCAGAGTCACGGTTTCTTTGGAACACAGACTTATGAGAGCAGTGGCAGTGGTTCCGGTATTATTATTTCGGAAAAAGATGGCAGACTGTACATCGCGACAAACAACCACGTCGTACAAGATGCGGATTCGGTTACCATCATTTTCAATGATGAAACAACTGCGGATGCTCAGGTAAAGGGAACGGATTCGGTGAATGATCTTGCGGTAGTCGAGGTAGACATGGATAAGCTGTCCGAAGATACAAAAAGTAAAATAAAAAAAGCAACGATTGGCGACAGTACACAGACGAAGGTGGGTGAGCAGGCGATTGCTATTGGAAATGCTCTGGGATATGGAACCAGTGTAACCGTCGGATATATCAGCGCAAGAGACCGCGAGATACATGAGGAAGACAGTTCCAGTGTAAAACTTTTCCAGACAGATGCGGCGATAAATCCCGGAAACAGCGGTGGTGCCCTTGTAAACAGCAGAGGAGAAGTAATCGGCATCAATTCTTCCAAATTTGCGTCGGATGAGATTGAGGGTATGGGATTTGCCATTCCGATGGAGACAGCAGAACCAATTCTTACCGAGCTTATGAATCAGAAAGAAATTGCAGAGGACGAACAGGCATATCTGGGAATCAAGGGACGGGATGTGACCAGTCAATATACTGAGGCATATGGTATGCCGGAGGGAATTTATGTGTCCGAAGTATCCGAGGGCTCACCGGCAGAGAGTGCCGGAATCCGTCAGGGGTATATTATTACCTCAATTAACGGCAGAGAAATAAAAACATTGGAGCAGCTTGAAGAACGTCTGAAGCAGATTCAGGCCGGAGATAAAGGAACGGTTGGTGTAATGGTGGCATCCCAGGGTGAATATGTAGAGAAAACGCTGGATATAACATTTGGAAAGCGGCAGTAATGTTCCTCTGCCATTGACGGCAGTACGGCCCTTCTGTTAAAATGAGGGAAATGGATGCGGGAGGGTTTTTATGGAAGCAGGAACTTGACATTTTTGGTCGGTTATTATAGACTATACATGCGGTCGGTAAAAACAGACCAGAAATGGAGGTAAGCCTGAAACTATGGAAAATTTAAAATTATGTGATAGTGATTATCGATTTATGACCATTGTATGGGAAAATGCCCCGATAGCATCCGGGGAGCTGGTAAAACTGTGCAACGAAAATTTAGGGTGGAAAAAATCAACTACTTATACGGCAATCAAAAAATTATCGGAAAAAGGATACATAAAAAATGAGAATGCTGTTGTATCGGTGTTAATTGCGCAGGAACGGGTTCAAAGAGATGAGACGAATTATTTTGTGGACCGGACTTTTGGTGGTTCGCTGCCCGGATTTTTAACGGCGTTTCTTGGCGGAAAGAGTATATCCAAAGAAGAAGCAGAGAAAATCAAGAGCATCATCGACGAGTATAGTCAGGATTAGTGGGGGAGTGTGAGAGCTTTATGATATATCATTTGTTTGTCAAGTTAATGGATATGAGCATTACCGCTTCAGTGGTTATTCTGGTGGTATTGATTGCCAGAGGTTTACTGGTAAAAGCGCCGAAGAAGTATGCTTATTTTCTTTGGGCAATTGTCGGAATCCGCCTGCTTTGTCCGGTGGGAATTGCATCGCCATTGAGTATCTACAATTTTGTGGATGTATCTCCGTACAAAACAGAACAGACCATGCAGAATGAGACGACAGAAGAAATTTCAAAAGATCAGATTCATACAAAAAAAACAGTTGTCAATAATACAAAAGCAAATACGGATTTGAACAGCAGGGAAAAACTTAATCCGGTAGAAAAGAAAACAGATGCAAACGGGCAGTCTGAAACTACTGTTTTGGATGTAAATACTGTCGATTCCCATGAATCAGAAACGGTTTCTGCGTATAACCGATTTGTACAGACTGGTGCGTATGTATGGCTTGGTGTATGCTTGCTGCTCATTTTGTGGAATGTAATTTTATTCGTGTTGACAAAACAAAAAGTCAGGATGGCAGTTCGTCTGAGGGATAATATTTATGAGTGTGATAACATACCAACACCTTTTGTAATGGGGATTGTGTCGCCAAAGATTTATATTCCGTACCGGCTAAATGAGCTGGAACAGGAATATATAATCGGGCATGAAAAATATCACATCAGAAGGAAAGACAATGTCATTCAACTGCTTGCCTGTCTGCTCTGTTGTGTATTTTGGTTTAATCCATTTGTATGGCTTTCCTATTTTCTTATGATCCGCGATATGGAGATGAGTTGTGATGAGTATGTGCTTCAGGCTGCTTCGGAGGATATCCGTGGGGCATATAGTAAATCGTTACTTGGGTTTGCTGTCAATTCCAGAGGATTGGGAGTCGGCATGCTTGCCTTTGGTGAGTCCGATACTAGAAAGCGAGTGAAGCATGTGATGAAGTTTAAGACTGCCAAAAAATGGATAGGTGCTGTGGCAATTATAGTTTTTATTTTTGCAGGAACCTGTTGTCTTACTGACGCCAGTGAAAAAAAAGATGTTGTTTCTAACGGCGATGATAAGCAAACGGTATCTAACGACGATAAGAAGACGATTATGGCAGAGGGGGAAAGCACGAAGAAGGCACTTTCTGATATGGGAAAATCAGAAAAACAGTATGTTATTTTATCTACAGCGCAAACGGGTTCCTTTGAAACGGGTCTGGTATTTCTTTCCGATGATAAAACAATTGATAAAAATCCGGAGTCGGGATATTTCGTATCCGATTATTCGGATGGACAAAAAGAGGGAAACCGCTTCCTTCTCATGAGCAGCAGGGATGGCAGATTATATGATACCATGCCTCTTTCTGTGAACAGTTATCGCATTGAGGAAATCTCATTTCCTGCAGATGGTATTACATTGCATATTGCGGATTATGATGGTAATGGAGAGAAAAATGATTTTTCTCTGGGACAGGGACAGTTGCAGATAGTTGCTGCGGGTAATTTTATGAAATACGCATTTTTTGGAGTGGATGCCCGTGGAAATATTGTAAACTATCTTACCTCCACAGATAACCGTCACACGATCGTAACTATTCCGGGAGACTACTCAGGAGAATTTTTACGAAAAGATGGACAACTGGAATATACAGGTTTAACGGAGAATGGTACGGAGAAATCCTACACAACGATTAGTCATAAAATAAATCTGGCAGATGCCAAAGAACAGGAATTATCCCCGGAGTATTCACTTTATACTTCCGTATGTAATGTCATGCCGACGGATGTTTTGGATGAACTGGAGGAAAAAGGGGTATGGACGGTTATATATGATGATTCTGATGATAGTGTGACGTATTCACTTGGAAATGATGCAGAGAATCCTACGCTTCGTCTGGACTTTACCTTTGATTCGGATGGGAAACTGCTTCAGTATGTAAGTAAGGATTATGGCTTTGTGTCCGGGTTAAAACAGGAAGAAGGGGCTATTGATCCGGTTTCCCGTGTGATTAATTTTGGAAAAGAATTTCTGAATGATGATGGAAAGGACAAAGAAGGTCATGTGGATGTCAGGCAGGAAAAAGCTTCAGGCAGATGGGATGATACCAGATACACCTGTTATCGAGACAGCAGCGATAATTTTTATGTATGTGAGATGAACCAGGGGATGGTAGTTTATGCAGAATTCAACAACAAACCTGTTTGACACGGTGCGAAGCAGAGATATTCCGCACAGACCGCCTTATATTACAGCCTTCTTGGTATTTTAAAATTGTATGCGATATACACGCCGTATGTAACAGAATATATTTATCAGGACTTTTATCGCAAACAGGAAGAAGATATTTGCAGCCTTTTATAAGATGACAGAGAAAGATATCAAAGCCTGCACGGGAGCAGAAAAAATCGTGTTAAGGAATTAGCGGAATATTGAAATGCCCTGTTCTGATCGCGGATTGGATGTTGAATAAATTCTTTGGGAAGTATATACTAGGTGTATAGAGGGAGAAGAGGAGTCTGGCACGGGAAGAGGCGGGTATTTATGTATATTGGCATGATTGAGCGGGGTGAGCGGCTGCCGACACTGGATGCTTATCTGGATGAATCCTGATCGAGAGGTATTGGAGGAAGACAAATGTACAAAATTGCCATATGTGATGATGACAAAAATTACATAAGAGAACTGAAAGGATATCTTTTGGAATGTAACAATAGTGAAAGAGAAATTCAGTTTTTTGAATACACCTCCGGGCTCAAACTGTTATGCAGTGAAATGGATGAATTTGACGCCGTATTTCTGGATATCCAGATGGAGGAAATGAACGGAAATGAGATTGCCGTGAAATTAAAAGAAAAAGGATATCAGGGGCTTCTCATACAGTGTTCGGGGATTTTTATGCCGACACCGGAAACAATTAAAATTTCCCCTTACCGATATCTTTTGAAACAGTATACCGGAGAGGAAATCAGAAAAGAATTGCAGGAAATTTTTGCAGAGCTGGACGCACGCAAGATATGCTGTGAAATCGAGGGTTCCTATCTGCGTGAAAAGATGATGTTCCGTGTGGCAGACATTGTTTACATAACGCATCATGCAAAGGGAAGTGTACTGCACTTGTGTAGAGGGAAAGCGGAAAAATATTCGGATGGAAATATCATCGTACCGTATGATTTTGATGAACTTTTACAGATACTGGAGCCGGCAGATTTTGCCCTTCCGCATAACAGTCATATCGTGAATTTGCGGTATCTCTCAAACTTTGACATGAAAAAAGAAATTCTTGAAGTGGACGGGAAAATCTTGTCTATTTCACGGGGAAAGAAAGAGCAGTTTTTCCGTAAACTAACGGAGTATTCGAGGAAGAAATATAGAGGGAGTTCTATATGATATACACAGTCATGTACGATATTTGTATGATTGTTTCAACCATCGTTGAAATATATCTTGCATTTGATTTTTATAAAGCGTTTCATCCAAAGAGAGAACGGTTTCTCAAAAAACGGAATGAGTTTCTCTTTTTTGGTATTATTGTTCTGATTACGGTTTTTACCAATCTGCAAAATATAAATCAACTGAATTTTTTGGTGGCGAGTGTTCTCTATTTAATCATTGCTTTTTTGCTGGTGGAGGGAAACATTTGGTCTAGGCTGTTTCACTGGTTGATATTAGTTTCTGTTACTATGAGTGCAGAATTTATCTTTTTCTTTTTACTCAAGGTTTCTGTAAATAGTCCTACAAATGAGATTTATGCGAATGAATTTGTTATGATCAGCAGCATTATTGCGATGAAATTGATTGAATTTGTACTGCTCACAGTTATTAAACAGATATCCAAAATACAGGTAAAAAAGATTTCAGCTAAAGTGTTTGGTATTTTTATCATTATTCCGGCAGCTACCTTAGGACTTATGTGCGCGATACCATATGTCAGGGTAGGGGGAGAGAAGATAACATCGTTGGATATAGCGGTACTGATATTTTATTTAATACTGCTTTGTGGCAATATATGTTTGTTTTATATTTTTACCAGATACAGTCAGCTTCAGGAACAGAAAATGTTACTTGAGGTAAGTCAGAGTAAATACGAGGAGAGGAGAAACCGACATTCAAAGGAAGGACAACTGGAAGAAAGATATAAAGAGCGCATACATGATATTAAGTATTATTTGAAGCAAATCAGTATATATCTGACGGAAAACCGGATGGACAAGATAAACGAAGTTCTGAGCGAGTTACAGTTTGGAATTTATCAGGAAGAGAAAGATGTCATCTGTTCGAACCGGTTTTTGAACGCAATACTGGCTGACTTTAAATGCGAAGCGGAGAAAAATGATGTACAGACAGAAATATTTGTAGAGGCGGGATTTAAGATCGAATACATGAAAGAAATTGATATTACCTCGCTGCTTGGAAACCTGTTAGATAATGCATTAGAAGCGGCAAAAAAATGTAGTGGGGGCAAAGTGCAGGTGGAGCTTTATATGCAGAATCAGGGGTCTCTTTCCGTGTTTTTGATTGAAAATACATACAATGGAGAGATTATCCGGCACGGAAATCAACTTCTGACTACGAAAAAGGAAAAATGGGGGCATGGTATCGGGTTAAGGAATGTAAACCGGATAGTAGAGCATTATAACGGATACATACAACAGGATTTTAATGGAGCCCGTTATGTGACAACGGTACTTATTCCTAATGAAGTTTCATACAAAAAATCGACTTAAAATGCAAAAAAATGACCTTCGGTTGAATTTGTGAAAGTAATGTGTAATCATTGAAACGATAAATTTGATTGGAGGATTTTATAATGAATAAAAAGTTGTTACAGTCAATACCAACAGATATCGTAAATGCCATGGCGTTAAAGTCAGTAAAGAAGAATGTGAATCAGGCATGTGCTTGGTTTTTTCATCAGCCAGAGCTTCCTGAAGCCGCAAAAAAATTTAAAAAGCATTAATATCTGAGTCGTAAAATGGATAGATGGGGATGTAAATAAGATTGCCAAAGAGAATACAAAGATCTACAAATTCGGATATACTCTCTTGTTAAGAAAATAATGTTTTTTCTTGTTACACAAGTGTTTTTATTTTATGTATTTCTCGAGGTGTTGATTTTTTATGACATTTATCCTAATGAGTGTCTATTCCGGAGGGTATCATGCTTTGAATGGCAGGGTACTCTCCGGATTTGTTATTATCCCAGTACAACAGATGTCAAACTGGGAATGGGGAAGGCGTTTTGCCTTTTTTAATGGTATTATTTTGCTGTCTGTTTTAAAATTCGTCGTTAATGCAAAGGGAGAAGTGTGAAAATGAAAAATAAAATATTGATTGTATGTATAGTCATCTGCATCAGTCTTACTGGATGTGGGGAGAAAAAACAGGAAGATTATGGTGAGGAGTATAATCAGATGCAGGATGCACAGAACTTTTCAGCTTTACAGGAAGCGGCAGCTACGGAAAACGGATTTTATGTTATACAAGATAATTGTATTTATTTTATAGATAGTAAGTCAGGGAAAACGGTTCCGTTGTGTGGAAAACCAAATTGTAAACACAAGGATAATTCCTGCAATGCCTACTTTCGTGTCGCACATAAGATTCAGGTATACGACGGAAATATTTACGTGGTGGCAAGAGGCGTAGAGGAGAGAACAGAGTCTCTATACCGAATGAGTTTAGATGGCAGTAAAAGAGAAGAATTAAAAGTGTTATATGCCTATGAAGAAGATGATGTAAGCTGTTCATTGGATTTTGTGATACATAGAGGGTATGGTTATATGGTGACAAACTGGATACAAAAAGACAGAAAGGAAAGAACGCAGACCATGTACCGGATTTCTTTGGATTCCTCTGAGGAAAAAGAGGAAATAGCGAAAGTAACGGGATATATACCATTAATCTACATTAACGAGGGACGTGGAAACAAGATTTATTTTAATACAAAATGCTATATGGACGTCGATGAAAAAAATTTAGAGATATTAAATTATGAATTTGATATTCTGGAGGAAACGATTCAGAAAATAAGTGTACCGGACGGAATGATAGTGCGTGCAGCTAAAAATAATCGGTATTTTTGTTCTAAAGAAGATGGTAAAAGAATTTATTCTTTTGATAAAGATGGAAATAATCAAAATGAGATATTTGACTGGCAATACGATAATACCATAATGTATCACGATGACAAATATCTGTATCTTGATAACGAAGTGTATTTGATTGTTCATGATCGGCCGAATACCGAGCGGAGAGTTGTTGTTATAGATTATAATGGAAATAAAATCTGCGAGTGGAAGAAGTTTGGAACAGATAATCTTACTGTTTTATGGTCAGATTCAAAACAATTATTACTGAAAAATACAGAGGAATTAAGTTATCAAATTTTGAATTTGGATGATGTTTCTACTCTGCAATAGAAGGGGAATCTATGGGAGAATTAAAAAGAATTGTATTCCAAAAAAAGTTTCTGCTGAGTATTTTGGCATTGCTTGCAGCTAATTTGTTTTTGTTTCAATATTTTCAAATGGACACTCTTGAGCTGATAAAAGATGAAACGTTAAAGAGCACTATTGAAAACAGCTGGCAAGAAGAACAGAGCGCAGCGAAAGAAGAATTCACGGATAAGATTCAAAAAATGGAAGAACAATCAAAATCATTGTCAGAAATAAGTATTTTTTCCAATGAAGATACTTTTTCAAACAAAAACATCTGGCGGACACTGGAAGATTTTGAAAAGATAAAAAATGTAAGAGTAGACACATTGTATTCGGATAAAGCGGTGTCAGCATTTCTGGAATATGATGAAATTTTTTATTTTCTACTCCTTTTCGTCGTTATTATGGTTTTGCATTTTTTTGATGAAAGAAAATCGGGACTTTGGCAGATTACATATAATTGCAAAAACGGAAGAACGAAGCTGGCATTTAATCGCTTGGGAATATTGTTTCTATTGACAATTGTATTTAGTGGACTAATGTTTTTTGAGACACTGATTATCGCTTTTGTTGATTATGGCGGAAAAGATATTCTTTTTTCGTCCGTACAGTCAGTTGTAGTACTTCAGGATTTCACATTACCGATTTCGGTTTTGGAATTTCTGTTTTATTATTGGGGAATCTGCGCAGGAACTTTGGCTGTGTCCGGATTGTTTGTATGGGGGATTCTTTCGCTCGTTCACAATCGTAACCTTGGAATCGTATTGTTAGTTATCGTATATGGAATTGAGATGGTGTTGTATTATGTTTTTCCAGAGCAGCATCCGCTTTGTGTTTTGAGATATTTTAATCTTTGGTTTTTTGTAAATCCGAAAGAAATATTTATTGATTATATTAATTTCCCAATTGGAACATTCTTGCTAAATTTGCGGGAATTTGTACAGTGGGTTCTAATAGGATTGCTTGTAATTCTCGCAGTTGCAGTATGTTATATAAATAAGATAACAAGACCATTCTATGTGGCAGGAATTGTAGAACGATTGATGCAACGCCTGAGTGAGTGGTGTAAAAAGGGTTTATGTCATTGTAGTGGTATCTGTTTTGAATTGTATAAATTGCTGTTTCAGGGAAAAGGAATTTTTGTGATTGTTATATTTTCGTATCTGATAATAAGCGGGATTTCGAAAGATGAACTGTTAGTTAGTCCCGCGAGAGAACAGTTGAATGATTTTTATGCAGTAAATACACAAGAAGTAACAAAAGAAAGCATGGTATCTTATGAAAAAATAGAGACGGAACTGAATGGGGTCTATGATACGTTTATCAATGCCCCGGATGAATCAAAAAAAGAAGCAGAGGATATTTACCAATCGTACGAAGCGACAAGAGTTATGTTCAGGCATTTGCAGGAAAGGCTGGAATATGCGAAAAGTCTTGAGAAGAAAGGGCTTACAGGCTGGTGGTTGAATGAAACCGGATACCGGCAGCTCTTGGGAGAAGACAATATAACCGACAGGATGGTTCACGGAGCACTGGCAATTCTCGTAATGATATTTATGCTGTCGGGAAGTCTTGCCATGGAACGGCAATCAGGTGTTTGCTATATATTGAGAAGTACGAAAAAAGGGCGAAAAAATTTCTTCTTTCGGAAGGAATTTTGTGCTATGGTTGTGGCAGTTTTTGTGTGGGTGATGACAACAGGTGCAGAACTGTATGAAGTAGGGCGGTTATATCCTTTTAGAGGATTGTCTGCACCGGTTCAGAATATATCTTTTTTGGAAGCCGTACCATTTTCTCTTACAATTGGTCAGTTCTTATGTATCTGGATCCTTATGCGTATGTTAATTTATATAATGATTGCAAATATGTGTCTAATGATTTCATCCTTGACAGAACGAGTAGAAAAAGCCCAGATGTTATCCCTTGTTTTACTGGTCTTTACATTAATCTCTGGAGTTTCGGAATATATGATAATAGGAACAGAACGATTGAAGAAAACAGTAGCAATTGTTATACTGGTTTTGATATGTCTTTGCATCAGTATAGTAACTGCATATCGGAGATGGAGGAGTGTAAATGATTGAAATTCGGAATTTAAGAAAAACATATGGGAAAAAAGAGGCATTAAAAGGTTTTAGTTACACTTTTGAAGACGGAATATACGGTATGCTTGGGGCAAATGGAGCAGGAAAAAGCACATTGATGAATCTGCTTACCGATAATGTAAAGAGAGATTCGGGAGAAATCCTTTATGACGGAAAAGAGATATTGAAGATGGGTGGCAGCTATCGTGAAAGGGTGGGATATATGCCACAGCAGCAGGGATACTATGAAAATTTTTCTGCGCGTATGTTTTTGTTTTATATGGCAGAATTAAAAGGAATTCGGAAAAAAGAAGCAAAATGTCAGATAGAACCCCTTTTGGAAATCGTTAATTTGTCTGCTGTGGCAGATAAAAAAATTGGCGGATTTTCGGGTGGTATGAAACAGCGAGTTCTACTGGCACAAGCATTGCTTGGAAATCCTAAATTACTTATATTAGATGAACCGACAGCCGGTTTGGATCCGAAAGAACGTGTGAATCTGCGCAACTATATTCATCAGTTGTCTCAGGATAAAATTATTTTACTGGCAACCCATGTTGTTAGTGATGTGGAAAGTATTGCCGGTCAGATTTTGATTATGAAGGAGGGAGAACTGGTGGCAGATGACACTCCGGAACATTTGATTCATCAGGCTGGTGGAAAGAATTTAGAGGACGTGTATATGAATTATTTTGATGAGAAGTATTACAAAAAATCGACTTAAAATGCAAAAAAACGACCTTTGGTTGAATTCCCGAAAACAATGTGTAGAATTAAAAAGGTAAATTCAAATGGAGGTTTTTTAAATGAACAAAAAGTTGTTAGAATCGATATCAATCGATATCGCTAATGTTTTGGCATTAAGGTCAGTAAAGAAGGATGAGAATCAGGCGTGTAACTGTTTTTATCATCAGTCAGAGCTACCTGAAGCAGCAAAACCGTTTAAAAAACATTAACATTTGGGTGACAAAATGGATAAATGGGTGCGTAAACTAGTTCAATATAATATCGATAAAGGCAAGATTTCCAAAGAGGATGCAGATATCTATAAATTCGGATACACTCTCTTGTTTGAGAAAGCAATAATTTTTCTTATCACTTTATTGATTGCCTTTATTTTTGATGCATTCCTCGAGGTGTTGATTTTTTGCATCGCATTTATCCCATTGCGTGTCTATTCCGGGGGGTATCATGCCAAAAGTACCATAAAGTGCATGATACTTTCCGGAATTGTTCTTATATGCAATATTCTCGCAGTACAACAGATGTCGGACTGGGAATGGGGAAAGTATTTTATCATTTTGGAACTTGTATTATTTTCGGTGCTGATTGTTTTGTCGCCTGTTGAGCACGAGAACAGAAAAATTGAAGAAAGTGAACGGCGGTATTTTCGTCATGTGGTTTTGGGGATTTATATTATAGAACTCGTAATTGAAATCATATTTTTGTTGCTTGGTTGGAATCAAATAGTATTGGGATTTGTGCTCGCGCATGTTGTTAATGCGGGGGTGGTTGTGATTTCGGGAAAATGCAGGAGGGGTACTGTATAGTTGATGCGTTTCCCACTATAAAAATTTATAAGGGGATTAAACGAATACCGAAAAGCAGGAGCCATGTGTGTATATGTTTGACAGTTTAGGAAACGCTGGTTACCGACGATATGTATACCGTCAGGGAACCTGGGAACAGGAAAGTTTTGATGCGGTAAATAAGTTATTAGAGAAAAATAATCTGAAAACCTTATACTCTGTTCATACATTGGCAGATGGTAAGGTATATGGTGTTGGAATAGACAACAAATCGGATTCTGTCCAGTCATTTAAATTCTATGAATTTGCGAAATCCCAAATAAAGACAGGCGAAGATTTGACGGAAAAAGATGGGGCTGTTTTGTATGGATACCAGCTGTTGGGAAATGAGAAAATCGCCTGTTTCTATGATAACCGTAATGTCTGCATTAGAAACTTACATACCGGTAAAACCATAAAAGATTTTGGCTATGATTTTACTTCAATGACGGTAATCGGACAAAATCTGTATGCAATCAATGAAGCATGTAATCAGATCGTTATTTATGATATTGATACAGCAGAGGTTTCGGAAAAATATTCGGTCGATATTACCGACCAGGGAATTGTGTTTGCGGAAGATGATGCTTACAATCGTTATGCATGTACAGAAAATGGAATATTTTTGCTGGGAGATAACGGCAAGATAGAGCAGGTTATGGACGGGAAAAATATGTCAACCAATGCTTATACAAACAGCGCAAGACTGGTTTTTATGTGTGCGAAAGACGGTGTATTTTACGTCAATTATCTGATTGCAGGTGATAACCAGAGGAAATATCGTCTGTGCAGTTATTCGAAATAATAATGTTAAAAATCAACAGTTGAATAATAGAAGTGTCCTGTGTTACAATGAAGCTGCTGTAAGTGCGAGAAAATCGGGAAAGGAGTAATCAGATGGCTGGAACGATCGGCATTGGAATACAGGATTTCGGGAAAATCATAGAAAATAATGTATTCTATATTGATAAAACATATTTTATCAGGGACTGGTGGGAAAATAATGATGAGGTTACGCTGATTACCCGTCCACGACGTTTCGGGAAAACGTTGACGATGAGCATGCTGGATTATTTTTTCTCTGTAGACCATGCGGAAAAAGGCAGGCTGTTTGAAGGGCTTGAAATCTGGCAGTATGAAAAATACAGAGAGTTGCAGGGGACATTTCCGGTGATTAATTTGTCTTTTGCAAATGTCAAACAGAATAATTACAAAGATGCCAAAGAACAGATTTTTCTTTTGCTTACCAATCTGTACTCCCGGTATGCTTTTTTGCGGGATGACGATCGAATGAGTGAGAAAGACCGGGCATATTTTGACCGTATTGGGCCGGATATGAGTGACAGCGACGCTGTGATGGCACTGTATCAGCTGTCTGATTATTTGTATCGTTATTATGGGAAAAAAGTAATCATTCTTTTAGATGAATATGATACACCCATGCAGGAAGCGTATGTCGGAGGATACTGGGATGAAATTGCAAATTTTGCGAGAAATATGCTGAATGCTTCATTTAAGACAAACCCTTATCTGGAGCGGGGAGTTTTGACGGGAATTACCCGGATTAGTAAAGAATCTATATTTTCAGATTTAAATAATCTGGAAGCAGTAACGACCACGACTGATAAATATGCGTCGGTTTTTGGGTTTACAGAGCAGGAAGTATTTGATTCCATGGATGAATTCGGAATGAAAAATAAAAAGGAAATAAAAGAATGGTACGATGGATTCTGCTTTGGAAACGAGAAGGATATTTATAATCCGTGGTCGATTATCAATATGCTGGAGACGGGGAGAACCGGGACATACTGGGCGAATACGAGCGGCAATCAGCTGGCATCCAAACTGATTCGTGAGGGAAACAGGGAAATAAAATTGCAGTTTGAAAGTCTGCTTCAGGGGGAGTCTATTTTCAGTGAGATTGATGAGGAAATCGTATATACGGAATTGGAAGGAAACAGTAATGCGGTCTGGAGCCTCCTGTTGGCAGGCGGCTATCTGAAAGTGCTGCGGATAGAAGATGATGTATATGAACTGGGGATTACGAATTACGAAGTGCAGCGAATGTTTCGCAAAATGGTGAAACGATGGTTTGCAGGAGAATCCCAGGCAGACTATAATGATTTTGTCCGGGCATTGCTGAAAGGCGATTTGGACGCGATGAATGAATATATGAACCGTGTGGTGTGTTCGGTGTTCAGTTATTTTGATACGGCAAAACAGAAATCTAAGTCGGAACCGGAAAAATTTTACCATGGTTTTGTGCTTGGACTTATTGTTGAGCTGCAGGACAAATATGTGATTCGTTCCAACCGTGAAAGCGGTTTTGGAAGATATGATATTATGCTCGAATCACGCGATGGAAAGGATGCTGTTATTATAGAATTTAAAGTATTTAACAGTCGAAAAGAAAAGAATTTGCAGGATACGGTTCAAACGGCACGGCAGCAGATTGAAGAGAAAAAGTATGAACAGGGACTGTTGCAACGAGGCTTTTTGAAGAAACAGATTCGAAAATATGGCTTTGCATTTTGCGGTAAAGAAGTATTGATAGGGTAAGACCGATCAGGGAGCGAATTGGAGGAAACTATGTTTGATAAAAAACGGCTGGAAGCAGTAGATATAGAGAAAGGCGTACCAGAAAAAGAGCCGGAGCGCCAGTATTATTTTATGAAAATGTGCCATAAGTGGGCACAGGAGAAAATGGAAAAAACAGGGAGAGCACTTACGATGTCGGTTCAGACACTTGGGTGTCAGATGAATGCGAAAGACTCGGAAAAAATGACGGCGATTCTCTCGTATATCGGATATGAAGAGACCGATGAGCCGGTCGCTGATTTTGTGCTCTATAATACATGTACCGTCAGGGAAAATGCCAATCTGAAAATTTATGGGCGGCTCGGGTATCTGAAAAATCATAAAAAGAAAAATCCGGATATGAAAATCGCCCTGTGCGGATGCATGATGCAGGAGGCAGACGAAGTCGAGAAAATACGGAAGAGTTATCCGTTTGTGGATATCGTATTTGGAACGCACAACATCTACAAGCTGGCAGAGCTTTTATATACGCAGATTCAGTCGGAGCGCCGTGTCATGGATGTGTGGGACGAAGCCAAAGAGATTGTGGAGGATCTGCCTGGAAAGCGAAAGTACCCGTTTAAGACAGGGGTAAATATCATGTTTGGCTGCAACAATTTCTGCAGCTACTGTATTGTTCCTTATGTACGGGGACGGGAGAGGAGCCGGGAGCCGGAAGATATTCTGGATGAAATCCGTGGACTTGTGGCAGATGGGGTAGTGGAAGTTATGCTGCTTGGTCAGAATGTGAATTCTTATGGGAAAAATCTGGACAATCAGGTGACATTTGCCACACTTTTGCGGCAGGTAAATGAAATTGAGGGGCTGAAAAGAATTCGTTTTATGACATCGCATCCGAAAGATTTGTCAGATGAATTAATCGATGCGATGGCAGAATGTGAGAAAGTGTGTTGCCATCTGCATTTGCCACTGCAGTCAGGAAGCAGCTCAATTTTACAGAAAATGAACCGACATTACACAAAAGAAGGATATCTTGAGCTTGTTGACCGGATTCGCAAGAAGCTTCCGGACATTTCCCTGACAACGGATATTATTGTGGGATTTCCGGGCGAGACAGAAGAAGATTTTGAGGAGACGCTTGATGTGGTGCGGAAGGTGCGGTATGACAGCGCCTACACATTTATCTATTCAAAGAGGAGTGGTACGCCGGCAGCAGCGATGGAAAATCAGGTGCCGGATGATATCGTGAAAAAGCGTTTTGACAGGCTTTTAGCGACGATAAAAGAGATTTCTACAGAAATTACAGCGTCCCGCGTAGGGCAGACGGTAGATGTGCTGCTGGAGGAAGTGAATGAGCAGGACGATACGCTTCTTACCGGGCGCCTGTCAAACAACGATGTGGTTCACTGTAAAGGAAGTGCAGAACGGATTGGACAGATTGTACCGGTAAAACTTCTCGAAAGCCGCGGATTTTATTATATGGGAGAAATGAAAGACTGAGGACTATACTATACGGATTAGGGTGCGAAGCACCCTTTTGACACCCTAATCTGAATCATAATATAGAATTTTCTTAGCATTAAGCACAAAAATGATGTGCCCACAACCTACACATGAATACGTTGATTACCGCCAAAGATACTTTTATCACTATACTCTGACAAAAAAGAATAACTCAG
>JAXEJU010000074.1:0-54336 GCA_034101395.1 Eubacterium sp. | reverse complement strand
CGTATGCCCCCTTTATTATGTAAAACATGAGGACAAATGGAAAGAATTGAAAGAAGAAATCGGACATACTCTCAAAGACTGAGATGTATGTCCATTTTTGTATCCGTATAGGTACGGTAATGAACTCCTGCTGATTTCATCATGCGTTTGGAAGCGATGACAGAAGGTGTATCGGAATATTTATCTTCCATGTAAATAACTTCACGGATGCCGGATTGAATTAATGCTTTCGTACATTCATTACACGGAAAGAGTGTTGTATAAATGCGGGAATTTTTCAAATTATTGCCGGTATAGTTGAGCAGAGCGTTTAATTCTGCGTGGCATACATACAGGTATTTGGTTTCCAATGGGTCTTCATTTTCGCGTCCCCATGGATATTCATCATCGGAACAGCCATGAGGCATGCCATTGTATCCAACAGAAAGAATTTTGTTGTCCGAATCAACAATACATGCTCCTACACTTGTGTTCGGGTCTTTGCTACGCATGGCAGAAAGTTTTGCAATTCCCATAAAATACTGGTCCCAGGAAAGATAATCACTTTTTTTCACACAAATCCCTCCATTCTGTGCACAATAGGTGCTGTAAATAAAGACTTAAAAAGGGCTTCTATAAGAAGCCCCTTATAATGAACGGGTAGAATTGTAGTTGCAGTACGACTGCCCTCTACATTATGCAAGTTTGTTTACAGCAACTGTAAGTCTGGAAACTTTTCTTGCACAGGTATTTTTGTGATAAATACCTTTTCTCATTGCTTTATCAAGTTCGGATACTGCATTTTTTAATGCTACCTGAGCGGCAGCTTTATCGTTTGCAGCGATAGCAGCATCTACTTTTTTGATAGCAGTCTTAACTTTAGAACGGACAGCCTTGTTTTTTGCTGCACGTTTCTCCGAAACAAGAATTCTTTTTTTCGCAGATTTGATATTTGCCAATTCTAGCACCTCCATTGTATTTTGTAATCATTCAATTCTGTCTGGCTTGTCGGACACGGACGATAGCACAAACACACCTATTTATCATAGTATATATTTGTTGTGTTGTCAAGAAATTTTTGGATTATGACGAAAAAAAGCGTAATATTTCGACTGAACTTGGGAAAATATATTTTTAAAGGAGGGATAGCGTGTCGGAGAAAAGGACAGATTTGGCACTTGAAGTGCGTGAAAGTTTTCCGCGGGATCATGTGGAGATACAAGGAGTGATTCTCGAAAAACATTATGATGAGGAGGCAAAAGCACACATTACAATTGTAAAAATCGAGGATGATGCAGGAAGTAAAGCAATGAAAAAACCGAAAGGAATCTATGTGACTATCGAATCGCAGCTGATGCTTCAGGAAACAGCAGATCGGGAACCACTGCTTTTATGTATTTGTGATGAACTCGAAAAAATAGTGAAGGATCTGAGAAACAAATCTGTGCTTGTGGTCGGACTTGGAAACCGTGAAGTGACTTCCGATTCACTGGGTCCACAGATGGTTGACCATTTATTTATCACAAGACATCTTGGTCAGGAATTTGGCAGTGATTATCTTCAAAAAAATCGTTATGGATGTGTGAGTGCCATTGCACCGGGAGTTATGGCACAAACGGGAATAGAGGCGGGTGAAATACTGGAAAGTGTGGTGAAAAAGACAAAACCGGATCTGGTGATAGCGGTTGATGCACTGGCGGCAAGAAGTGTGAAGCGCTTATGCACGACTGTTCAGATTACGGATACGGGAATTGCACCCGGTGCCGGCGTGGGAAACCGGAGAAAAGAACTGACAAAAGATACGCTCGGAGTGCCGGTAATTGCCATAGGGGTTCCAACCGTTGTAGATGCGGAAACAATCATCGGGGATTATATGGAGAATGTACTCGCGGGACAGGGGTATACAGAGACGGAAATCGAGAATTTCCTCATCGAAATATTTACAAAAGATGTAGAAAATGTAATGGTTACCCCCAAAAATATCGATGATTCGATAAAACGGCTCAGCAGGGATCTGGCGGCAGTCATGAACCATTGCTTTCAGAAACAGGGATAATGCAGCGGATTCTTTCATATACTGCTAAGGAATGGAGGAACAGAGAATGGGGAAATACGGGATACGTCTTTTTTTGAGTATTGGGGTAATGCTGTTTGCAAGCAGCCTTTTTGTGGTGGAAGATATTCCACAGATAGAGATATTGACAGTGATTGGAGAAGGGATTGTAGATGGTGCGGGGCTTTATGCTGACGATGGACAAGAAGTAAATGAAATCGTCGCAGAAGTCCTCGGAGGACAGTTATATTGGCATAATATAACAAAAGAGGATGAACAGCAGCTTGTTCTGGCAGAGAATATTCAGACGGAAGAATATAGTCAGGGGGTACAGGGAACGGGCGGTGATATGGATTTACAGTTTCAGGGTGCCGGAAATCTTGTGACAGAGAACAGTGTGGCAACAGAAAGTCTGGCTATCCGGCATAGTAATGCTGCGTTGGAAAAATTGCGTAGCACGCTGGATACAGACTATTTGTGGCATGAATTTTATATCGTGGATTCCACTACATCGGTTACGAAAAATCTATTTCCGGTAAAAGAACTTTTAGAACGGGATATGACGATGAAAATAAAGGATGGAAAAAAACAGATATTGATTTATCATACACATGGGGCATCTGAGTATTTTGCAGACAGTAAAACGGGGAAAATAGAAGATTCGGTAGTAGGGGTAGGGGATGAACTGACGAAAGAACTGGAAAAGCTCGGATATGGTGTTGTACATGACAGAAATTGTTATGATCTGATTAATGGAAGTCTCGACAGAAGTCTTGCCTATAACAAATCGCTGGAGGGAATACAGAAAAACCTGGTAAAATATCCGGATATTCAGGTCGTAATTGATCTGCACCGTGATTCTGTGGGGAAAGGAAAGCATACATATACGACTATTAACGGAAAGAAATCGGCGATAGTCATGTTTTTTAACGGTATGAGCCGAACGAAATCCGGTCCGATTGCTTATCTGCAAAATCCCAATCTGAAAGGTAATCTTGCCTTTAGTCTTCAGTTAAAGTGCAAGGCGATGGAATATTATGATGAATTTACAAAACCAATTTATCTGAAGGGATACCGGTATAATCTTCATCTGAAAGAGCGTTCGCTGTTAATTGAGCTTGGCAATGAAAATAATACGGTAGAAGAAGCTAAAAATGCGGCAGCACCGTTGGCGGATATACTTCATAAAGTGTTGAGTGGTCAGGGATAACAGGATGAAAAATCAGGATTGGGAGTTCAGCTTATTACTCTCTGCATAGAGATGAGCAGTATTACACAGATTATTGAATTGTTCCGGTGTCAACTGACGACAGTACTGAAAAAGTCGGAGATAATCATACTCAATAGAGGCAGCCAGAGTATCCGAAGATGTATTCTCGGTTTCTCGCAGAATCCGGCTGCAACTGATGCCTAGACCATCGGCAATGCGGGCAAGTGTAGATAAACGGGGATCCCTTTCACCCCGTTCAATGTTTCCAATCGTATTTTTATCACATTCTATGACATCACTTAACTGTTCCTGACTAAGTCCGGCGATACATCTGTATTTTTTGATGGAAAGCCCCACGTGATATAGAAACTGGCTTTCTTCAATCTTAATCTCATCTAATTTGTTTTTTTCCATGAATACCTCTCTTGTATGTTATATTCCTGTATTGATTCGAGTGTCAGAAAGGGGCATTTGACACCCCAATCCTGCATAGAAAAATGGAATAATGTGGAAAATGTTATTTAATACATATTCTAAAAAACTTTGAAAAAGAAACCAACATAATAAATTAGGTATTTTATAATAGTTGTCACCTAACATATTAGGTCATGAAAATAAATTTTTTATTAAATATGCAGGTGCAGTTATAGAGAAAATGGAAATTGTCGCTTTGCGCAATAAAAAGTTGCCATACGAACTTTATTTTCAATGCCCGAATTGGTACAATATAAGGGGACGGAAAGGAGGGAGAAGGTTTGAATTACATCGAAAATGAACTGGTTGGAAAGCGCCTTGAAAAGGTAAGAACCAGCCGGGGGAAAGGGTGTTATGAAATGGCGGAAGCGTTGGGGATTAGCGAAGGACATTATCGTAAAATTGAGAGAGGCATGTATGGGCTTGATGTGAGAAAGATGCTTCTTTTGCAGCGAAAGATGGGAATTGACCCTTTGTATCTTCTGACGGGGAAGATTACCCGTGAAAATTCATATCAGATACCGGGGGGATCAGCAAACCGGAATGCCTATGTTTGCGAATTGCTGGAATACTGTAAAGAACAACTGGAAGAAATGGCGGAGGATGAGAAGTGAATATATTATTGGAATCACCGGTAAATGTCATGCGGTTTTATGTCAGGGGAGTTGTATACCGGGTAGCCTGTGCAGATATTATTTATATGGAAACCCAGAACCGTAATGTTGTGGTGCATACGAGAGAACGAAAGATTTCGGTTCCTTATTTGAAACTGAGTGACTGCGTAGAAAAGGGGGAGGGAAGATTTGTGCGCTGTCACCGTTCGATGATTGTAAATCCATTTTACATTCAGGATATTTATATCAGTAAAAGACAGATAGTTCTGACGGAAGGAAGAGGAGAACTTGTAATCGGACGAAAATACATACCGGATGTGAGACGGATATTTGACGTTGGAAGAATCACGCAGTATACTGGGTAAAAAGTGAAAAGGAGAAAACCAGATGAAAGAACTATTTTTAATCCGCCATGGCAGACAGTGCAGTAAAGAGTGCAATGTGGATGTGGCGCTTGATGCGACGGGGAGAAAACAGGCCGAGCTTCTGGGGAAAAGACTTAGAAGTTACCGCTTGGAAAAACTGTATTCGTCTGAACTTATAAGGGCGTGCGAGACAGCAGAGATTATCAACCGGCAGCTCTATTTGCCGTATGAGAGAATTCCGGGGTTACAGGAGATAGATTTTGGCGGATTTACCGGTAAAACGGATGAAGAGATACGGGAGGTTTATGCAGATTTTCGGAAAGAACGTTCTTTGCATAAAGAAGATATTCCTTATCCGGATGGAGGAGAGTGCGGAGAAGATGTGATTCGCCGGGTAATGCCACAACTCAGGAAAATATGTGCATCGACGGAACAGCGGGTTGGGATTGTAACACATGGCGGGGTGATCCGTTCTGTATGTGCAGCTATTTTGCAGACTGAGCAGCGTCACAAGCTCAAATTTGCAATTGATCTGGAGAATACCAGCTTGACAGAAATCATATATGATGAGAAGAGAGAGCTGTTCTTTTTGGAACGTTTTAATGATTTTGCCCATATTGAGGCGTATCCGGAGCTGCTTCGCAGTAATTGGAAAACCTCACTCGAACGTGCCTGACTGGTATTGTAAAAAAACATGAAACTGGTAGTTTTCGAATAGCCAGAATTTTATTATACTAAAGAGCAGGGTGTCTAAATTCCCTTTGGGGCATAACCGACACAAATAAGTAGAAAAGAGGTATATATTATGCAGACAGAAACAACAAAACAGGTACATGCGGTTTGTGCTCAGAACAGGAGAAGCAAGGTGACAGATTTGACTTTGTGTGGTATTTTTGCGGCCATTATATGTGTGTTTACCATGTTTATCCAGATACAGATTATTCCCGCAGAGGGGGGCATGGTTCATCTGGGAAATGTTCCCCTGTTCTTTGCAGCGGCGTTTTTTGGAAAAAAAGTTGGTGCTGTCGCCGGTGGAATCGGAATGATGCTTTCGGATCTTTTGACAGGATGGGCGATATACGCACCATTGACGCTGATTGTAGTGGCACTGATGGGACTTGTATTTGGCTTGATTGTCCGCGAGAAGCCATCATTTTTAAATCTTATGGCTGCCGTGCTTGCAGTACTGGTTATTAAGGTTGCCGGATATTATATCGGTGAGGTTATTATGTATCAGAGTTTTACTGTACCGGTTGCATCAATTCCGGGAAATATCATCCAGATTATTACGGGTGCCATTATTGCCGTTCCACTCATTCTTGTGACAGGGACTGCAGTTTCCCATCTGATTAAAAACAATAAAGAGTAACAGGAATGGAGAATGATTATGTATAAAATGATGACACCGGGACCTACTATGGTTGCCGATTCGGTAATGACAGCAAGAAGCCGTATTTTTGGAAATCCGGATGTGGATACAGAATTTTGTGAGGAGTACCACAGGGTCTGCAGAGAGTTGGGAGCACTGCTTCATACAGAGAATGAAGTTTACATTCTTGGAGGTGAGGGGATTCTGGCGTTAGAAGCTGCCTGTGCATCGCTGACAGAACCGGGAAATCGTGTTCTGGTAATTGATAACGGTGTGTTTGGCAGGGGATTTGCTGATTTTGTATCCCTCTATGGAGGCACGCCGGTTTTGTATACCACTGATTACCATAAGCCGGTAGATGTTGAGAAACTTCGTGAATATCTGGAGAAAAACCATGATTTTGCATATGCGACCGTTGTTCATTGTGACACCCCGAGCGGTGTGCTCAATGATATCGGGGCGATATGTCCGCTGCTGAAACAGTATGGCATACTGACGGTCGTAGATTCTGTGGCTGCTATGTTTGGAGAAGAAGTGCGTGTGGATGACTGGGAGATTGACATTATATGTGGTGGCTCCCAAAAAGCGCTTTCTGCACCCCCGGGACTGGCATTTGTAACCATCAGCAAAGATGCTTTTACCGCAATGAAACAGAGAAAGACAAAAATTGCCTCGTTTTATTGTAATCTTCTCACATTTGAAAATTACTACCGCGATAAATGGTTTCCGTATACAATGCCAATCAGTGATATATACGGTTTGGCAGAAGCTGTACGTCTTGTTAAAGAGGATACTGACCGGATTGGCAGGCATCACCGTATTGCGCAGGCTGTGCGGTGTGCAGTAAAGAAAGCCGGTCTTGATCTTTATCTCGAATATGGAGATGCTGCTACGGTTACCGTTGTCTGCGTGCCGGATGGCCTGACAGATAAAGCAATCATAGATACAATGAAAAATCGCTACGGAGTTCTTATATCCGGCTCTTTTGATGTGCTGGCCGGTAAAGTAATCCGTCTGGGGCATATGGGGAACAATGCCAATGAGACGGATGTGAGACAGATGCTGGCAGCACTGACCGATACAATGGAGGAACTTGGATTTTCCTGTGGGTGCCGCATGGAAGAGGTGTTTGAGAGGAACTTGCAATAACCTTCGCTTTATGTTATCTTAGATTAAAAAGGTGAATAGAAAGTGGGGAATTGTGTGGATTTTCGGGAATATCTGAATGCCGGTTTTGTGATTTTGGACGGTGCTACGGGAACCAATCTGCAAAAAGCCGGGATGAAGAGTGGTGATTGTCCGGAGCAGTGGATTGTAGAACATCCGGATGTTTTTATCGAATTACAAAAGCAGTATATTGAAGCAGGTTCAGATGTATTATATACACCAACATTTACCAGTACCAGCATCAAGCTCGCAGAATATGGTCTTGAACAGGAACAGGAAACGTTGATTCATGAGCTGGTTGGGCTTACGAAGGAGGCGATCCGCAGGAGTGGCACCAGCCGCAGGATTTATATGCTGGGTGATATTTCCATGACAGGGCAGCAGTTAGAGCCGGTGGGGACATTACCATTTGAGGAACTGGTTGACGTGTATAAGCAGGAGGTTTCTCTGTTGGCAAAAGAAGGTGTGGACGGCTTTGCGATTGAAACCATGATGAGTCTGCAGGAATGCCGCGCCGCACTTTTGGCAGTAAAAGAAACCTGTGATTTGCCGGCGCTTGTTACCCTGACTTATCAGGAAGATGGAAGAACGCTGTATGGGACAAGTCCTGAGACAGCGGTTGTTGTGATGCAGGCAATGGGAGCTGACGCAGTTGGTATTAACTGTTCATCCGGACCGGACCGGATGGTATCTGCTGTGAAAAAAATGGCAGAGTTTGCAAAGGTTCCGCTGATTGTAAAACCGAATGCGGGATTACCGGAATTGGTAGATGGTGAAACTGTTTTTGATATGAAACCGGATGAATTTGTGAAGAGCATGATGGCGTTAGTGGATGCCGGGGCTTCTGTTCTTGGCGGATGCTGTGGGACAACGCCGGAATATATAAAGAAACTGCGGACGGCATTGAATGGAAAAACAGTTGTGAAAAGAGAGAAAATGCCGGTTCGCGCGCTGTCGACGGAGCGTAATCTGACACCGATTTCACTGGACGGCAGTTTTATGATTGTCGGAGAACGCATTAATCCGACAGGGAAAAAAGAGTTACAGGCACAACTGCGCGAAGGTAAGCTCGATATGGTGCTTGACATGGCAGAAGAGCAGATTTCGCACGGCGCCAGAATTCTTGATGTCAATATGGGAATGAATGGTATTGACGAAGAAGAAATGATGGTAAAAGCAGTCAATGAACTGACGATGACGGTGGACGTACCGCTCAGTATTGATTCGAGCTATGTAAAAGTAGTAGAGCATGCACTTCGGATTTATCCGGGACGGGCTCTGATTAACTCCATTTCCATGGAAACGGAGAAACTGGAAAAATTAATTCCGCTTGCCAGAAAATATGGTGCGATGTTTATATTGCTGCCGCTGTCGGAAGAGGGACTTCCCAAAGATATGGAAGAGAAGAAACGAATTATTCATACCGTTCTCTCAGCGGCAAAAGAGCATGGACTGTCAGAAGAAGATATCGTTGTGGATGGACTTGTGGCGACGATTGGAGCGAATAAGAAGGCAGCACTTGAAGTTCTCGAAACGATTCGTTACTGCCGGGAGGAACTTGGACTTGCTACAATCTGCGGATTGTCAAATATATCCTTTGGACTGCCGGAACGTGTTTTTGTAAACAGTGCCTTTCTGACACTCGCTATCGGACAGGGACTGACTATGGCGATTGCCAATCCAAACCAGACTCTTCTTGCCAATGCGGCGCTTGCGGCTGATTTGCTTCTAAACAAAGAAGAGGCTGATTTGCGTTATATAAATGGGGTGCAGACTGCTACCGTAACACAGACAGATGAGAAAAAAGTGGAGGAAACAACGGAAGGGCATCCGCTCTATATGGCTGTTGTCAAAGGGAAAAGCGGTCATATTATTGAATTGGTGGAAAAAGAACTGAAAAAAGGATGCAAACCCGCAGAGATAATTGACACTCATCTGATTTCTGCCATCAATTATGTTGGAGAATTGTTTGAACAGAAAAAATATTTTTTGCCGCAGCTGATTGCCAGTGCAGAGGCGATGGAAAAAGCGATTTCCCATCTTGAGCCATTGCTGGAGGCTGAGAGAAGTGGAAAATTACTTGATACGATTATTATGGCTACTGTGAAGGGAGATATTCATGATATCGGAAAGAACCTCGTTGTTCTGATGCTGAAAAATTATGGATATCAGGTCATTGATCTTGGCAAGGATGTGGAAGCCCAGGATATTCTTGACAGGGCAGTAGAGACAAATGCTTCTATTATCGGTCTTTCAGCGCTGATGACTACGACGATGATGGAAATGAAGCATGTGGTGGATCTTGCCAGAGAGCAGGGAGTGAAAGCCAAAATTATTATAGGAGGAGCGGTTGTAACGGAAAGCTTTGCGGAAGAAATCGGAGCAGATGGGTACTCATCAGATGCCAGAGAAGCGGTAAAACTTGTGAACCGTCTTCTAGGAAAGGCGGAATAGCAATGATTGATGTGGTGATTCCGGTATACCGGCCGGATGAAAAACTGGAGAAACTCATTGGAAAACTCAATACTCAGACAGTCCGCCCGGATCATGTATTTTTCATGCATACACTGACGGGTACAGAGGAAGATGAACAAGTCCGTCATGTTCTGGAAAAAGCAGAACATGGTGTAATTACTGCAGTTGAAAAAAAAGATTTTGATCATGGGGGCACCCGGAACCAGGCAGCGGCAATGTCACAGGCAGATTTTGTGCTTTTTCTGACACAGGACGTTGTTCCCGTGGATGATGTCCTGATTGAGAATCTGCTCCGGCAAATGGAGAGGGATACCGTTGCTGTCGCATATGGAAGACAGCTTCCCGGTAAGGATGTCGGTGTCACGGAGCAGTTTACCAGACAGTTCAACTATCCGGAACAGAGTTTCTGTAAATCAAAGAAAGATCTGGAGCGTCTTGGTATAAAGACATATTTTTGTTCCAATGCCTGTGCGGTGTACCGGAAACGTGTTTATGATGAGATCGGTGGATTTGTTCTGCATACGATTTTTAACGAGGATATGATTATGGCGGCTTCCGTCATCGGCGCGGGATATGAGATTGCCTATGCGGCGGATGCCAGAGTGGTTCACGCCCACAAATATACGTACAGACAGCAGTTTAGCAGGAATTTTGATCTTGCCGTATCGCAGCGGCAGTATCATGAAATATTTGACAGTGTCAGGTCAGAGACTGAGGGGATACGTCTTGTAAAGGATACCGCAAAATTCCTTCTGAAAAAAGGAAAATGGTATCTTCTGCCCGATCTTGTATTGCAGAGCGGTTTTAAGTTTCTGGGTTACCGCTTTGGGAAAAAGTATGATAAGCTCCCAAAGAAACTTGTGAAACACTGGTCTATGAATAAAGGGTACTGGAATTAAAAAGCAGATGGAGGAAAATGCAATGGCAAAGAAAAAACGCAGGGGAAAAGTAGTAGGAAAGGTTTTTTTTGTTCTGGGATTGATTTTATCTATTTCCATCGGCAGTATGGCGGCCACTGTCGTACACAAGGGAGATTCCATGCTTGGTCTGATTAATTATGATGAAGAAAATTCTCTTTCCACGATGGATTTATCCAAATATAAACTTGATAAGGATACCGAAATCGTTAATATCCTTTTAGTAGGGGCGGATAAAAATGCCGATGAGCAGAATCAGAAAGGCGCTGAACGGCGTTCGGACTCTATGATGATTGCTACGCTTGATATCAAGCACAGTAAATTGAAAATTACATCACTGATGCGGGATATGTATGTCACGATACCAGGGTATGGTGGAAATAAACTGAATGCGGCATATTCTTTTGGTGGAATTACGTTATTATATGAGACGATTGCAGAAAATTTCGGAATTCAGATGGATGGCTATGCGGAAGTCAATTTTGATGCATTTGTAAATGTTATTGATAAGCTTGGTGGAATCGAAGTGACACTTACGGAATCTGAGGCGAAAAACCTGAATGACACAAATTATATCAAGCGAAAAAAATACCGCAACCTAAAAGTGGGAACGCAGGTGATAAATGGGTATCAGGCACTTGGTTACTGTCGTATACGTCATGGAAAACGTCAGGCAGACGGACGCTATCCGGGAGTTTACACGGCCAGCGGAAAGGGCGATGATTACGGAAGAACCGAAAGGCAGCGTCTGACTATTCAGGCTATATTGAAAAAGGTAAAAACTCTGTCGCCGATGGAACTGCTTGAACTTGCTGAGGTGATTCTGCCGAACATCAAGACAGATATTTCGAAAAAAATGATATACACATATCTGATGACGGTGATACAGATGGGAACGACAGAGCTAAAACAATTTAGTGTACCGATTGAAGGTGGATTTACCAGCCAGACAATCAATGGTGGACAGTGCCTGGTTCCTGATTTGCCGGCAAATAAAAGTGCGTTAAAGAAGTTTATCTTTAATTAATGCTGTTTTTTAACAGGAAGAGTTGACAATATTCGATGATATTGCTAAAATGAGAAAAGGCTTTATTTTGACAAAAGGGGGAAGGACTCATGAGTAAGGTAGTTCTATCCATATTGGTAAACAATACTTCCGGTGTACTCAGCCGTGTGACAGGTCTTTTCAGCCGGAGGGGCTATAACATTGACAGTTTGACAGTTGGTGAGACTGAGAATCCGGCATTTTCACGAATGACAGTTTCTGTGACAGGCGATGATATTGTTTTGGAGCAGATAGAAAAACAGGTTAATAAGTTAGAGGATGTCAAATCGGTGAAACAGTTAACCGGAGAGGCATCTGTCTGCAGGGAGTTGATTCTCGTAAAGGTAGAAGCAGATAAGGAGGCACGTCCGGCGATTAATGCAATCGTTGAAATCTTCCGTGCGAAAATTGTCGATGTTGCCGATTCTTCACTGATGATTGAACTTACCGGAAATCAGGCAAAGCTGGATGCTTTTATTAAGCTGATTGAAGGTTATGAGATTAAAGAACTGGTTCGTACCGGTATTTCGGGACTCGCCAGAGGGTTCTACGATGAGGAAAGTGTCAAATAATGAAAACCATCCACAGGAATATCGATATTCCCGGTGAGGCTTTATAAATTCAAATTATATGTTATATAGGAGGCTAAAAAAATGGCAGAAGCAAAGATTTATTATCAGGATGACTGTAATTTATCCGCATTGGACGGAAAGACAATTGCTGTAATCGGATACGGCAGTCAGGGTCATGCACATGCGTTGAATGCAAAGGAGTCCGGTTGCAATGTAATTATCGGACTTTATGAAGGTTCCAAATCATGGAAACGCGCAGAGGAGCAGGGCTTTGAAGTATATACGGCAGCGGAAGCTGCAAAAAGAGCAGATATCATCATGATTCTGATTAATGATGAGCTGCAGGCAAAACTTTACAAAGAGTCCATTGAGCCAAATCTTGAAGCTGGAAACATGCTTATGTTTGCTCATGGATTTAACATTCACTTTAACCAGATTGTTCCACCGGCAGACGTTGATGTAACTATGATTGCACCAAAGGGACCGGGACATACCGTTCGCAGCGAGTATCAGGCAGGAAAAGGAGTTCCATGTCTGGTAGCAGTACATCAGGATGCAACAGGAAAAGCGCTTGAAAAGGCTTTGGCATATTCACTGGCTATTGGCGGTGCAAGAGCAGGTGTTCTTGAGACAGATTTCCGCACTGAGACAGAGACAGACCTTTTCGGTGAGCAGGCAGTTCTCTGCGGTGGTGTATGTGCACTTATGCAGGCAGGCTTTGAAACATTGGTAGAAGCTGGTTATGACCCACGTAATGCTTATTTTGAGTGTATCCATGAAATGAAACTGATTGTAGACCTGATTTATCAGAGCGGTTTTGCCGGAATGAGATACTCCATTTCCAATACAGCAGAGTATGGTGATTATATAACCGGACCAAAAATCATTACAGAAGATACCAAGAAAGCTATGAAGAAGATCCTTTCCGATATTCAGGATGGTACTTTTGCAAAAGACTTCCTGCTTGATATGTCAGAAGCTGGCGGACAGGTTCACTTTAAAGCAATGAGAAAGCTTGCAGCAGAGCATCCGGCTGAAGTTGTCGGTGAGAAAGTTCGTGAACTGTACAGCTGGAATGGTGAAGACAAACTCATTAATAACTAATTGATGGTTTTAACAGTAAATACGAAACAGAATTACTGCTGGAATGGATGATGTTTTTTATCGTCTTTCCAGCAGTTTTCAACATAATAGGAAAGTTTTACGGAGAAAAATGTGGAAATTAATTGTATCAGATATTGATGGCACCCTTGTTGGAGATGGGCAGGGAGAAGGGGCATTGAATCCTTCTTACTACGAGGAAATCAGACGGCTGACGAAAAGAGGAATCCGGTTTATGGCATGCAGTGGGAGACAGAGGCTTAGTATCGAAAGATTGTTTCGACCGGTTGCTGACCAGATTTTTTATGCCTGCGATGGAGGAAGTATGGTTTTTGATGAACGCCAGCTTCTGTTTGCACAGACATTACAAAGGGATATCGCTGCCCGACTGATTGCAGATGCGGAAAAGATTGAAGAAATGGATATTATGGTATGTGGGACAAAACGAGCATACTGCAGGAGAGAGGACAGTGAGCTGTATCGCTGGATGGTAGACGGATACGGATATGATATGAAAGCGGTCGGTGATCTGTTATCCATTGACGATGAAATTGTTAAGATTTCTCTTTATCATAAAGACCGTGCGGAAGCGTTGACAAATGAGTGGTTCCGACTTAAATGGGAGAATGACGTGAAGTTAACGTTAGCCGGTATCCAGTGGCTGGATTGTGTGCCGAAAGATGCGGGAAAACGATCTGCAGTAGCGTTTATGCAGGAACATTTTGCGATAAAACCTGAGGAAACGCTTGTCTTTGGTGACAATCAGAACGATATGGAAATGTTTGAACTGGCGGGGCGAAGTTACGCGGTAGAAAATGCAAGAGATGAAGTTAAAGAGGCGGCGAGTCATATATGCGGTAAATATGAACAGAATGGTGTATTAAAGGTATTGAAAATGATATGACAATGTGTTATCATGGGTAAAATATAAACCAAAAATAAAAAAAATAAAAAATGTTCTAAATTCGATTGTAGGCTCATATATATACTATGTATAGAAAAAGTCTGGGTGAATCAGACAAATAAACAAAGGGGGTCATATTTTATGACAGATAAGATTTTAGGAAACAATCAGGTGAATGTTTATGGAGAAGTTATAAGTGAGTTTACATTCAGCCATGAGGTTTATGGTGAAGGATTTTATATGGTGCAATTATCCGTGAAGCGATTAAGTCAGGTATACGATACGATTCCGCTTATGGTATCAGAACGTCTGATAGATGTCACAAAGGATTACCGGGGCTGCTATATGGAAGCGAGCGGACAATTCCGCTCCTATAACCGCCATGAGGAAAACCACAACCGGTTAGTATTGTCTGTTTTTGTCAGGGATTTACATATTGACGAAGAGGAACAGGAGAGTGAAAAACCGAACTATATTTTCCTTGACGGATATCTTTGCAAACCGCCTGTTTACCGTAAAACTCCGTTGGGGAGAGAAATTGCAGACCTTCTGATGGCAGTCAATCGTCCGTATGGAAAATCCGACTATATTCCATGCATCTGCTGGGGGAGAAATGCCCGTTATGCCGATGGTTTTGAAGTAGGAGAGCATGTTCAGCTCTGGGGACGCATCCAGAGCAGGGAATATCAGAAACAGATTGGCGATGAACAGTATGAAACAAGAGTCGCCTATGAAATTTCCGTCAGCAAGCTGGAATGCGTGGAAGAGAGTGGTGAAATTACAGCTGCATCGGAAATTCTGGAGGAAGAAGAGACAGATTTGTAAAATCCAGGAATATGTGTTATAATAGTATTCATCTTTTGAGAAAGGAACAAAAATGATGAATACAAGAATTGTACAGGCTTTTTATGGTCTGGGCAAGGGAAAAACTTCCGCAGCTGTCGGTCAGGCTTTGCGTGAGGCAAGTGAAGGGCAGCATATAACGATTATCCAGTTTCTGAAAGGAAAAGTAGCAGATGAATTTCAGATTCTCACGAGATTGGAACCGGATGTTCAGATTTTTCGTTTTGATCAGTCAGAAGCGAGCTACTGTGATTTGTCCTTACAGGAAAAAGAGGAAGAAAAGCAAAATATTCTCAATGGTTTTCATTTTGCAAAAAAAGTGATTGAAACAGGAGAGAGCGAAGTTATCATTTTGGATGAACTGCTCGGACTTCTGGATTTGGGAATTCTGGATACAAAGGACGTAATCGAACTTCTACAGATTCCGGGAGATTATAAAAAACTGTTTATAACCGGAAGTACACTGGAGGAGGCTCTGGTCCCTTACATTGATGTGATTTGTGAATTGAAATTAACAAAAGATAACACTTGACCTTTTACAGGTTCGGTGGTATCCTTGAATATGAAGGTAGAGGCGCGGATTTTATCAGTAAGAAGCCGGACATGTCAGGCATGGTTGAAGGCTTTGGAAAGGAAAGTCTGCCGAAGGAAAATGGGCCTGTTCCTGTTTTTTCCTGGGCATACAGTTAAGAGCTGTATGACTGTCATCTGTAGATAAGATGGAGTGCTACTCATAGGATTGAGATGAATGGAAGAGCTGGCACTTTATGGTGTCGGCTTTTTTTATTAAATCAGGAAAGTTCCCCTCTCGCGGAGCGAAGAACTTAGAAAGGATGAAAATATGGCTATTTTTACAGGAGCAGGTGTAGCTCTGATTACACCGATGAATGAAGATGGAAGTGTAAACTACACAAAACTGGAAGAAATCCTGGAATTCCAGATTGCAAACGGAACTGATGCAATTATTATCTGTGGAACGACAGGTGAGGCGTCCACGCTTTCAGATGAAGAGCATCTTACCTGCATTCGTTTTGCATGTGAAGTTACCAAAAAGAGAATTCCGGTTATTGCAGGAACGGGTTCAAACTGTACCGAATCGGCGGTATATCTTTCCAAAGAGGCAGAAAAATGTGGTGTAGACGGGTTGCTCGTTGTGACGCCATATTACAATAAAGCAACGCAGAATGGACTGAAGGCACATTACAAAAAGATTGCTTCCGAAGTAAATGTACCGATTATTCTTTATAATGTTCCAAGCCGTACCGGTACCACCATTTCTCCGCAGACGGTTGTGGAACTTTGTACAGAGGTTCCGAATATTGTTGGTGTAAAAGATGCTACCGGGGATTTGTCTGAGGTGGCGCAGCTTCTTGCTCTGGCAGATGGTAAAGTAGATGTATATTCGGGTAATGATGACCAGATAGTACCGGTACTTTCTCTTGGCGGGAAAGGGGTAATCTCGGTGCTTTCCAATATTTTGCCACAGGAGACCCACGATATTGTAGAGACCTATCTGAATGGCGATGTGGAAAAGAGCCGTGATTTGCAGCTTCGCTACTTTTCTCTGATAAAAGCGCTGTTTAGCGAAGTGAATCCGATTCCGGTGAAAAAGGCAATGAATCTGATGGGGATGAATGTGGGAAGCCTGCGTCTGCCACTTACTGAGATGGAAGAGTCAAATGCAGAAAAACTGGCACAGGAAATGAAAAAAGTGGGTATTCAGGTAAAATAACCGGTGAGGATGGAGGATAAAAGAGAATGACAAGAATTATTATGAGTGGCTGCAATGGTGCTATGGGGCGTATGATAGCTGATATTGTTAAAGATGACAGCGAGGCGGAAATTGTAGCCGGAATAGATGTAGCAGATAATGGCGACAGAGCATTTCCTGTTTTTCATAGTATATCGGAATGTGATGTGGAGGCAGATGCGATTATTGATTTCTCAACACCTAAAATCTTAGATGATTTGCTGGCATACAGCATTGAAAAGAAAGTGCCAATTGTATTGTGTACGACGGGATATACCGAGGAGCAGCTCGCGAAGATTGAAGCGGCGGCAGAAAAGACAGCAGTGCTCAAATCAGCGAATATGTCTCTCGGAATCAATACCCTTTTAAAGCTTGTCCAGGATGCGGCAAAAGTGTTTGCGGCGGAAGGTTACGATGTTGAGATTGTGGAAAAACATCACAATCAGAAACTGGATGCACCGTCCGGTACTGCGCTGGCGCTGGCTGATTCGGTAAATGAGGCGATGGGGAATCCATACGAGTATGTGTACGACCGTTCCCAGAGACGGCAGAAAAGAGATAAAAAGGAACTGGGAATTTCAGCGGTTCGCGGAGGCACGATAGTCGGCGAACATGATGTGATTTTTGCAGGAAAAGATGAAGTTATTACATTTTCACATACGGCATACAGCAAGGCGGTATTTGGAAAAGGTGCTGTATCGGCAGCAAAATTTTTGAAAGGAAAGGTTACCGGACGGTATGAAATGACAGATGTTATTGCTGCCAATGCTTAATCCGGAACAGGGATTGTATGAAACCAATATCAGTAAAACAGATCGTAGAGGCTGTGTCCGGAAAACTTGCCTGGGGAGACGAAGAGACAATGGTGACAGAAGTTGTCATTGATTCCAGAAAAGCAGGAGAGGGAAGTCTTTTTGTACCGATTATCGGGGAACGAGTGGACGCCCACAAATTTATTCCGGATGTGTTGGCACAGGGAGCGACCGTTACATTTTCCTCAGACTGCGGAGTAAAAGGGGAAAAGGGAGCCTGCATTTTTGTTGATGATACACTGCAGGCACTGCAGAAACTGGCGGCATGGTACCGCAGCCAGTTTACCATTCCTGTGATCGGAATTACGGGAAGTGTCGGAAAAACAACGACAAAAGAAATGATTGCTGCAGTTCTCGAAAAAAAATATAGAACGGTAAAAACTATCGGAAATCTGAATAGTCAGATTGGAGTATCCCTGATGATGTTTCATCTCGAAGGGGATACGGAAATGGCAGTTTTTGAGATGGGAATCAGTATGCCGGGAGAAATGGATAAGTTGGTGGAAATCGCAAGACCGACGACGGCGGTCTTGACGAATATCGGAGTATCCCACATCGGAAATCTCGGGTCTAGGGAAAATATATGTAAAGAAAAAGGGAAAATAATTCAGAAATTTTCCGATGACGGAGTTCTGTATGTGTGTGGCAATGGAGATCTGAAACAGCTGTCGACAGATAATATCCCATATGAGACATGCGAGGGAAAATGCCGAACAATTTATTATGGAACTGAACCGGTGGATGCTTTTTATGGGGATTCCATTGTGACAGAAGGAAACGGTCAGAAATTTGTTTACCATCACGGCGGGGGTGCGGAAGAAGTGCGGCTTTCGGTCATGGGAAACCACAATGTGAATAATGCCGTTGTTGCGCTGGCACTGGCAGAGCAGTATCAGGTTCCTGCCGATCTGGCGAAGGAAGCACTGTGGTCGTATGAGCCGATTGCCATGCGTGGTGTGGTAAAAGATGTGGCAGGGGTACACATTATTGATGATACCTATAATGCCAGTCCGGATTCAATCAACAGTAATCTGAATGCTTTGTTTGATCATCCGGGTGGAAATAAAATTGCAGTTCTTGCCGATGTACTTGAACTCGGTGAGCAGTCGGGAGAGCTTCATGAAGGGGTAGGCAGATTTATTTTATCCGAGGCGGAAAAAGGCAGGAAGCTCGCGCTTTTAGTTACGGTGGGCACAGAATCTGTTTTTATCCATGAGACGGTAAAAAAACATTCCGATATCCCGGCTGTGCACTGCGAAAGTAATGAAGAAGCAGTAGAGACAATAAGAAAACAAATGCAGAAAGGGGACTGGATACTTGTAAAAGGTTCCCGTGGAATGCATATGGATGAAGTGGTAGAGCAACTGATGAGGGAGTGACAGTTTGTTTGCTGATGTGATAGTAGATATATCCGTGGATTCTCTTGACCGCACCTTTCAGTACCGGGTTCCGGAATCCATGGAGGGGAAAATCCGGATTGGAACTCCCGTTACAATCCCATTTGGAAAAGGAAACCGGCAGATATCCGGTTTTGTAGTAGGTCTGTCGGAGATGGCTCTCTGGCCGGTTGAGAAGATGAAAGAGCTGTCGGGAATTATGGAAAAGGAGGTGCCCGTAGAGGGGCATCTTCTGGAACTGGCAGAATGGATGCATAGGCGTTATGGCGGTACGATGAATGAAGCCCTGAAAACCGTGCTGCCGATTCGGAAACAGGTTAAGTCAGTGGAAGAACACTGGCTTAATTTTGCTGTAAGCGAGGAAGAGGCGAAGAAGGAACTGGATCAATGCCGTCTAAAACATTTTGCTGCAAAAGCCAGACTTCTGCAGGGGATGTTTGAAGAGGGAGGACAGATGACCACCGCTCTTGCTGCGAAAAAGTATAAGATAACAAAACCGGTCATAGACGGTATGGTAAAAAATGGTATACTTGCCCGGACGAATAAGCGTCTTTACCGAAATCCTGTACAGGGGGAGGGCAGGCGGAAAGAGAAAATCCCTCTCAATGATGGACAGCAGCAGGTGGCACTACATTTTGAAAAAGAGTACAGGGCGGGAGTGAGAAGGCCTTATCTTCTCTATGGTGTGACTGGAAGCGGCAAGACAGAGGTATACATGGAAATGATTCAGACGGTTCTGGATGAGGGGCGTCAGGTCATTGTGCTGATTCCGGAAATTGCCCTGACTTTCCAGACAGTTGAACGGTTCCAAAGCCGGTTTGGAAACCGTATTTCCATCCTCAATTCCCGAATGTCGGAAGGGGAACGCTATGACCAGTATGAGCGTGCCAAAAAAGGTGAGATAGATATTATGGTAGGACCGAGATCAGCCCTTTTTGTGCCGTTTGACAGGCTGGGTCTGATTGTCATGGATGAGGAACATGAGGGAAGCTATAAGAGTGACAATTCTCCCAAATATCATGCCAGAGAAGTTGCTCTAAAGCGGGCAGAAATGATGCATGCGAGCGTCGTATTTGGCTCGGCTACACCATCGACAGAATCTTATCTGGCGGCAACGGAAGGGAAATATCATCTGTACCGGTTATCCGAACGGGCCGGCCGGGCTGTGATGCCGGAAGTTCATGTGGTGGATTTGCGGGAGGAACTGAAGAATGGAAACCGTTCGGTTTTCAGCCGGATTCTTCAAAATAAAATAAAAGAGCGGTTATCGCGTGGGGAACAGACGATACTTTTTTTAAACCGGAGGGGATATGCAGGCTTTGTTTCTTGTAGAAGCTGCGGTTTTGTGGTAAAATGTTCTCATTGCGATGTATCAATGACCGCACATAAAAATCATGTGGGTGATGTGGATACCCTGGTGTGTCATTATTGCGGACATGCCGTGAGCATGCCGGAGGTGTGCCCTTCCTGTGGTTCGCCTTATATTGCAGCGTTCGGACTCGGAACTCAGAAAGTTGAGGAAATGCTCATACGTCAGTTTCCGGGGGCAAGGGTACTGCGTATGGATGGCGATACGACTACAGGCAAGCATGGGCATGAAAATGTGCTGGAACCCTTTCGAAAGGGGGAAGCAGACATTCTGATTGGAACCCAGATGATAGTGAAGGGGCATGATTTTCCCAATGTTACTCTAGTGGCGGCACTGGCGGCAGATCTCAGTATGTATGCGGGGGATTACCGGAGCAGTGAGAGAACTTTCGATTTGCTGATGCAGGCGAGCGGAAGAGCCGGCAGGGGCGAAAAACGGGGGGAAATGGTGATACAGACATATAATCCGGAACAGTATTGTATTGAAGCAGTAAAAAGACAGGATGCTTCGTTATTTTACGAAAATGAACTGGCGTACCGGCGCCTGATGGCATATCCGCCTTATTTTGAGATGATAGCTGTGTTAGTGACTTCTGAACGAGAGGAAACTGCCAGAAATTGTAGCGAACAGCTCGCCGGACAAATCCGGGCGGGTAATTTGCCGGAAATGTCAGTCATTGGTCCCACGGCAGCGGGATTAAGCCGCGCCAAAGACCGTTATCGTTATGTTCTGTATATAAAAGGAAAAGAAGAGCCGCTTACAGAGGTAAAAGAAAGGATTGAAGCGTTTAGCCGGGATAAAAAATGGGAAAAATCCTGTAATGTACAGGTGGATGTTAATCCCATGACCGGATATTGAAACGGAACAGATGCTTCGGAATGGAGGAAAAAATGGCAATACGTAATATTCGCGAAATGGGCGATGAAATTTTAAACAAAGCATGTAAACCAGTCAAGGAAATGAATGAAAAAAACCGGGAGCTGGTTCAGGATATGCTGGACACGATGTATGATGCAGACGGTGTGGGGTTGGCAGCACCACAGGTGGGAATTCTCAAAAGGATTGCTGTTATTGATGTGACAGAGGACAGAAGCCAGCCAATCGTACTGGTAAATCCGGTGATTGTGCATACAGAGGGTGAACAGCGCGGAAGCGAAGGCTGCCTGAGCGTACCGGGTAAAGTAGGAATCGTAGTCCGTCCGAATATTGTACATGTGGAAGCTTTTGATATTAATATGAAACCGATTAAAATTAAAGGGGAAGAACTTCTGGCAAGGGCGCTGATTCACGAAATCGAGCACCTGGACGGACATCTTTATGTGGAAAAGGTCGATGGACGTCTGTATGATGTGGATGAATTTGAGGAAGAATAGCAGGAGGCTTTTTGCAAAATGAAGGTTATTTTTATGGGAACCCCTGATTTTTCCGTTCCGGTTCTTCAGGGGCTGATTGATTCGAAAGAACATGAGGTGACGGCAGTTGTTACCCAGCCGGATAAGCCGAGGGGACGAAGCGGAAAGCTGGTTTTTACACCGGTCAAACAGCTTGCTGTTGAATATGGTATACCGGTATACACACCAAAGAGAGTAAAAGACCCGGAGTTTGTAAAAGAACTTTCCCGGATTCCCTGTGATGTGATTGTGGTAATTGCATTTGGACAGATTCTATCCAAAGAAATTCTGGATTTGCCTAAGTATGGATGCATCAATGTCCATGCTTCCCTGCTTCCGAGATGGAGGGGGGCGGCGCCGATGCAGTGGGCGATTATTGCCGGCGATGAGACAACAGGTATTACGACAATGCAGATGGATGTCGGACTGGACACCGGAGACATGCTTCTGACAAAGGAAGTACCGATTTCTCCGAATGAAACAGGAGAAAGTCTTCATGATAAAATGGCTGTGCTTGGAAGTGAGCTGTTGCTGGAAACACTGCGGCAGGCGGAGGAGGGAACTCTCCATCCCATACCACAGAATGACGAGGACAGTACCTATGCAAAAATGCTTACAAAGGAAACAGGAAAAATTGACTGGAATCTGGATGCGGCGCAGATTGAACGCTATGTCAGGGGTCTGAATTCATGGCCGAGTGCCTATAGCGGTTATAAAGGGAAAACTCTCAAAATATGGTGCGCCGAAGTTCTGCCTGAAGTGACGGAAGAAAAGCCGGGAACTGTCGTGTCGGTGGAAAAAGACAGCTTTACGGTACAGACCGGGAACGGATGTCTGCGTATACTGGAACTTCAGTTGGAGGGAAAGAAGCGGATGGATGCCGGCAGTTTTCTACGCGGAGTAAAAATAGAAAAGGGTGATGTGTTATGCAGTTAGCTTATTATGGTGGATATGGACTGGGCAGGGGATTCTATATGATGTGGGATCCGACCTATGTCCTGATTCTGATTGGAGTTGTACTTTCTCTCCTTGCATCTGCAAAAGTAAAAAGTACATTTCACAAATACAGCGGGATACGGAGCGCAAGCGGGCTTACCGGTGCTGAGGCAGCGCAGAGAATACTGATGTATGCGGGAATCCGGGATGTGAGTGTGGTACACATAAGTGGTCGATTGAATGACCATTATGATCCACGAAATAAAACAATTTCGCTCTCAGATCCCGTATATGGCAGCCGTTCACTTTCTGCCATTGCAGTGGCCGCGCATGAGTGCGGACACGTGATTCAGCATGCAAATGCATATGGCCCGCTGTCGATGCGGACAGCACTTGTTCCGATTGCGAATTTTGGCTCCGGGGCTTCGTGGTTTGTGATTCTTGCCGGGATTATTTTCAGCATACAGCCGTTAGTAACCCTGGGAATTGTACTGTTCAGCCTTGCCGTTGTGTTCCAGCTTGTGACACTTCCGGTGGAGTTTAATGCATCATCAAGGGCACTAAATATATTGCAGCAGACAGGAATACTCGGACAGAATGAAGGGCACAGTGCAAAAAAAGTTCTACGTGCGGCGGCACTGACTTATGTGGCGGCGGCAGCGGCATCTATTCTTCAGCTGCTGCGGTTGATTTTACTGTTTGGAAGGAATGACCGGGATTGAGTAACCGATACCGGAATGGAATGATATGAGACAATACGCATATGATATCGTATATCAGACGCTTGAAAAAGGCGGGCACAGCGATGAATGTTATCATCGGATTCTGGAGAAAAAGCCGGATTTTTTAACAAATGAAAAAAGTTTTCTCAAACGTCTCTCGTTTGGAACAATCGAACGGGCAATCGAGCTTGATGCCTGTTTGGATGCCGTATCAAAAATGCCTGTAAAGAAATTGAATCCACAGGTTCGTACGGTGCTTCGGATGGCACTTTATGAAATCCGCTATATGGATCAGGTGCCAGATGCCGTTACCTGTCATGAAGCAGTGGAACTTGCAAGAAAAAAGGCGAATGAGCGGGTGACCGGATTTGTGAATGGCGTTCTCCGGGGATATCTGAGACAAAAAGATAAGATACAGGCGAAAGAACCCTGGCAGATGCTGTCATTGCCTGAGGAACTGATGACACATCTGGTCAGGCAGTACGGGAAAAAAACGGCAAAGAAAATTGCGGAAAGTTTCCTTGAAAAAGGTGGAGAAGTGACAATTCATCTGGATACGAACAAAATATCCGTGGAAGACTACAGACATAAACTTGAAAAAGAGGGTATCCTGTGGCGGGACGGTGCATACTGGAAAGATGCGCTCGTTCTCACAAAGGTTTCCGATGTGAGAAATCTGCCCGGATATGAAGAAGGACTGTTTTTTGTACAGGATGAAAGTTCGATGCTTCCTGTCTCCTGCGCAGGAATAAAAAAAGGAGATTTTGTAGTGGATATCTGTAGTGCTCCCGGAGGCAAGAGCCTTCATGCACTTTTAGAGCTCAATGGAACCGGCAGACTGTCAGCCCGGGATGTAAGTGAGCAGAAGGTGAAAAAAGTCCGGGAAAATATCCGGCGTCTGGCGTATGAAAATGCCACATGTAAAGTATGGGACGCCACAAAACCGGATGATGAAACAGAAAACATGGCAGATGTTCTCCTTGCAGATGTACCGTGCTCCGGTATTGGTATCATCGGACGCAAACCGGAAATCAAATATCATGCGATGGAACAGGCAGAGACGCTGGTTCCATTGCAGCGGGAAATCTGTCGGCAGTCTGTACAGATGTTAAAACCCGGTGGAACATTTATGTACAGCACCTGTACGATTAACCGGGCGGAAAATGAGGAGAATGTGGAATGGCTGGAAAAACACTGTGGACTGGTACGGGAAAGTCTGAACCCGTATCTACCGCCAAAACTGTGCAACCGGATGACGGAAGAAGGGATGCTTCAGATGCTTCCGGGGCTTCAGAAAAGTGATGGATTTTTTGTGGCCAGACTGCGAAAGAAAGCGATGTGAGAAACGATGGATTTACGGAGCCTGAATGAAGAAGAACTAAAAAGCCTCGCGGTGGAACTGGGACAAAAGCCATTCCGTGGGAAACAGTTGTTTGAGTGGATTCACAGAAAGCAAATCCGTTCTATCGATGAGATGACAAATTTGCCGGCCTCTTTCCGGGACCTGTTAAAAGAAAAATATCTGGTATCCGGAGTTGATGAACTAGAGAAACAGGTTTCAAAAAAAGGGGATACGGCGAAATATCTCTTTGCCCTGCCGGATGGGAATGTCATCGAAAGTGTATGGATGAAATACCGCCACGGAAACAGTGTATGTATTTCGTCACAGGTTGGATGCCGGATGGGGTGTACCTTTTGTGCATCCACACTGACAGGTCTGACGAGAAATCTCACAACGGGAGAAATGCTTTCCCAGATTTATGAAATACAGCGCTCGACAGGAGAACGTGTGTCGAATGTCATTGTGATGGGGATGGGAGAACCGCTTGATAATTATGACAATCTGGTAAAGTTTATCCGCCTTTTATCAGATGAAAAAGGGTTGTGTATTAGTCAGAGAAGCATAACGGTATCAACCTGTGGTCTTGTGGATAAAATCCGTAAACTTATGGAGGAAAAACTGCAGATTACACTGGCGATCAGTCTACATGCACCGAATGATGAAATACGAAAAAAGACGATGCCGGTGGCAAACCGGTATTCAATCGGGGAAATTTTTGATGTATGCCGGGAATATTTTGAAAAAACGGGCAGACGTATTACGTTTGAATATAGTATGATACGTGGTGTGAATGACAGAGAAGAGCATGCGCTGGAGCTTGTGAAGCGGTGTCGGGGACTAAACTGTCATATCAATCTGATTCCGCTCAATGAGGTAAAAGAGAGAAATTGTCTGCGCTCGGAGGAGTCGGATATCGGACATTTCAAAATAATACTTGAAAGAAATCGAATAAATGTTACAATAAGAAGAGAGATGGGTGGCGATATAGATGCCGCCTGTGGTCAGTTACGAAAGAAATTTCTGGACAGAACCGATGAAAAATCAGAGGAGGTCGGACGGTGAATACATTTTCTATAACAGATACGGGACGTGTGCGCAGCAGCAATCAGGATTGTGTGTTTTGTGAAGAAAATGCAATCGGAAGTTTTCCAAATCTGTTTCTGGTAGCGGATGGTATGGGAGGCCACAAAGCGGGAGATACCGCTTCGCGCATGTGCATTGAGGAAGTAGTGAAGGAAATTATGAATACCAGATGCACAACCCCTGTCAGTGTGTTTGAAAAGGCAGCGGAAGCGGCGAATCTGGCAATCTATAAACAATCCCATTCAGTTGCCCAACTGGAAGGAATGGGAACTACTCTTGTATGTGCTACCGTTGTCGGACATACAGTATATGTTGGCAATGTAGGGGATTCCCGCCTGTATCATCTGCATGACACATTGAAGCAGATAACGGTAGATCATTCTCTTGTGGAAGAGATGGTTCAATCCGGAGAAATACAGAAAGATGAAATGAGAACACATCCCAATAAAAATATTATTACACGGGCTCTGGGTACCGATACGGCAGTGCAGATGGACTGCTTTGAAATAGAAGTGCAGGAAGGGGACGTGCTTTTGTTGTGTTCGGATGGATTATCCAATATGCTGGAAGATGAGGAAATAGAGAAAATAATCAGAGAACATATAACAGATATGAAAAGCGCTGGAGAATGCTTGGTAGAGCGGGCGAACGAAGCTGGTGGCAAGGACAATATCAGTGTTGTTCTGGTTCGGCTGTAGAAGGAGTGATTAAATGAATGTGAATATTGGAACATTAATAGGCGACCGCTATGAAATTATTGAAAAAATAGGTACCGGTGGAATGGCAGATGTATTTCGTGCCAGAGACCATCGTTTAAACCGTTTTGTCGCAGTTAAAATATTAAAAAATGAATACAGTGAGGATACCAAATTTGTGGCGAAATTCCGTCAGGAAGCTCAGGCAATTGCCTGTCTTTCACATCCTAATGTGGTAGGTGTATACGACGTAGGGGAAGAAGATGAAATGCACTATATCGTCATGGAGTTTGTGGACGGTATCACGTTAAAAAAATATATTGAGAAAAAAGGAAAACTTTCCGTCCGGGAATCAGTAGGGATTGCACTTCAGATTGCCAATGGTTTGGAGGCTGCCCACAGTAACCACATTATCCACCGGGATATAAAGCCTCAGAATATACTGATTTCAAGGGATGGAACCGCAAAGGTTTCGGATTTTGGGATTGCCAAAGCTGCAAGCTCCAACACGATTACAGCAAGTACGATGGGCTCGGTTCATTATATTTCACCGGAGCAGGCAAGAGGCGGTTTCAGCGATGAAAAGAGTGATATTTATTCCCTCGGTGTTACCTTGTATGAGATGCTGAGCGGAACGCTTCCGTTTACGGGAGAAAGTGCAGTGGCGGTGGCTCTTGCCCATATTCAGGAAGATGCCACACCATTAGCGGCGATTGATGCCACGATACCGAGAGGGCTGAGCAACATTGTCACAAAATGTATGCAAAAAAAGACAGAACTTCGTTATCCGTCAGCAGCCGATCTGATTGCCGACATGAAAATGTTTTTACAGGATCCGGCAGGAGAATACGGTATCATCCGTCCGCTATATGAAAACTCGGATACGATATTTATCGATAAAGTTTCTAAGACAACTACCGCAAAAATTGCGGGAGTAGAGTCGGAGGATGTAGAAGCAGAGGACGAAGAGGATGAAGGAGAAGTAGATCCAAAGCTGGAAAAGGCTCTGATTATCGGAAGTATTGTAGTTGCTGCGATAATCGGAATTATCATAATTTTTATGCTTGGTAAGTTTATCGGACTTTGGGGCGGAAGTTCTCCGTCCGAGGCAGAGCCGACACCGACAGCATATGCTGTGCCGGAGGAGAGTGAGGAGCCGATCTCTTCGCCGGGAACCGGAGATACGATTGTTCCTGAAATTGCCGGTATGGTAAAGGATGCTGCAATCGTAGAACTGGAGAACAATGATCTTCAGTACAAATTTACCGAGCAGGAATCCGATACGGTAGAATCGGGTCAGGTCATCGGAACAAATCCGGAGATTGGCACATCGGTAGAAAAGGGAACTAAGATTGAAGTATATATCAGTGTTGGACCGGAACGTGTAACACTTCCAAGCGTCATGGGGTATTCTTATGAGGATGCAGAGAGTACTTTGGAATCACAGGGCTTTAGTGTGGTTAAGGGGAAATCCGTTTACAGTGACAGCATTGAATCCGGATTGGTGGCATATTCGGATCCGAAAAGCGGAGCAAAAGTGCTTCCGGGTGCAACGATTACCCTTTATATCAGTAAAGGAAAAGAAAACACAGATGTTGCGGTGCCGGATTTGATTGGTGATACCAAGAGCGAGGCAAGGGCAAAATTAAAAGAACAGGGCTTGAAGCTGGGGACAGTAACAAGCAATTATTCGTCAAATGTTGAGAAGAACCATATATGTGTACAGAGTAAACTGAGTGGAAGCATGGTTCCAAAAGGAACGGCGGTGGATGTTACGATAAGTCTTGGAAAAGAACCTACGTATACCTACTACAGCAATCCGGTCACGATAGACAATCCGTTTGATTATGAGACGGATCCGGCGGCTACATTCAAGTTTGTGCTCAGTCAGGATGGTAATACAACTACGATTAAGAGTGAAAAACTTTCATACAACGATTTCCCATATACGTTGTCGGATGTTAAGGGAAGCAGTACTTCACAGGGTGAAGTAATCGTATACCGGGATGGCAAGCGACTGGATTCCTATAACATTACATTCCGGAAAGTGGCGGAATAATGAAAGGGAAAATCATTAAGGGAATTGCCGGTTTCTATTATGTGTACTGCGAGGATGGAAACCGGTATGAATGCAAAGCCAGAGGGGCTTTCCGCAAGGATGGAGTAAAACCTCTGGTGGGAGATGATGTAGAGATTCGGATTCTGGATGCCGGGAGATTTCTGGGCAGTATAGAGTCGGTTTTACCGAGAAAAAATGCGTTAATCCGCCCGGCAGTTGCCAATGTGGATCAGGCAATGATTATATTTGCCATGGCAAGTCCTATGCCAAATCTTAACCTGTTAGACCGTTTCCTTGTTATGATGCAATGGCAGGGGATTGACACGGTGATTTGTTTCAGCAAGCAGGATATCGTGTCGGATGAGGAAGAGCAGGTGTTTCGAAAGACCTATGAAGCTTGTGGGAAACAGGTGGTTTGTTTCAGCAATACAGATGGAACCGGAATTGGGGAAATCCGGGATTGCCTGTCCGGCTGTACAACCGTACTTGCCGGTCCGTCCGGAGTTGGTAAGTCAAGCCTTGTGAACCGCATATATCCGCAGGCAGATTCGGAGACAGGTGGAATTAGTGAAAAGATAGGTAGAGGAAAGCACACGACAAGACATTCCGAACTTTTCCATATAGAAAAAAACAGCTTTCTTTTTGACACTCCGGGATTCAGTTCTCTGCAATTGCCTGAAGTGCCAAAAGAACAGCTTCATGAATATTTTACAGAATTTGCCCCATTTGAGGGTGAGTGCAGATTTTTAGGATGCTCCCATATTCACGAGCCGGGATGCATCGTAAAGAGGGAACTGGAGAAGGGTGTGATTCGACAGAGCCGCTATCGTAATTATGTACAGATGTATGAGGAACTGGCCGAATCCGAAAAAAGAAATTATGGGAGGAATAGGAAATGACATATAAGTTGTCACCATCTATTCTGGCGGCTGACGTTTCACGGTTGGGTGAAGAAGTTTTAGCCGCAGAAAATGCAGGAGCAGATTATATCCATATTGATGTAATGGATGGGGTTTTTGTGCCAAATATCTCGTTCGGTCTTCCTATTGTCAGGGGATTGCGCAAATGTACTGACATTTTTTTTGATGTGCATCTGATGATTGTGGAGCCGGTAAAATACATAGAGAGATTTGCAGCAGACGGTGCAGACAGTATTACCGTGCACGCAGAAGCGTGTACAAGCCTTTCAGATACCATAGATGAAATTCTGCATTTCGGGAAAAAGGCTGGAGTGGCAATCAGCCCGGACACGGATATTGATGTAGTGCTCCCGGTACTTGACAAAATTTCTATGGTGCTGGTTATGACGGTTTATCCGGGTTATGGTGGCCAGTCTATTATCACCGATACCTTTGAAAAGGTAAAGAAACTCCGTGCTGTCATAGATGATCGCAGTCTTCCGGTAGACATTGAAGTTGACGGGGGTGTAAACTGTGAAAATGTAGAGACAATCATAGCAGCAGGAGCTAATGTTTTTGTGGCAGGTACAAAGATATTCAAAGGTGATATCGAAAAAAATGTTAAGGATTTCAAGGCTGTTTTTTCCCGATATTAGTATTGTTGTATCAGTTTTTGACAGGGAAGTCAGATAGAATGAAAGAATAAAAATAGTAGGAAGCATACAGAAATCGCTTTCTATTATTTTTAAACAATAACCGACAGACGGTCGGTCGAGGAAAGGAGTTTGAAAAATGAAAAATAATTATCAGAAGTTTTTGTTGCTCTGGGCGGGGGAACTCGTCTCATCAATCGGTGGGGGGCTTACCAGTTTTGGGTTGGGCGTCTACGTGTTTCAACAGACATCAAGTGCGGCAAACATGGCACTCGTTACGTTGCTTGCCTTTTTACCTACACTGGCTCTCAGCGTCCCGGCAGGCGTTATGGCAGACCGGTATGACAGAAGAATGTTAATGATGATCGGGGACGGGTGTTCCGCAATAGGGATTCTGTTTATTCTTCTCTGCATACAGGGAGGTGGGGCAGGAATCCCGGAAATCTGTATCGGAGTCATGGTGAGCTCGATTTTTTCGTCGCTGCTCGAACCGTCATATCGGGCGACGGTAACCGATCTTCTGGATACGGAGCAGTATTCCAAAGCCAGTGGGATGGTTAATCTTGCGGGGAGTGCCTGGTATCTGATTTCGCCGATTATTGCCGGCGCGCTTCTCACGGTGTCTGATATCCGGCTGCTTTTAGTTCTTGATATCGCTACGTTTTTTCTGACGGTAATCTGTACCGGGGTGGTGCGCAGGGGACTTCCGGTCAGGAAAACAGAAAGAAAGGAGTCTTTTTTCTCTGACCTGCGGATTGGCTGGAAAGCAGTGACCGCTGAACATGGTGTTTTAATACTGATTCTGATATCTTCTGTGATGACCTGTTTTATGGGGGCATTTCAGATTCTGGCAGAACCGCTTATTCTGGATTTTTCAGACAGTGCCACACTGGGAATCGCAGAGACGGTCTGTGCAAGTGGAATGCTTGTATCCGGACTTTTTCTTGGTATACATGGAATAAAAAAGGGTTATGTAAAAATATTGTCCCTGTCTCTGGCTGTTGCAGGGGCAGCCATGATTCTTTTTGGAATAAAAGAAAATATTTATCTTATCTGTGCGGCAGGATTTTTGTTTTTTGCCATGCTTCCTTTTGCCAATAACTGTCTGGACTATCTGGTGAGAACCAACATTGCGGATGAACTGCAGGGAAGAGCGTGGGGATTAATAGGATTCCTTTCACAGCTTGGATATGTGGTTGCGTATGGGCTGGCAGGTATTCTGGCAGATGGAATCGGCGTCAGACTGGGAACCGGCGTCGGACGGGGGGCAGCCATGGTCATTATGGTATCTGGTGCGGTACTTGCGGTAATAGCAGTCTGCCTTTATCCGATAAAGGCAGTGCGAAAGCTGGAAAAAACTAATAGTTGACAGAGATGGTATTCCATATTATAATAAATCACGTATCTAAAACGTGCGTTACAGAACATCTGATATAAAAAGGAATAGAGGACAGAATGAATAAAGAAAATATTATAGAAATCAGTCATCTGAATAAGAGCTTTGGTGATGTCAAAGCGGTAAAAGATTTGAGTTTTCGTGTCAAAGAAGGAGAGCTGTTCGCCTTTCTTGGAGTAAACGGAGCTGGAAAATCCACTACAATTAATATTATATGCGGCCAGCTTGCAAAGGATAGTGGAAATGTACATATAGGCGGAGTAGATTTGGATAAAGAAACGGATAACATTAAACGAAAACTGGGGGTGGTATTTCAGAATTCTGTGCTGGATAAAGCTCTTACCGTGCAGGATAATCTGGAAAGCCGTGCTGCCCTGTATGGGATCAGAGGCAGTGAATTCAAAAAAAGACTTTCGGAACTTTCGGATGTTCTTGAATTTGGTGACCTGCTGAAACGGACAGTGGGTAAATTGTCGGGAGGACAGCGCAGGAGAATTGATATTGCCCGTGCACTTCTGCACAGCCCACAGATTCTCATACTGGATGAACCGACGACGGGACTTGACCCACAGACCAGAAATATTTTATGGAATGTTATCAGCGATTTGAGAAAAAAAGAAAATATGACGGTGTTTCTTACCACGCATTATATGGAAGAAGCAGCAGACGCTGATTATGTTGTTATTCTGGACAGTGGAGAGATTGTGGCAGAGGGAACACCATTGGAACTGAAAAATGCCTATACAGGCGACTTTATTACAATCTATGGAGCGCAGGAGACACAAGTACGACAGTTTAGTGCGCCATACACACAAATTCGTGATGCATTTCGGATATCGGTTCCGGATACTGCTTTTGCAACGGAACTGATTGTCAAATATCCGGATGTGTTTCAGGATTATGAGATTACCAAAGGGAAGATGGATGATGTATTCCTTGCGGTGACAGGCAAATCGCTTGGAAACGATGCTGCCGCTAATAAACTCGCAGGGGGTGCAGATAAATGACGGGATTGACTGCGTTGATAAAGCGTGATATCAAGCTTTACTTTAAAGACAAGGGAATGTTTTTTACTTCTCTGATAACACCGCTCATTCTTCTTGTGCTGTATGGTACTTTCTTAAGCAATGTATACGAGGATACATTTCGGAGTGCACTGGAAGCGGCCGGTGCTACCGCATCTGATAAACTGATTGGGGGGTGTGTCGGTGGAGAGCTGGTATCCTCTCTGTTGGCGGTCTGCTGTGTGACAGTAGCTTTTTGTTCTAATATGCTGATGGTACAGGATAAAGTGAATGGTGTGAGAAGGGATTTAACCGTTTCCCCGGTAAAGAATAGTACAATAGCGCTGGGATATTATATTTCCACACTGGTTTCTACGCTGCTTGTGTGTGGAGTGGCTACAGGGATATGTATGCTGTATCTGAAAATGGTGGGATGGTATCTGACAGCGGCAGATGTATTTTGTCTTCTGCTTGATGTATTTCTTCTTGTGTTGTTTGGGACAGCACTGTCAAGTATTATTAATCATTTCCTGTCCAGCCAGGGACAGATTTCGGCAGTGGGAACCATTATCAGCGCAGGTTATGGTTTTATCTGCGGTGCGTATATGCCGATTTCCCAGTTTTCGGATGGGCTGCAGAAAGTGATTTCTTTTCTGCCGGGTACGTACGGCACCTCGCTTCTGCGAAACCATACACTTCAGGGAGTCTTTGGTGAAATGGAGAAACAGGGGATTCCGGGGGGAGTCGTAGATGCAATCAGAGATTCTGTTGACTGTAATTTGTATTTTTTCGGAGATAAAGTGGCATTGAATACTATGTATCTCATTGTTGCGGGTACGGTGATTGTACTGATTGCTGTATATATACTGTTGAATATGCTGCACGGCAAAAAGCAGAAAAAATAAACAAAAACTGAAAATCCACAACAAATGTAGCATAAAAGAAAAAATTTTCTTTTATGCTACATTTGTTGTGAATTATGTGTTATAATGTTATGGAAAATGTTTTGATACATAAAAAATAAGTAAAGGAGATAAAAAATGGCTACAGAAAATAAGTTAACAATTGAAAAACAGATGGAAAACGAAAAGGTAACATTGAAACTGATCGGAAGACTGGATACCGTAACAGCACCGGATTTTGAAAAAGAAATTGAAGCGTGTGCAGATACTGTAAAAGAACTGGTTCTTGATTTGAAAGAGTTGGAGTATACTTCATCTGCCGGACTTCGTGTCTTTTTGAAAGCACAGAAAATGTTTGATAAGCAGGGAAGCATGAAATTAAACAATGTTAATGAGGATGTAATGGAAGTGTTTGATATTACAGGCTTTTTGGATATCCTTAATATCGAGTAGAATACATATGCGCAAAATGCGCAGAAATCTGGTCTGTTCGGTTTCCTGTGTGGTAGCCGGGCTTTTTGGTGTTGCGCTCAGAAAGTAAAAGGAGGTTCACAAAGTGAAAGAACTGACAATTGAAGCAACGACTGAAAATATAGATGCAGTCACCGATTTTGTAAATTCCCAGCTGGAAGAGCTGGACTGTTCCCTGAAGATTCAGTCACAGGTAGATATTGCGATTGATGAGTTGTTTGGTAATATCGCTCACTATGCCTATAACCCGGAAACAGGATATGCAACGGTCCAGGTGGAAGTGACAGAGGAACCATTGACGGTTGTCATCACATTTATTGATGATGGTGTTCCCTATGATCCACTGGCAAAAGATGACCCGGATACTTCACTGTCGGCAGAAGAGAGACAGATTGGCGGTCTTGGAATATATATGGTGAAGAAAACGATGGATGATATTTCTTATGAATACAAGGATGGGCGAAATATTCTGAAAATCCGGAAAAATTTGTAGTAAGGAGTATAGAACTGTATGACTACTGAAAACGGGAAAAAGATAGATTATATGCAGGCTGTCTGGCACATAACGGAGAGCCTGCGCAATGCGGAAAAGATTGAGGATGCGTTGTCAGACAGTCTGGAGATCGTGATTGATGCACTCGGATGTGAAGCCGGTACTATATGGATGCTGAATAAAAGTGATGAAAGACTGTATCCGGTATTCAACTCCGGTCCAACAGACATATCCGGAATCAGTATTGCCAATGGCCAGGGAATTGCGGGAAGTGTTGTAAAAGAAGAAAAAGCAATTATCGTGGAGGACTGCGAAAAAGATGAACGCTTTTCCAAAAGTGTGGATGAAGAATCCGGTTTTGTCACACGCAGTATGATCTGTGTTCCTCTCAAAAACAAGTATGAGTGTCTCGGATGTATCCAGATGATTAACCGCAGGGATGGAAAACTCTATGACAAAGATGATCTGGAGTTGTGTGAAAATCTGGCTTCGCTGACCGCAATTGCGATTGACGAGAGAGGGCTTCTTGTACAGGTTGGTCCGGAGAAAAAAGTTCTTGTATCTCTTCGAGATGTGAGAAAAGATTATGTGATGGGGGATAACATCATTCACGTTCTTCAGGGGATAAATCTCGATATATATGAGAATGAATTTCTTGTGGTACTGGGAGAAAGCGGTTGTGGAAAATCGACAATGCTGAATATTATCGGCGGTATGGATTTTATGACATCCGGTGAGTTACGCATTGAGGGAGAGGATTTTTCCAAACCGACGGATAAGGAACTGACCAGATACCGCCGGGATTATGTGGGATTTATTTTCCAGTCGTACAATCTGATGCCAAACCTTACGGCTAAAGAAAATTTGGAGTTTATTACGGAAATCACAAAGGATTCCATTGAGGAAGAGGAAGCACTTAATCTGGTAGGGCTTTCCGACCGCAAAGATAATTATCCGGCACAGATGAGCGGCGGTCAGCAGCAGAGAGTATCGATTGCGAGAGCAATCGTAAAAAAACCGAGACTGATTCTTGCAGATGAACCGACAGCAGCACTGGATTTTACGACAGGTCAGGAAATTCTTATGGTGATTGAAAATATTATCCGGGAAAAAAATACAACGGTAGTTATGATTACCCACAATGTAGAAATCGCGAAGATGGCGAACCGCGTTGTAAAACTGAAAAATGGAAAAGTTTCCAGTATAAAAACTAATATGCATCCAATGGCAGCAGCAGAAATCGTTTGGTAAATGGAGGAAAAGCGTGAAAAAGACACAGTGGAAAGATACCATAAGGAATATAGGAAAGCGAAAAGTATCTTTTTTATCGATATGTATTATTGTTGCGCTTGGAGTGGCTACATATCTGGGTATTACCTACACTGGTGCAGCATTGGAGAACAGTGGAAGCCGTTATCATGTGGACCACAATACAGCTGATTTTGAGATGACAGCTACTCTGGGGATTACAGACGATGACGTGCGCACAGTTTGCTCTGTAGAAGACGTGGAAGATGCAGAAGGAGTATATATGACCAGTGGTCAGATTAATAAAGGGAATGTTCACAGTGATGTGGACATTCTTTCTTTGACGGATCGCATCAGCAGAGCAGAACTGTTATCGGGAAGAATGCCGGAAACCCCTGATGAGTGTGTTGTAGAGGATAAGATTCTCAAAAAGATGAACGGTAAAGTCGGGGATACAATCAGCCTCTGTTCATCGACAGGTGTGGCGGCAGAGTATCTCAGACAAAAAGACTATGTGATCACAGGAACGGTTATACATCCGGATCATATTACGACAAATATTTACGGCAATCCGTATGTACTGGTCCAGCCCGCTGCTTTTGACACGGAGCAGACAGAGGATGGATATATGAAAATGTATGTCAGGTTGACGGATACACTGCATGGGAATATTTTCAAAAAAAAGTATGCGGATCTCGTGAAACCCGTAACTGAGCGGCTGGAAAATCTATCAGTAGAGAGAGCAGAAATCCGGGATATTGAAATCCATGATAAAATATCCAAAGAAATTCAGGATAATGAAGATAAGCTGAAAAGTGCAAAAGAACAGCTAAACGCGGCGAAAAAACGTCTGGAAGACGGCAAAAAAAAGCTGACACATGCGAAAGAAAAACTAGATGAGGGAAAGAAGCAACTCACGGCGGGAAAAAAGAAACTGGCAGAGGGAAAAAAGAAGCTGGCAGAGGGCAGAAAAAAATTGGCAGATGCCAAAAAGCAACTAGCGGAAGGAAAAAGAAAGCTGGATGATGCACAGAAAAAGATAGAAGAGAATAAAAAGAAAATATTTAATACCCTTACAAATTATCTCCAGAAATGGAAACGCAGTTCGGGTTCTAAGAAAAAGTACATAAAGATTGTCATAGATGATGCAGAGCGATACAACTATATGAGTAGTTTTGAGGAAAATATAAAGACCATCTGCAAACGGAGAAAAATACCGGCAAAATACGAGGATATGATTCTGAAAGAATGGAAACAAAATGCAGAGTTTGGAAAATACCGGAAAAAACTGGATGCATTTGCTGACGCATATTCGTTGTATAATGAGAAAAAAGCAGAGTATCTTAAGGGGGAAAAAGAATATCGGAAAAATTATGATGAATACCAGAAGAAATATAAGGAATACCAGAAGGGGTTAAAGAAATATAAAGCGGCAAAGAAACTTTATAAGAAAAGAATGAACAAGTACAGGAGCGGTCTGGAAATATTTCGCAAAAACAAAACGGAACATCAGGAAAACTGGAAAAAATATAAAGAGGGATTAAAACGTCTGGATACCGCAAAACACAAAATGGAGACGATGAAAAAATGTGTATGGTTCCAGTTTGGAATTAAGGCGAAGCCATCCTACTCCGATTTGTCTCTCAATGCGGAAAATATAAGCAGTCTTGCCCTGTCATTTGCCTTGCTGTTTGTACTCGTGGGGGCCATGGTATGCTATGCAACGATTGGCCGCATTGTGGAGGAGCAGAGAAACCTGCTGGGAGGTATGAAAGCTCTTGGCTTCACGAATCTGGAAATCTTTAAAAAATATCTGTTCTTTGGTATCGGGGCTGCATTGATTGGCATTATTTCCGGCATACTGCTGGCATATTTTGCATTCCAGCCATTAATTTTACGGGGATATCAGGGAATTTATGTGTTTGGAAAGACACCAAAAGCCTTTGTTATCAGTGATACGATACTGGTTTCCGTCATAGGACTCGGACTGGCGGCAGCGGCTGCTTATCTGGCCTGCTCCCGGCTATTAAAGACACCGGCGATTCACCTGATGAATGATGAGATGCCAAAGAAAATGAAACAGAACAAAAAAGGTGCTGCACGCATTTCCTCAAAATTTTCGTTGTTTAGCCGTCTGATTTTCCGGAATATGTGGATGGACAAAAAACGTGTCATGACAACTATCGTTGGTGTGGCAGGATGTACCGCTCTCCTTGTGATTGGGTTCAGCCTGAAATTTTCCGTAGAGGGTGTTCCAAAGATCCAGTACGGTAAAATTGTTACCTATGACAGAAAAGTTTCATTCAATCCGGATGAGGGAGAGGATGTTGCGGAACAGATGTCACAGATTTTTGATGAAGCCGGTGCCGAATCGATGAAGCTTTATGATGCCTTTGCTTTCTATTCTATTGATGGTACAGACAATATGGTGGAAATTCTTGCTGCCGATGTGGATCAGCTTCAGAATTTTTATTCTCTCTTAGATCCAAAGACAGATGAACCGGTGACATATTCGAATGAGGGAGTGTTGATTCAAAAACGAATGGCGGAGGTATATGACCTGCAGGCCGGTGATGTGATACAGTTATACGATTCCACAGGAGAGAAAAAAGAGGCTGTTGTTGCGGGGATTTTCGAGAACTATTCGGGAAGAACCATGGTGATGTCCCGGGAATGTTTTGAGAAAGTATTTGAAAAAGAATGCAGACCAAATTCTTTTTTCCTGAAAACAGGCAATTGTGATGAAGCAGCACTGAGAGATAAACTGGCAGATGCCAATGGATTTATGTCGTACGATTCCCTGGAATCTACAAAGAGCTTTTTTGAGAGTACATCCAAAATACTGAATGGTGTTGTCGGTCTTCTGACTTTTATGGCGGCAGTGATGGCTCTGGTCGTACTTTTAAATCTGGCATCCATGTATGTGACCCAGAAAAAGACAGAATTGATTATTATGAGGATCAATGGATTTACTGTCAGGGAAACAATCGGTTATATTGCGAGGGAAACAGTAGCTACAACAATTCTTGGTCTGGCGGCCGGGATTGGCGTGGGAGCGTTTTTAGCCTACCTGATTATCCGGCAGCTTGAAAAACCGGAACTTCAGTTGATCCGCGATGTAAGTGTGGAGGCTTGTGCACTTTCTGTCGGCATCACAATTATTTTCAGCGCTATTGTCAATTATATTGCCCTGCGCAAAGTGAAACATTTTAAAGTGACGGATATTTTGTAGGAAGGAGCCTGGAAAATGATACTGATTCAGCCAAAGCAGCCCGAAACCGGAGTGTATGATGCACTGGCAAAAAAATATGGGCTTGGATACGAATGGATGGAATTGTCATCGCCATCCATTCTCGATGCCGGAGATGTTGTGGAGAAAATGAAAGCGGCATATGACATTACAATGGCAGAGTCCATTCATGGTGTGTTTATGGATATTAATTTCTCCGGAAGTGATGAAAAAATCTATGAAATCAGTGTGTTCCGCATGAAACAGTGTATAGAAGCTGCTGTTTCATGTGGCGTACATAAAGTCGTATTTCACTCGTGTTTCCATCCGGTTCTTGCACCGGACGATCCGCTTTATACAATCTGGGCAAAAAAGTCAGCAGGACTCCTCTGCGGACTGGCTGAAAAATACAATGTAGATATATATATTGAAAATGTACTTGACCGTACACCGGCAATACTCCGGCAGATGATGCAGGAGGCAAATAATGAGAGGGTGCATGTATGTCTTGATGTGGGGCATGCAAATCTAAGCCCGGTTCCACTGGGGCAGTGGATGGATGAGCTTGCTCCTTATATCCGCTATCTGCATCTGAGTGACAACCGGGGGCTGTATGATGATCATCTGGCGCTCGGGGACGGTACTGTTGATTTTCAAAAGATGCAGGAAAAAATTCTGGAATATGACATAGAAGCAGACTATACGCTGGAAGTCGGAAGTCCGGAAAATGTGGAACGTTCCGCTGTTTATCTGCAGAGAGAACTTGTGGAGGTGTGGAAACGTGGAAGCAGGTAATACTTTTATTTATCAGAATATTCTGACGGATATGTCAGAAGGCGTTCTTGTTGTGAACCTGAAAGGGAAAATAACCATGCTGAACCCGGCGGCAAGTGAGCTTTTAGGGCTATCTCCGGATGTTGTCGGGAAGTCTTTTGTATCTGTTTTCTTTGAAAGTAATATTTCGAACGATGAGTTTACCCAGATGATTGTGAATGCCATATATGAAAAAGATGTGAAACATAATATTGTACTCACATATAATTTGGAAGAAGAGAAGAAACAGTATTTTGTGAGCACTTCTTTTTTGAAAGACGGAGATCGTAAGATAGGAATTGTAGCCGTAATAAAAGATATTACGGAAATGATGGAATTGCGGGATGCCGTAAAGGCAATGGAACAGATTCGTTCATTAAATAAACAGTTAAAAAAGAGAAATCAGTTTATCAAAAAAACGTTTGGCCGATATTTGTCAGATGAGATTGTGGAGGAGATTCTTGAGAGTGAAGACGGATTAAAAATGGGGGGACAGAAGAAAAATGTAACCATTTTATTCAGCGATCTCAGAGGATTTACCAATATTTCGGAGCAGATGGAGGCAACTGCACTGCTTACGATGCTCAATCATTATCTGGAATGTATGATTCCGATTATCACAGAGCACTATGGAACGATACTGGAGTTTATCGGAGATGCCATAGTCGTTGTTTTTGGAGCGCCGAAACCGAGGAAAGATATGGAAAAAATGGCGGTTGTCTGCGCTCTTCACATGCAGAATGAAATGAAGCAGGTCAATGCCTGGAATGAAGAGAGAGGGTATCCGCCTCTTCAGATGGGCATTGGGATTCATACAGGAGAGGCGATTCTTGGCAACATCGGTTCGAGCCTTAAAACCAAATATGACATGATTGGGAAAAATGTAAATCTGGCATCGAGGATTGAATCCTGTACGGTGGGACATCAGATACTGATCTCGAAAACAACCTGTGAGGCGCTGAAGAATCAGATTCAGTTACGGGGTTCCCAGTCAGTAACATTAAAGGGACTGCAAAAGCCGATAGAACTGTATGATGTATGCGGGCTGGGTCCGGTTCGGCTGGAATGTGAGACAGAGCAGATGATTCCGGTAAAACCGGTGATGGCTTATCTGCAGAGTATTGAAGACAAGACGATCTCCGATACGCTGTCTGAAGTCTGTGTCTGCGCAGTATCCGCACACGAAATGATAGTAGAGGCAGACCGACTGCCGTCTGTCGGCAAAAATGTGGTGGTGCATCTCACTGAAAATGACAAGGAGCAGCGAATCGCGAAAGTGGTTGAGAAGAGTGACGGGAAAATCAGACTGCACTTCACGGCGGGTAATCCGGAATGTGCCACATTTGTTGCGACTGACAGGATAGAATAGATATAAATGTGTAACTGAGATTTTCTATATGGAGGTAGAAGCTGCCGAGTAGTAGAGGGGATGCTTATGAAACAAAAAAAGTATATTATATTTCTGGTTCTGTGTTTGGCCGTAGTGGCACTTATGTGTGGATGCAGTAAAAAAAATACCACATATCAGAGTATGGAGGATTTTAAGCACGCTAAGATCGGTGTTTTGACCGGTTCGTCGTTTCATCTGCTGTCGAAGGAGCAGTTTCCGGACGCTGAAATCGTTTATTATATGGATATGACCGACCTGCTCCTCAATCTGGAACAGGGAAAGATTGACGGAATACTGATGGATCAGGCATGGTATACATCCATTACATGGGAGGTGGATGGTATATCGGCAATAGAGGGCAATTTTGCCGATATGAGTTATGGAATTGCTTTTTCGAGTGACAAAAAAAGCCGGACATTGAAAAAGCAGTTGGATGCTTTTCTTCAGGAGCAGAATGAAAATGGTGAAATGAATAAACTGCAAGCGAAATGGTTTTCCGGTACAGAGCCGGAAGAGATGCCGGATTTCTCCGGACTGAAAGGGGAAAATGGCACACTTCGTTTGGCAGTCGGGACGCAGAGCAGACCGTTTTCTTATATGAATGGCACAAAAATTAAAGGATATGAGCTTGAATTTTTATATCAGTTTGCCGAAAAATACGGCTACAAACTGGACATGGAAGCGATTGCTTTTGATGCTATTTTACCGAGTCTTATGACCGGAAGATATGATCTGGCAGCAGCCGGTATCACGATAACAAAAGAGCGGAGCGAGAGTGTACTGTTTTCCGATATAACTTACAGTGATTCGATTGTTATGGCAGTTACCGCAGATAATGCAGAGGGGGAAAAGACGGGTTTCTTTGAGGACATTGCCCGGAGTTTTAATAAAACCTTTATCCGCGAAGACCGCTGGAAACTTATGGCAAAAGGACTGCTCGTTACGACTATTATAAGCATTGGTGCAGCGATTGGTGGAAGTCTCATTGGTTTTTTCCTGTTTCTTCTTAACCGCTCGCCAAAACGTATCCTTCATACGGTCATACAGGTTATCGGGAAGGTGTATATCCGTATCGTTGCCGGAACACCGGTTATCGTGATTTTAATGATTTTGTTTTATGTCATTTTTGCAAATATGAATATAGATGGTATTCCGGTTGCCATATTCGGTTTTTCACTGACCTTCGGAGCCTTTGTGTATCAGCAGCTCGCATTGTGTACAAGCAGTATTGACCGCGGGCAGACAGAGGCTGCGTATGCTCTTGGCTATTCCCGTTCCAAAGCGTTTTTCCGCATTGTGCTGCCACAGGCTATGAGACTGTTTATGCCATCTTATTGTGGGGAGATGGTGTCGTTAGTAAAGGCGACTGCGGTGGTCGGGTATATCGCAGTCAATGATCTGACGAAAATGAGTGATATTATTCGCAGTAATACATATGAGGCCTTTTTCCCGCTGATTGCAACTGCAATTATTTATTTCTTACTGACGTGGATTTTTTCAGGCCTGCTTTTGCTTGTGAAACGGCATTTTGAACCTAAGCGGCGGAATAAAGAGACGATTCTGAAAGGGGTGGAAGTGCAATGATTACGATACGTCACCTGAAAAAAGAGTATCCCGGTGTAACTCCACTGAAAGATGTGAGTGTAGAGATAAACCGTGGCGATGTGATCTCTGTGATTGGGCCATCCGGAACCGGCAAATCGACTCTCATTCGCTGCCTGAACTTACTGGAACAGCCTACTGCGGGAGAGATTATCATTGATGGAGAAATCATTACGGACAAAGACTGCGATATCAGTCGTGTGAGACAGAAGATGGGCATGGTATTTCAGAATTTTAATCTGTTCCCACATATGACAGTCATCGAAAATGTCATGACCGCCCCGGTTGATTTGCGTGGTAAGAGCAGACAGCAGGCCTACGAGGATGGAATGCAGCTGCTTCGTATGGTGGGACTGGCAGACAAGTATCTGAATTATCCGGATGAATTATCCGGCGGGCAGAAACAGCGTGTTGCGATTGCACGCGCACTGGCGATGGAGCCGGAAATACTTCTGTTTGATGAACCTACATCCGCTCTGGATCCTGCCATGGTGCGGGAAGTTCAGTCTGTTATCCGGGATCTGGCGAAAAAAGGCCTTACGATGATTGTAGTAACTCATGAAATGAAGTTTGCAAGAGATATCTGTAACCGTGTTTTCTATATGGATGAGGGAGGGATTTATGAAGACGGTACTCCGGAGCAGATTTTTGAACATCCACAAAAGGAAAAGACGAGACAGTTTGTTTATCATCTGAAAGTAAAGGAATGTCTGGCGACTTCCCATGATTTTGATTTTATCGGATTTATTATGGGACTGGAGGAGATTGGAAGGGAACACCATATTTCCCAGAAAATCATCTATTATCTGCAGTCGTTTCTGGAAGAGATGTGTATGCAGTTAATTCTGCCAAAGCTTCCGGAAGAATTTTTGATGTCTGTCCATGTAGAATATGCGGAAGAAAACGATGAGGCACATGTTACCATCCGTTACAGTGGTGTTCCATTTAATCCGCTGGAGTCAGACAATGAACTGGCTCTTGTCCTGGCTGAAAAAGCGGCTGAGATTACCTATGCAGAAGAAAAAGGAGAGAAATTTACGAATACTGTCCGGGCGAAAATAAGCGACAGATGAGAAAAAAGCGCTGGTATTTCACAGCGCTTTTTTCTCGTATCAGTCATGCTGCCATTTCTTTAAAAACTTTTCCTGTTCTTCTTTTGTGTAGAAGAAATCCATGCGTTCGTTGTCTTTGTAGTACAAATCCATAAGTGCCTTGGAAAATCTGTGTGTTTTTTTCACATCCTCATAAATGAAGCGGATATCTTTTTCACTGGCATCATTGGCTTTTACGATTTTAAAATCCGGTCGCTCCAAAAAGTCGGCAATTTCTTTTTCCAGAGAATTCAGGTTCTCCAGCCGGTACAAAAAGACTTCGACATTTCCGTTGCGATAGATATGATATCCCTTTTCTTTATCAAAAGGTTCCGCATACACATCTATGCCAAAGTTCTCTTTTATTTCCCGGTCAAACCAGCCAAATGCTGTTCCATATGGATTTCCGGGAACATAATCAAAAATTTGCTGCATCCCAATGCGCGTATCGTGAACACAATTATCTAAACGTTCCTGTAAACCGATTTCATTGTTTTCATATCGGGTGAAAATAAAACTCTGGAAGTATGTAGATAATTCTTTGGCAAGTGGTTCTCTGACACCGGTAATTATTTTCAGTCTTGGCAGTGATTTTAAAGCTTCTACTATCTTATCACCCCGGATAGAATGCAGGTGGCGGGTGTTGATTCCAAGAGCCTGAAGAGAGGCGTATGTCGTTGTCGTTCCAACCTTTGCACAGCCATATGCCAGAACCGGACATTCCGGTGATTTCTTCCATTCATTCACCATCTCAATGTCAGAATCCCGTAAAACCAATTCTTCCAGCATTCCCTGTGTATTTGCCAAAAAAGCCTTTCTTTTTTCCGCTATATCTGTTTTCAGCTTTTCTTTAAATTCATCAGAGAAAACGGGATTGGCTACATTCAAGAGCAGAGAAATACCAAGTGCTTCCGTGGTGGCGATTCGACAGTCAGAGAAATTGCGGCTTGAAATCGCATCGCTCCAGTCATCAAGATAATCCATAGAAACAATGAACCAGCATTTGACATCTTCTCTTTGGGAGAGTTGTTCCGGTGTGCTGACCTGTGTACAGTCAAAGTTACTACCCTCTAGAAATTCCTGCGTTTGTGAGAGAAGAATATCATTTCCGCAAAAGACAAGTGGATATTCTTTTACGCTTTCCAGATTCGTGACGATTTGTAAATCATTCATAGGTATAAACCTCCTACTCTAAAGTGTATTTTATAAAAAATATTATACCTTACACGGAAGGGGTTCGTCAAATAAAAGTGGTCCGTTTGAAAGCGGGAAATGGAAAATATTACATTTGACAGTGGCTTTCTGGTTAGTGTAAACTAACACAGCCGGCAGACAAGAAAAAATATACAGAAAAGGCGGTAATAGTTTTGAATAAGATTTTATTGATGGTATTGGTTATCACTTTTGCGAGTGGAATCCTTTTGCATCTTTTTCACGACGCAGTTGTTATCCTGATGATACATAAAATTTCATCGGTTCTTCTGGTGGTGGGAACGATTGTGCATGTTAAACAGCATAGGCAAAGAAAAAAGGGAAAGGAAGAAGAGGTATGAGCAAAAATATGTTTCGTATTGTATGGTTGCTTTTTGGCTTTTTGTGCATGGGGCTTGGAACGGCAGGTATTGTTTTGCCGGTGCTGCCTACAGTACCTTTTTACATGGCGACGTTATTTTGCTTTGCCAGAAGTTCTGAAAAACTTCATGACTGGTTTATCGAAACAAAGCTTTATAAGAAACATCTGGACAGTTTTGTGAGGCGGAGGGCGATGACCACAGGGACAAAACTGCGGATTATCGGTACGGTGACAGCAGTCATGGCTCCGGGGTTTTATTTTATGGAAAAAGGCAGGTTTTGTCTGCGACAGACAGGCATCCTGTGCATCATATAAGGCAAGCGTGGATGTGAAACGGGTGCTGAGAGACCGGATTTATGAAAAACTGCTCAGACTGGGCGCCTCTTATCGCGAAAATGCCGCTACTTCTGAAGTTGTTCAGATGGCGGCAGAGGGCGTAGAACAACTGGAAACCTATTTTGGCAGATATCTGTCTCAGCTTTTTTACAGTCTGCTTGCCCCCATAACATTATTTATTATTCTTGCTTTTGTTAATGTAAAGGCAAGTGCGGTGCTACTTATTTGTGTGCCGCTGATTCCGCTGTCGATTGTGGCGGTACAGAAGTTTGCAAAGAAGCTGTTGAATAAATACTGGGGAATTTATACGGAGCTTGGGGATTCTTTTCTGGAAAATCTGCAGGGACTCACTACATTAAAGATCTATCAGTGTGATGGATATTATTGCCTATGGGGGAGCGGCTGCCGGTATGATTGTGACGCTCTCCGAATTTGCAAAGGGAAACATCGGAGTTTGCGGAGCACTGATGATTGTTTTACTGGCTTCGGAATTTTTTATACCGCTGCGGCTTCTCGGGTCCTTTTTCATATTGCCATGAACGGTATGGCAGCCAGTGACAAAATTTTTGCACTCCTGGATCTGCCGGAGCCGGAAAGAGGAGAAACGGTGCTGGAAAACGGGAAGACATCCATCTGTATGGAAGGTGTCTGGTATGGTTATGAGAAAGAACGGGATATTTTAAAGGGTGTGTCGATGAATTTTCCGGCCGGAAAATTCATTTCGCTTGTAGGAACTTCCGGCTGTGGAAAAAGTACGATAGCCGGTATTTTAACCGGGAGAAACAGAGGTTATAAGGGATGTGTATCGGTTCAGGGAAAAGAACTGAGCGATATTTCGGAAACAAGTCTGATGGAGCACATTACACTGGTAAGCCATAACAGCTATCTGTTTAAGGGCACCGTGAGGGATAACCTGAAAATGGGAAAGGCAGAGGCATCCGAGGAAGAAATGAATGCCGTTTTGGAAAAAGTGAATCTCCTCGACTTTTTGCAGACACAGCAGGGACTGGATACAAAAGTTATGGAAAGAGGCAACAACTTTTCCGGTGGACAGTGTCAGAGACTGGCACTTGCGAGAGCGCTTCTTCATGACACCCCCGTATATATTTTTGACGAGGCTACCTCGAATATTGATATGGAAAGTGAAGAGCTGATTATGGAAGTGATTCATGAATTGTCAAAGACAAAAACGGTTCTTCTGATTTCCCACCGGCTGGCAAATGTAGTAAAGTCTGACCGGATTTATGTGCTGGAGTCCGGTGGCATCGCCGAATCCGGCACAAAGTATTTGCCGCTTTGAGAGTCTTAAGTCCTGCAAAGCTGGAAGGGCGGGATAAAGGCAACCTGATTTCTATTATTACCTCAGATATTGAGCTTTTGGAAGTGTTTTATGCCCATACTATTTCTCCCATTGCCATTGCCGTGCTGACATCTCTTGTCATGGTGTACTTTATCGGTTTTCAATATCCGCCGGCGGGAATAATTGCGTTTTTCGGGTATCTGACAGTTGGTGTGGTGATTCCGTTTTGGAACGGAAAAAAGGGAGCATCGGATGGCATGGAATTCCGTGATTCTTTTGGCGAACTGAACAGTTTTATTCTGGACTCTCTTCGAGGGATTAGTGAGATCATTCAGTACAATAAAGGCAAAGGTGACGCAGGAAACCTGTCTGTTCCATGACTCGATTGCCAATAACATCGCCATCGAAAGCCGGGGGCTTCGCGGGAAGAGATTGTGCTGGTAGCAAAAAAAAGCTTCCATCTATGACTTTATCATGACACTTCCGAATGATTATGACACAGAGGTGGGAGAACTCGGCGACACTTTGTCGGGTGGCGAGAAACAGCGGATTGGGATCGCAAGGGCATTTTTGCATGATGCGCCCTTTCTTTTACTGGATGAGCCCACGAGTAATCTGGACGCATTGAATGAGGGGATTTTTCTAAAGTCACTGGAGGAGGCGGGCAGGGATAAAACGGTGGTGCTCGTATCCCATCGGAAGTCCACACTGAATCTGGCAGATGTCATATATGAAATGAGAAACCGGAGATAAAAGTATAAGTTATCCGGACAAATATTACGATAAAATATATGACACTGCAAACTATAAATGTAAGAAAGAGAGAGGTAGTAAAATGAAAAGAACATTAAAAAAAGCACTGGCAGCTTTCATGGCTGTAGCTATGCTTGCGGGAACCTGTCTGGCAGGACAGCCGGCTTCAAAAGCAGAGGCAAAAACAAAATTATCCAAATCAAAGGCGACTGTCTGTACAGGAGAAAAACTGCAGCTTAAGCTCAGTGGAAAAAATCAGAAAGTGACGTGGAAATCCAGTAAAAAGAGCATTGCCGCTGTGGATGGAAATGGTGTAGTAACTGCTAAGAAAGCAGGAAAATGTGTGATTAAGAGTATTTGTGCGGGAAAGACATATACCTGTAACTTAACCGTGAAGACTCTGCCGAAAAAGTATGCGACAATAAACGGCACAAAAGTAAAGGTAGGGGGAAAAGTGAAAATCACCTATACGCTCGCTTCTGATACACCGGTGGATGAGGTCAGTGCCCGTTACTATTATTATGAAAAGCAGCTGCAGGTTCTGACACCGAGCGACAGCGAAGAACGTTTTAAAATCTGGGTTTACAATAATGGTGGTGAGGATATCAATCCGGGCAAACCGATGAGACAGGATTTTTACCAGTGCTGGGGAATTAATCCGGACGGTTCCGCAACTTATGACCCGTATCCGGTTTCCTGCAAGAACGGGAAAGAATTTGACAGCATGTATGTCAAGGCGCTGGCACACGGAAACTTTACCTATAAAGCAGTGTTTGATGTAAGGTATAAAGGAGAAAAGGTAAAGAAATATACAATGACGGAAACCGTAAAATAATCAATTTCCTGTAATCAGGCTAAATAAAAGAGGAATTCCAATCATCTCTTCTCGAGTCGATTGGAATTCCTTTTTTATACTTCAGTAGTAGGAAAAGCCTGCTGGTGAACAGATTTCGAAATCCGTTGACATGGAGACTTATAGGGGTGTATAATATTTGATAATTATACGCTTTCAATTCTAACCTTGAGAGTTTATATAATTCAAATAATTTTAGCCTTTTTTCATTTTGTTTCGTATAAAAAATTGTATCTTAAAAAATTAGGAGGAATCAAGATGAAAAAGAAAATATTATTTTTATGCTGTGCAGGTATTCTAGCACTTGGAACTGTTGCCTGCGGGAAAACAGAGAAGGAGACGGAAAGTGCTACTCCAACAAAGGCTGTGGCAGAGGAAACCGCATCAGCAAAAGATGCAGATCAGACAGCCGCGGCAAAGGAGACCGAAGAACCGGAAACCTCAACGAAGGACGACACGGATACGGATGTACAGAAACAGACGGACTCTGAAAATGATGACAGCGGAAGCCTCTTTGAGGGATTGTCAAAGGAAGAAGCAGAGTATGTTTTGACAAATGTAATCGGTAAGAAGGATAAGGAAACTGGCAATGAGTACTCTTTTGGTTATGAGGATACCGTAACTGTGGATGGAGTTGAGTACTATGTTTTTGACTGGAGAATGCTGGTAGATGACCATACTTCACGTATTACGGAATTATTTGTGGCGACAGATGGCAGTGTCGTATATGAGGGCTCATATAATGGGGAAAACTCAGAGGTTTATACGGAAAAAGATTTTCTGGAAGGAAATCCGTGAAAACCACAGAATAACCGGAAGCTGCGGGAGGAAGCCAGTTATACATATTATAGTGGGAACGAATAGTTGGAACATGTGCCCTTATGGCATTAATCTGTAGACAGGAGAGAAGATATGGTACATACGATTACGATTAGTGGTAATAACAATACATGGAAGAAAAGGCTCTTGCAATTTGCGCTGTCTGGGCTGATTTTTTTCGCTTTTACCATGCCGTTCCGTCAATACTTTGCTCTGATGGAAGTGACGGAGATTCGTCCGGCGGCGGCATTGCCTCCTTTTTTTGGCATGGTGTATGGTTTCTGGGGAGCCCTGGGATGTGCAGTGGCAAATATGATCGCGGATTTGATGTCCGGATATTCTCCGCTCATGTGTATTTGCAGTTTTCCGGTGCAGTTTTTAATGGGGATACTGCCATATCTTCTGTGGTATCATATACCCGCATGGGGAGAAAAAAAGCCATCTTTTCCTAAAATGGATACAACAGCGCATGTGCTGAAATATATGTTGATTATTCTTGTTAATTCCCTGCTGGTCACTTTTCTTCTGGGACTTTTGATGAAAGTGTTCGGAATAGCTGAGATTTTTTCACAGGCAACATTGGTGATGTTTTGGAATGATCTCGATTTTGGCTATATGCTCGGATTGCCGCTGCTCACACTGATTGCTGTCCGGCAGGGCCGCCGTTTTTCCCTGAATGAGCGGCTGATTCTGATTTTTCTTCTCCTGGCGATTCTCGCTGCTTTTCTGACGGGAATGGCCTCATGGAGAGAAGCGGCGGTTGTCTCCATGGGACGGATTTATCTCTGGAATCAGGTGTGTTCGGATGTTGCCATTGCGTTGAATATATTTATGCTGGTAGAAATTCTGTTTCTGATCTATATGGAGAGACGGATCACGGTGCCGATTCAGAGACTGGCACTCCTTGCCAATGACTATGTACAGGTGGAAGAAGGGGAACTGAATTCAGAGGAATTTAAAAATGCATGCGCTCCCTATATGAATGACAGTATGGAGGTAGGGCATCTGGCAAGATCGTATGTCCGGATGATTACAGATCTGGATGTGTATATGGAACACCTGACGCAGGTCACAGCGGAAAAGGAGAGAATCGGGGCAGAGCTTGATGTTGCGGCTCATATCCAGTCTTCCATGCTGCCCTGTATTTTCCCTGCGTTTCCAAACCGGAAGGATTTTGATATATATGCGACCATGAACCCGGCAAAAGAAGTGGGCGGTGACTTTTATGATTTCTTTATGGTAGATGAGAGGCATCTGGCTGTTGTGATGGCAGATGTGTCGGGAAAGGGCGTTCCGGCGGCATTATTTATGGTAATCGGAAAGACGCTGATCAAGGATCACACGCATCCGGGAGAGTCATTGGGCGATGTATTTACCAGTGTCAATAATCTGTTGTGCGATTCGAACAGCGAAGGACTTTTTATCACCGCATTTGAGGGAGTCCTGGATCTTGTGACCGGAGAATTCCGCTATGTGAATGCGGGGCATGAGACACCTTATATCTGCCGAAAGGGAGAAACCTTTGAGCCATATAAGGTCAGAGCCGGATTCGTTTTGGCGGGAATGGAAAATATGCGGTACCGGGAAGGTACGGTACAGCTTGAGTCCGGGGACAGAGTATTTCTCTATACGGATGGTGTGCCCGAGGCGACAAATGGGGCAAATGAACTGTATGGAAGTGAACGCCTGTATCAGTCGTTAAATAAAAATAAAGAAACGGAACCTGAAATACTGCTACAGAAAATTAAAGAGGATGTGGATAAATTTGTCGGAGAAGCTCCGCAGTTTGATGATCTCACAATGCTCTGTCTGGAGTATAAAGGTCAAGCGTAAAAAGGAGGTTTTAGAATATGTTCGGGAGTGAAGAAAAGCAAGAACTGACGGTAGAAGCAACAGTTGATAATCTGGAAAAGGTAACCTCATTTGTGAATGAGCAGCTCGAGAATCTTTCGTGTCCCATGAAAGCTCAGATGCAGATTGATATTGCCATTGATGAGTTGTTCAGTAATATTGCATATTATGCATATCAGCCGAAAACAGGAAACGCTACGGTACAGATAGAAGTGGTAAATGAACCGTTGGCGGTAGTTATTACTTTTATTGATGAGGGAACGCCCTATGATCCTCTTTCACGGGAAAATCCGGATACTTCACTATCTGCTGAAGAACGTCAGATAGGTGGTCTGGGTATCTATATGGTACGAAAAAGTATGGATGAGATATCCTATGAATACCGGGAAGGAAAGAATATTCTCAAGATAAAAAAACAGTTTTAATAAAAAAGGAGAGAGGTGTTTTTTTGACAAAGAAAGAAAGTAATATCATGTTGCTGTCCATCACATTGTGCTGGGCTTCTTCGTACATATTTATCAAAGATCTTCCGCCGGATTTGTCTTCTTATGCATATCTGACATTGACAGCAGGAATTGCCGGCATCATTCTGCTGGCAATCTTTCACAGATCTTTGTTGCGTCTTGACAGATGGACAGTGTTCCGGGGGATGATTCTTGCTGTTTTGATTGCTGGAAATATGCTTTTGGAGAAGATGGGGCTGGAGTGTATTCCATCGTCTACGGCAAGTTTTCTTGCTTCGCTGAATATTATGATCGTTCCCATGATACTCCTGTTGTTTCGGAAATTTCCTACGAGGAACAATGTGGTGGGTATCTTTATTATTGTGGGTGGTCTGCTTGTGTCCAGAGGGATCTCTCTGGCAGGCAGTTCCCTGAAAGGTACGATATATATGCTCGGGGCATGTGTACTGATGTCGTTGTATACCGTTGCTGCGGCAGAATTTACCCAAAAGTCAGATCCGTTACTGCTGAGTGTACTTCAGATTTGTTTTTCAGCAGTAATTGGGTTCTTTTTGTGGTTTTTAGAGGATCCGGCTACTTTTGCACATATTACATGGTCGAAGCGGATGCTGTCCTCTATTTTTATTCTGGCTTTTTTTTCAAAAGCATATGCCTATATTATGCTGATGTATGCAGAAAAATATGCAGATGCCATTAGTGTGACGGTGATTGCATCCATGGAGCCGGTGGTGACTTTGACGCTCGCGCTTATGATACCGAACATGCAGGGAGAGACGGAAAGTTTTTCTATAAGAGCACTGGCAGGAGCCATTGTCATTGCCATTGGTGCAATCGTAGCAGGTTCAGATTTTCTTTCCTCTAAAAAGAAAGAACCGGTATCGGAAGATTCTTTATCGGAAGTGTCAAACGAAGAGGAACTTACGGCTTCGGAGGAGCAATTACAGGAGGAACTATTACAGAAAGAGGAAAGTGGCGAACCAAAAGGCATCCGTCTGGTCATCCGGCAGTTTCTTATGACTATGATACCTTTTGCCGTCCTTGGAGTTGCATTTAAAGTGATGGTACTGGTGGAGGGCTTTACAGAGGTTAGACCAGCCAATGCCATCCCTCAGGTGGCAGGTCTGGGCTTTGGCTGGGTCGGTGCACTGGGATGTGCAGTCGGGAATCTTCTGGCAGATTGTTTTGGAACATTAAATCTGACATCACTGCTGGGAATTGTCGGAAATTTTATGGCGGCATACATCCCTTACCGGATGTGGTATGCGGTATCCGGCGAATCTCCCAATGTACATAGTTGGAAAAATCTGCTGCTCTATGTATGGACAGCCTGTATGGGGGCACTTTCCTGTGCATGGATTCTGGGATTCGGTCTGGAGTTGTTCTTTGGGCTATGGATTGATACCGTATACAAGTACGTACTTTTAAACAATCTGGGATTTTCACTTGTCCTAGGGCTTCCCATCTTTATTCTGGCGACTTCAAACAGCATCCGGATTTCGATGCGTGCACCGGGAAAATGGGAGAATCCATTTCAATTACAAAGAAAAAAATGGACGTTTGGTATTCTCATAGCAGCCAGTGTCTTTTTCGTGATGATCATGATAGGGATATATATGGGATATCATTTGTCAAACAGCATTCTCATGCGCATACTTTCCGTGCTGGGTTTGTTGTCCTTGTGCGGTATCTGTGTATTGCCCACGGGGAAGGTAGTAACAGTGAAAAAGCAGGTAAAAGGTTAGGTTATTCAGGAGGCGCAGTATGAAAAATAAAAAACAGATAATTATTCTTGCAGTATTGATTCTTAATCTGGTTGTTTCCGGTGGCATCATCGGATATCTGGTGGTACAAAATACGCAGGAAACACAAAAAAATAATACGGCAGAAAGTATTCTGTCAGACCAGATGGAAACCGGGGAAAAGTATATCATTTATATTGGCACAAATGATAAGGATACCTATCAGCAGGAGATTCCTACAAATGAGGCACGAGATATGGTCAATGCTATCTGTGCCAAATATGTGGAAGGATATACTGCTTCTGATGCAAAGGGAGGATGGGTAGACGAAACAGATACTCTGACACAGGAAAATACACTGGTATATTCTTTTTACAATATTAAGGAAGAACAGCTTATTCAGGTAATGGATGAAGTCCGGGAAAAGCTGAACCAGAATTCCATTCTGGTGGAGCGGCAGGAATCGGTTTATATGTATTACTACGGAAATGAGTAAATGAAATGTGTGCTCTTTAATCAGGATTGATGATATCTCATACGAAAACCGGAAGAAACAGTTGTAGCATGGAGGCAGGAAATGGAAAGTAATATATTCAGAAAAAAGAGTATGGACAGGGTTTCGTCACCGGAACAATTGAATGATTATGTCCGGGTTATGAATCCGGGTATATGGATGATACTGGCTTATTATAATAAGTGGATTCCTTTGGAGCAGGTGCGGGCAGACTGTGGTGTGTCACGCGACGGTTCCAATGCCAAAAATATACTGAAGGCGGCGAGAAGTTATGGCTTTACCGCCAAGGGTTACCGGTT
>JAXEJU010000073.1:0-2456 GCA_034101395.1 Eubacterium sp. | reverse complement strand
GGAAAATTCTGGTAGAAGAGACCCCGGAAGAGTTTTTCAGTCATCCGAAAAACGAAAGACAACAGGAGTTTTTGTCAAAGGTTTTGGCATAGATTATCAATCGTGTATAGAAGCGCTGGTTTTCAGCGCTTTTACTATATTCGACAATGTTTAATACATGGTGGGCGATTAGCTTGCAAATTACAAAATGCAGATTACTTCTGTGATGGCAGATGAGCACATGGTACAGGAGAAAGACGGAGTATATACGATTGATTCAACGGCGAACAGAATTACCATTACTCCAGCAATCTGTAATTACCGGTTGAATGATTTGAAGGTTTGTGTTTATGTAGACGGACTGGATGAAAAGAAGTTGCGACCTATCACCATGAAAAATGGGATGGAAGTGGATATCCCTGTGGACTCTCCGGAGAAGACATTCCTTTGCCGGCAAGAATAATGACAGTCGCCGATGTTTTTGATGCCATTATTTCCAAAAGAGTGTACAAGGAGGCTATGGAGACCGAAGAGGGGTTTGCGGAACTGGAACGATGCGCCGGAGCTCATTTTGATGCTGAGCTTGTCAAGGTGTTCCTGGAGATTAAGAAAGAGGTCGTTTCCTATTGTGATAAGGTAAAGAAGAATTGATATACGTTGTTGTAATAAGGAAATTTCGTGGAGAATGTCAAAAGGGAGAGAAGAAATATGCAAATAATAGAATACTTTACAGCAGAGAATAAAGAACACTGGTTGAAGGAAATAGAAAAATGTGATTGGGGAGCAGGACAGTATTTGCATCAGCTTCTTAGTGAGAATCGTCTGAAAACAATGGTTGGTGAAACTGCGCTTGTGCCAATGCTTGTAGATGGAGATGAATTGATTGCATTTTGTACCTTTGCTCCATTGGACGGTATCCAGCCGACGGATTTGTCGCCATGGATTGGATTTGTGTATACATTTCCTGATTATAGAGGGCATCATTATGCGGGAGCGCTTTTAGACTATGCGGAAAGTATTGCAACCGTTATGGAGCACAAATACATATATATTTCTACCAATCATATTGGCTTATATGAAAAGTATGGCTATAAATTTTACAAAATGCTAAAAGATATCCAAGGTAAAGATTCACGCGTGTATCGAAAAGCTCTTGCCGTTGAGAGGGCTGAACAGGCAATGAAAAAGAGCAGGAAAGCTTATTATAAAAGTATTGTGGATCAGGACAGAGCTTCTGTTGTGATTTGCAATCTGGAGCATGAAATTATCTACATGAATCCGGCAGCGATAAATAATTATCAGAAGCGAGGCGGAGAAAAGCTGATAGGAAAAAGTCTCTTAGAATGTCATAATCAGGAATCAAGAGAAAAAATACAGCAGGTGGTTGACTGGTTTGAGGCAGATGATAGCCACAATATCGTATACACTTTTCATAATGAAAAGCAGAATAAGGATGTGTATATGGTAGCTCTCAGGGATGAGGGAGAGCTGATTGGGTACTACGAGAAGCATGAATACAGAAATGCAGAGACAATGAAACCCTATGATTTATGCTAGTATTGTTACAAAAAATCAGGACGGAGGATAATTTCGTAAAGTTCCGTGCCTATAAAAAACGTTAAGAAAAAGTATTATGGTAAATGGAGTACCATTCTGGTAAGTAATAAAATCAAATAAGAAGGTAAGAGGGGGGATTTTTATGACATCCAATAATATTTTAATAGGCGCCGGATTGATCGGTGTCGGAGCATTGATGATCGTGTTAGGCATTAGAAAAAACAAGAGATGCTCGGGTAGAGCCGTCGGAAGAATAACCGGCGTCCATGAAGATCAGGATACCGACGAGGATGGCTTCAACCACTATTCCTATTCGCCCGAATTCGAATATGAGGTGAACGGGAAAAACTATAGCCAAACAGCACCTTTTCGGACTTATCAGAAAAGGAAATATCCAATTGGTTCGGAAATGAAAATTTCTTATAACCCAAGGAAACCGGAAGAAATTCGATTTGTGGAGCATCCCTTTCCTTTACCCATGGGGGTGGTGTTTCTTTTCTTTGGAGCTGTTCTGATTTACTGCTATTTTATATAAGAACGGAAAGTATAGCTTGGAGGTGATGAAAGCAAAGGTTGCTGGAGGAGATTCAGAAAAGCCTATGCCACTAAAGGTAAAGGGAAAAGAAGAAACCTTATAAGAAAATCTGAAATTTTTTTATTTTTATTCCCAACATGTTATAATTATTTTGGTTGGGAATAAAAGTTGGGTAAAGGAGCATACTAATGGATATTAAACAAATTGTTTTAGATTTATGTGCCTTAAGTGATGAACAGGAATGATTTGAATTTAAGGAAAACTGGTTTCAGCCTGAGGCATTAGGCGAATATGTATCTGCCCTGTCAAATGCGGCGGCTTTTCATTATAAAAAATATGCGTATTTCATTTGGGGAGTAAATGATAAAACTCATGAAATTGTAGG
>JAXEJU010000072.1:0-24231 GCA_034101395.1 Eubacterium sp. | reverse complement strand
ATAAGCTCGATGTACTAGAATGCTTTGAAGATGCGAACCATTCCTTAAGGGTAGGCGAAATGCTCAACAAGCAAGCTGAAATATATGAAGCACTCGGAGTGGAGGCTCCAGCCTCGTCATGTTAATCCGAGAATCCAGGTTATCCGGTTCTGAAGACAAATGAAGAACTGGAAATATATGGACCGGGACATAACTCTTTTACCGTGGATGAGAACGGAAATGATATCATGGTTTATCATGCCCGTAAAGAAGCGGAAATCGAGGGAGATCCTTTATACAATCCGAATCGCCATGCGATGTTGATGAAAATTCGCTGGGATAAGAATGGAAGACCGGTTTTTTCTTATGATAATTAGAAATCAGAGGGTGTGGGAATGGCACCCTTTTAGCACAAATAAATGAAAGGAGTCAGTTGTGGCAAAATTATTTATAAATGAACATAAAAAAGAGGCAAAAATTGAACCGGAAATTTACGGACATTTTTCGGAGCATTTGGGGAGATGCATCTATGAGGGGATTTTTGTTGGAGAAAAATCGGATATTCCCAATGTGAATGGAATGCGTAAGGATGTAGTAGAAGCATTAAAAGAATTAAAAGTGCCGGTTCTTCGCTGGCCGGGTGGCTGTTTTGCAGATGAATACCACTGGAAGGATGGAATTGGGCCAAAAGAAACTCGAAAGAAAATGGTAAATACCCACTGGGGTGGTGTAGTGGAAGACAATAGTTTTGGCACGCATGAGTTCATGGAATTATGCCACCAGATTGGTTGTAAGACATATATCAATGGGAATCTTGGAAGCGGTACTATTCAGGAGATGTCAGAGTGGATTGAGTATATGACCTTTAACGGTATTTCACCGATGGCGGATTTACGAAAGAAAAACGGTCATGAAGAGCCGTGGAAAGTAGATTATTTTGGTGTTGGAAATGAAAACTGGGGTTGTGGAGGAAATATGACACCGGAGCATTACGCGAATGAATATCGGCGTTACCAGACCTATGTCCGAAATTATGATCCGGAAAATCCGGTGAAGAAAGTATGCTGTGGTGCAAATGTCAACGATTATTACTGGACAGAGCGCGTTTTGAAAACGGCATTTGACCATGCAGAACAGTTCCATGGTTTTATGGATTATTTATCCTTACATTATTATGTACATCCGGAAGGCTGGGATATTAAGGGAAGCGCAACAGATTTCAACGAAGAAGTATGGTACAAGACGTTAAATAAAGCGTTGTTTATGGAACAGCTGATACAGCGGCACGGTGCGATTATGGATCAGTATGACCCGGATAAAAAAATTGGAATGTGTGTGGATGAATGGGGAGCCTGGTATACATGTGAACCGGGTACAAATCCTGGATTTTTGTATCAGCAGAATACTGTCCGCGATGCGCTGATTGCCGGAATTACTCTCAACATTTTCAACAAGCACTGCGATCGTGTAAAAATGGCGGCACTGGCTCAGATGGTCAATGTACTTCAGGCGGTACTACTGACAGAGGGAGACCAGATGATTAAGACGCCTACCTATCATGTTATGCATATGTACCGATATCATCAGGGGGCAGAACTTCTGGAAAGCTCTGTTACCGGTGTGGAGGAAATCGGGGTAGAGGAATGGAAAGTACCAAAGATCTCAGAATCGGTATCTATGGATGACGAAGGCGTGATTACCATTACGTTGAATAACCTTTCAATAGAGTCCGATGAGACGATAGAAATCGGATTTGCAGAAAAAGGTTATCAGGTAGCGGAAGCGAAAATCGTTTCCCATACCGATATGCATGCAAAGAATACATTTGAGGTACCGGATGAGGTCTGCGAGAAAGACTTTACGGGTTATCGTGTTCTGCCGGATACCATTCAGGTTGTAATGCCTAAAAACAGTGTGGTTGCACTGAGGGTAAAAAAATAATGGCTTCTATTTGTAAAAAATGTCTTTTGCGTGAGATGGCGGAGAAAGATGCCAGGATGATTGAAACTTACCGGGAGGCAATTAAAAAACAAGATAGAGTGGAAGAGTCTGTATACGAAAAAAGACTTTCATGCTGTAAAGATTGCGAACTGCTTAATGCAGGAACATGTGGAGCCTGTGGCTGTTATGTGGAGCTGCGGGCAACCGCAAAAACAGGGCGCTGTCCCAAAAAAAAGTGGTAGACAGCACCCTGTTTTTTAATCTTCAATTGGTGCATAGTGCAAAGTGGCATTGATATCCTGCCCATAATTTCCAAAGGATTTTCCGAATATAGTAAGTCCTCCTGTATGGGTAGAGTTTTCTTCTACAGCCAGACGGAAACGGAGACTGCTGCGATAGTCAAGATCCAGATCATTTATTGTAACATTGGATATCTTTAATCCATCAATAAAGGTTCCCTTTTTATTTATATCAAGCAGTTTTAATAAACCATACTGATTCCAGTTTTTTGGCCACCAGCTCGGAGTGAAAAGTCCATTTACATCACCAAAATCTCCTGGGGAAGTCCATTTTCCAAGAAAGATGTCATTTAGATAAAATTTTATATCCGATGGCCATTCACTGTTGATACCAGGAGCTTCTGAACTTAATTCCATGGTAATGCTTATTTGACTTATGCGGTGAAAACCGGGGGTGAAATTTGGAATTACATACTCAACATAACCGGTTGTAAACCAGAGAATATCTGCATTGAACCGGTCCGGATGTTCAAAGTAACGGGCATCATCAACTTCACCAATCAATGCTTTGTTGGATGCAAGTCCACACGTTGGGGTGGCCCGGTAATCGGTATAGTGTCCCACTTTGATTTCAGTGGTGAAAACATTTTCGTCTTCATCCGGCTGTTCCAGGTCAATCAGAATTCGATCCCAGTGAATTGTACAGTTTTTTTGGTTTCCATGGGCAACTGATTCTTTGGAAGTACTGATTAATCCACAATTTTCCAACTTTTTTATATGTCCGGTCAGTGCACCGCTTGTTATATTAAGCTGAGAAGCAAGCTCCTTCATGCTTATATCCTTATTTTCAAGTAAGATGTTTAGTATTTGAATGCGAACGTCAGAGCCAAGTGCTTTAAATATTTCGATTCCGTCATTCAGTGATGTAATATGTAACAACGTAGTTCCTCGCTTCCATTTTAGAGTGTTGATAATGCGCACACTGTTCAGTTATCCTGAGATAACTGAACAGTTGTTGCGTTATAGTTTATTTGGCTTTTACCTTAACTTTGCAGCTGACTTTAAATTTTTTGTAGGTTGCTGTAATTTTAGCTGTTCCGGCCTTCTTAATAAAGAAGTAATCACCTACGATTCCTTCTGCGATGGTAGGGTCAATGGCATTTGGCGCATAACTGTTGTTAAATCCTCCGCTGAGGGAACTAAACCAGTTTTCATTGACACCATCTTTTAAAATTCCGTCATCAATCAGTTTTTTGATATTGGTATTTGTATAGCAGGTATCAATTTTACTTCCGGAGTCTGTCCGGGAAGTTTTGCTGAAACCGGAATAAACCAGAGTGTCTTTGTATGTGTATGGTCCCTCAATGTTTTGTGAAGTTGCAAATGTAATAGCGGAGCGGACTGTTGTAGAAGAGGTACAGAAATACATCATGTAGGCACCCTTTGTGCCATCATCATTGACATAATGTTTATTGTAGTACACATCCGGAGCCCATACACTGTAGTTTGTTTCATGAAAAATACCTCCTCAAGAAAAAGTTGAATTAATTTACATTTTATATTATAATTCAAGATACAAAAAATGTCAAAACAATAACTATGTAAAAATTGAGCCCGGGTCTTTGACCCATCTTTGACACTTGTTAGACTATAAAACGGCCACACTCCATGTAAATAAGGAGTTTGTAACCGTTAAAGCTACAAAGAAAAATTATGCAACTGCTACAAAATCTGTAAAGGTTAAATAGTAGCAAATTGACAAGTTGATGTTTCTTTATTAAAATAGTCATGGAAGGAATCGCAAAACGCATAGATGTTTTGCGGTTCCTGACATGACTTTTTTTATGCAAAAGAAAGGGAGAGATAAATGATTGTAGATAAATGTAATCCCGGTTATATCACAAACCGGAAAAAAATATCGATACTCTGGATTCTTGTTTATATTGTCATTGCAGCAGGGATTTTTCTGGCAGGATACCTGTGGACGCATACAAGGGCAAATGTACTGACTGTTATAGCTGTTCTGATGGTTCTTCCCGCAGCAAAGAGGGTAGTAAATCTTGTTGTGATGCTGCCGAGAAAAAGTGTGTCAAAGGAGCGGTTAGAGGCAATAAAAAAAGAGGTAGGAGAGGGGATAATTCTTTCGGATTATGTGTTTACTTCTACAGAAAAAATCATGCATCTCGATTTTGTTGTGATAAAAAATGGAAATGTTCTGGCAGTAAAGGCATCTTCAAAGCAGGATGTGGAATATATGAAAAAATATTTTACAGATAGTGTTCACAAAGCGGCGAGTGCATATAATGTCAAAATATTTGATACGGATGAGGAACTTGTTAAGCAGCTTTCCAGACTGACTCAGATAGAGGGGGCGCCGGAGAAGGAAGAAAAAGTTGTCGAATATCTCCGCTCGCTTGCGGTGTAGTGTATGCGTGAAATTAAGATAATAAGAGAAGACAGCGGACAGCGCTTTGATAAATTTCTGAAAAAATATTTGAAAGAAGCACCGGGCAGTTTTATTTATAAAATGCTTCGTAAAAAGAATATTAAACTGAATGGCAAAAAAGCAGAGGGCAGGGAGATGCTCTGCGAGGGGGATGTAGTGGCACTTTTTCTTTCCGAGCAGACGATTCAGAATTTCCGTGGGACAAACAAAGAAACTTTTGTCTCTTACCCGTCAGAAGGACTCTCAATTGTCTATGAAAATAAAAATTTCATATTTGTAAATAAATCCGCCGGGATGCTTTCGCAGAAGGCAAAAAAAGAAGATGTATCCCTTGTTGAGTATCTGCTTGGTTATTTGCAGAAAAAAGGTGAGTGGAAGCCGGGGGATACATTTACACCGGGAATCTGTAACCGGCTTGACCGCAATACGAGCGGACTTGTCATGGCAGGAAAAAATCTGGCTGCTGTTCAGAAATTGTCTGATTTGTTAAAGACAAGAGGGCTGGATAAGTATTATCTGACCATAGTAGAGGGAGTCATGGAGGACAGACAGAAACTCAGAGGCTTTTTGCAAAAGAATGAAAAGAAAAACCAGGTTGCAATTTACCGGGAAGCAGGTACGGGGCGGGTTCCGGTCGAAACCCACTATGAACCACTGTGCAATAATGGAATTTACACACTTTTGAAGGTGAAACTTGTGACCGGTAAGACGCATCAGATACGTGCCCATCTTGCCGGTACGGGACATCCGGTCTTAGGTGATTTAAAATATGGTGCCAAACCGTATAAGGGACAGAGACAGCAGCTTTTACATGCGTGGAAAATGATATTTCCGGAGATTGTGAATTACCCGGAGCTAAGTGGAAGGTGTTTTACGGCGGCATTGCCGGAGAATTTTCAGAGAATGATAAAAGAACTATTTGATAATTATAAGATTATGGAGGTATGACATGAAGAAAGCAGTGATGTTATTTGCAGAAGGATTTGAAACAGTAGAAGCATTGATGGCAGTGGATATTCTGCGCCGTGGCGGGGTGGAAGTTACAATGGCATCTATTACAGAGGAGGAAACGGTACGGAGTGCCCAGGGGATAGAAGTCGGGATGGATGCGGTACTCGGCGAAGTGGATCTGCTGACATATGATGCGATTATTCTGCCGGGCGGAATGCCGGGAACCATTCATCTGGGAGAAAGCGAAGCCGTGAAAAAAGCGCTTCTTGCGATGAACGAGGCAGGAAAAATTGTCTCCGCCATTTGTGCGGCACCGGGAGTCCTTGGAAAGCACGGTCTTCTCGAGGGAAAGAAAGCCTGCAGTTATCCGGATCATGAGGTGAACTTAAAAGGTGCAGAAATTTTGCGCACACCGGTAGTGGTTGATGGAAATATTGTCACGAGCCGCGGGCTTGGGACGGCAGAGGAGTTTGCTTTTGCACTTCTCACAATTTTGGTAAGTGAAGATAAGACAAGGCAGATTAAGGAAGCCATTATTTATCAGGAGCTTGCCTGATGGGAACATGGAATACAAGGGGGCTTCGCGGTTCTTTTCTGGAAGAAATGGTAAATATGACCAATGAGAAATACCGCTCCCAAAAGCTTGCTCTGATTCAGAAAGTACCAACTCCAATTAAGCCGATAACGATTGATAAGGAATCAAGACATATTACACTTGCCTATTTTGAACAGAAAAGTACAGTGGACTACATCGGAGTGGTACAGGGAATACCGGTTTGCTTTGATGCGAAAGAGTGTGCCACGACACGGTTTCCGCTTGCCAATGTGCACGAGCATCAGATAAAATTTATGTCGGAGTTTGAGGAGCAGGATGGAATTGCCTTTTTGCTCATCTACTTTAAGAGTGTGGACAAGTTTATGTATCTTCCGTTTGCGGAACTCAAAAAGTTCTGGGAACGGATGGAAATGGGTGGACCGAAGAATTTTAAACTGGAAGAACTGGAACCGTCGTGGGAAGTATCTCCATATGCGGGAACTTTTGTACATTATCTGGAGCAGATTCAGATGGATCTGGAGCGGAGGAGTGAGAGTGAAACGTAATTTTTTTACAGTTTTGGTTGTTTTGTGGATGGTACTTATTTTTTTCTTTTCTGCGCAGCCGGCAGACACATCGACGGAAATCAGCCATTCGGTTGGAAGGACAATCGGAGTGTGGTTTGTCCCGGGATTTGAGGAGTGGACGTCGGAACGTCAGGAGAGTTTTGCCGAGGCGGTTGACTACCCGGTGCGAAAAGGGGCTCATGCGTCAGAGTATGCGATACTTGCATTACTTTTCATCGGAATGTTGCATTCTTATGGCGTAAAGGAAAAGAAATGGGCATTGTTAATGACCACTGCATACGCGGCAACGGATGAATTTCATCAGCTTTTTGTGCCGGGACGCAGTGGTCAGATTTCAGATGTTATGTTAGATGCGGCAGGTGCACTGGCAGGGTATCTGTTCTTTTTGTTCTGTCGTGCCATTTGTCGAAGAATAAAGGGGAAGTCGCCTGATACCTAGACCAGCTCTGCAATACGGCTGACCCCAACATAAATTTGTGATATTTTGTACCATGTTTTAAATCCTACGATACCATCGGCTGTCAGACCGAAAATATTCTGGAAGGTACGCACAGCTTCTTCGGTTGCCGGTCCAAAAACACCGTCCACCGCGAGCTTGGGAATCAATGGGTAGGCATCGGAGATGACATTGAGCTGTTGCTGCATCTGTCTCACTTTTTCACCGGAAGAGCCTTGGCGGAGTGGTGAGCCGGGGTATGAGGATGGAATACCTGATATTTCATCCGTTTCATTGATATATATCGAGTTTCCGTAGTAATTTCTGAGAATGTCGATGGCGCTGTAACCCTGATCACCCAGTGATTTGGAACCCCACTGACTCATCCAGTTCGGACAGGAGACATTTTTTCCGTCACAATACTGGGTAAGTATCGGTTGCTGTATGCCCGGGCGGGAGAGGTAGTTGTTGAAAATTTCATCTACGACCTGCGAAATGCTGTCGAAAATATTGCGGTTTGGAATCCACTTGTGGTCGTAGGCAGTGGAAGTGGTGATGGTGAACTCATAGCCCTTGTTCCGGTACCACTCCGTGTAGACCCTGTTCAGCGTAAAAGACTGAATGGCCAGTACATTTGCCTGAATCGTTGCTTCCGGCCAGGTGGAATAGATTTCACTGCTGGCAACATTTTTAATGTAATCCCGATATCTCACATAATAGTTTTTGGCGTTGCGGTCGGAAGGTGGACCGTCGTGAACGACGACATATTCCGGGATGACAACCTCACTAAGTACAATCTCACCCGTACCTTCTACGGTCTTTATTTCATCTTCCGCAATCTTTGGCGGATAATCGCCCCACAACGTATGATCCGGAATGACAAATAGTTCTGCACTGCCCGGTTTACCTTCTGCCGTTGGAAGAAGGTTTGCATTCTGAATGGCAGTTTCGCCGGAGAAAATTTCAGCACCACTGATTTCAATTGTCTCAAAACCGGGGGCACTTATAAAAAGAGTGTATTCGGAATAGGGTTTGTTGCCGCTGGGGTCCATGCTGTATTCGACAGGGGGCGCTTCCAGTTCGATGCCATTCAACTGTCCCTGCGTATTTGTCTGAGCTTCTTCGATTGTCTGCTCCGGCTCATTTTGTGTTACAATGCGCACCGTTGCACCGGAGATAGGGCGGTTATCGTTGTTTGAAAGAACCTGGATATTCAGTTTTCCGTATTCCATAGTTTGTTCCAGTCTTATTTGTTTATATTCAGTGTATGTTCCACAAGGAAAAAGTTGACAATTTTTAATTTGCGTGTATAATGATTAATATGCTAATTATTAAAAAACTAATTATTAGCATCCAAATAATAAAAAGAAAGGTGTGAAAAAGTGCGGTTTGAAAGGAAAAAAGACTCTTACGGACCAAAAGAGGTGACACACCGGATGATTCTGACGAATCAGATGCACCGGCGGCTGATTGAAAAAAAGCTGGAAGGTACAGGAGTTCACAGAGCACAGCACCGGCTTCTGATGTCACTTGCTGATAATCATTTTGTTTCCCAGGTGGAACTTGCCAGACATCTGGAGATAACGCCTGCAACGATTGCGGTTTCTCTCAAATCAATGGAGAAAGACGGTTTGATTTGTCGGAAAGTTAAGGGGGAAGACAACCGTGCCAATTTTGTTGAGTTGACGGAAAAAGGAAAACGAATTGCAGAGGAGAGCAGTGAATATTTTAATTCTGTGGATGAACAGATGTATCAGGGCTTTTCACAGGAGGAACGGAAAGAGCTGTCAGATTATCTGGACAGAGTCTATGATAATATGGAGCAGATGGCAAAAACAACAGATGGAGGTGAAAAATGGGACAGTATAAGAAATATGTAAAACCTTATTTGTCGGCATTTATTCTGGGTCCGATTTTTATGATTGTTGAGGTCCTGGGAGAAGTTATACTCCCCAAACTTATGTCGATTATTATTAATATCGGATGTGGTGCATCCGGAGGTGAACCGCGTGGAACGGGATTTATTATTTTAATCGGTGTTGCGATGATTGTAACTGCCGCCCTGATGATGCTGGGAGGTGTGCTCGGTGCCTACTTTGCCGTGAAAGCTTCAGTCAATTTTGCAGCTGATTTACGAAGAGATGTGTTTGAAAAAGTACAGAAGTTCTCCTTTGCCAATATTGAAAAATTTTCTACAGGCTCTCTCGTAACCCGATTGACCAATGACATTACCAATATGCAGAATGTTATTTGCATGGGACTGAGAATGCTTCTTCGTGCACCGGGAATGCTGATTGGCGGACTGATTATGGCATTTATCATGAACGCCCGGCTTGCGATGGTGTTCTGTGTCATGATTCCGGTGCTCATTATTGCGCTTGTATTTGTGATGCGGGTTGCGTTTCCGCGGTTTAATATCATGCAGGATAAAATAGACTCGCTGAATTCCCGGATTCAGGAAAATATTACGAATCAGCGTGTGGTAAAATCTTTTGTGCGCGACGATTTTGAAAGAGAAACTTTTGATGCGGCAAATAACGAATTGAAGGATAAGACGTTACGTGCCATGAAAGTTGTTATTTTGCTGATGCCGATTATGACGCTTGCCATGAATATTACCGTAATGGCTGTTGTATGGTTTGGCGGACAGCAGATTCTGGTTGGCGATATGCCGGTAGGTGATCTGACTGCATTTACAACCTATGTAACCCAGATTCTGATGTCTCTAATGATGGTATCTAAGATTATGATTCAAGGTTCACGAGCCATGGCTTCTTCCAAACGAATCCTGGAAGTGCTCAATACTAAAATTGATCTCAATGATGAAGAAGCGAAGGAAAAAGAGCATCTGGTTGCAAGTGGCAGAATCGAGTTTCGAAATGTCGGGTTCCGGTATTATAAGAAACATAATAATAATGTTTTAAAGAATATTACCTTTGTTGCAAATCCGGGAGAGACGATTGGAATAATCGGTTCTACCGGTTCGGGAAAAACATCGTTAGTACAGTTGATTCCGAGATTGTATGACTGTGATGAGGGTGAAATCCTTGTAGATGGTATTAATGTAAAAGATTATTCCCTGGAGAATCTGCGAAATGGTGTTGCGATGGTTTTGCAGAAAAATACACTTTTTTCGGGAAGTATCATGGAAAATCTTCGCTGGGGTGATGAGAATGCAACGGACGAAGAAGTATATGAAGCGGCAGAGGCGGCACAGGCTGATCTTTTTGTGAGAGATTTTACAGATGGCTATGAGATGGAGCTCGGACAGGGCGGTGTAAATGTGTCCGGAGGTCAGAAACAGAGACTGTGTATTGCGAGAGCACTACTTAAAAAGCCCAAAATTCTTATTCTGGACGACAGCACCAGTGCCGTGGATACCGCTACAGAAGCAAAAATCCGCGAGAGCTTTTCTTCTACATTAAAAGATACGACAAAGCTGATTATTGCCCAGCGTATTTCTTCTGTTGAGAATGCAGACCGCATTCTCGTAATGGATGAGGGTGAGATTGTAGGGCAGGGATCTCATGAGGAACTGATTCGCAGTTGTGAGACTTATCAGGAAATTTATTATTCACAGAAAGACAGAGAGGAGGCAGCAGGATGAGTCAGTCAAACCATAAAGCATCAGGAGGTCCGATGCCGGGAGGTCCTCATGGACCGGGAAGACATCATGGACCGGGAGGCCCTCATGGAATGGCAGGAGGAAAACCAAAGAATTCTTCCGGCGCCATCCGAAGATTGTTAAGCTATATGAAAAAAGATATTCCGTGGGTCATTGTTGCACTCGTCTGTGTCCTGATATTCAGCGGTGCAACCCTGGCAGGTTCTTACCTGCTTTCGCCAATTATTGACAACCTGACAGTTTCGGCAAAAGCCGTCATGTCTGCTGCAGAAGCGGATAGGGCAGCTTTGATTGCGGAGGGATCGCTTACCCTCTTAAAAGGTGTTTTACTAATGTTAGGCGTGTATGGGATAGGAGTTATTACCAATTATCTGCAGCAGCGTATTATGATTGGTGTTTCCCAGCGGGCATTAATCCGAATCCGCAAAGATTTATTTGACCATTTACAGGATATGCCGGTGCGGTATTTTGACACAAACAGTACCGGTGATATTATGAGTCGTTTCACGAATGATGTGGATATGATCGGTGAGCTGATGAATAATACTGTAATTCAGCTTGTATCCGGCTCTATTACAATTATTGGAACACTTTGTATTATGCTTTATATGAATGTATGGCTGGCGCTGATTACCATTCTCCTTGTACCGGTTATGATTAAAGCGGGTGGTGGAATTGCAAAGCGGAGTTCTGAGTATTACCGGGCTCAGCAGAGTGCACTTGGTGCCTTAAATGGATACATTGAAGAGACGGTAACCGGTCAGAAGGTCGTTAAGGTGTTCTGTCATGAGGAAAAGGCAGTGCAGGAATTTACCAATCTGAATGACGACCTCCGGAGCAAACAGGTAAAAGCACAGTTTTTTGGCGGTATCATGGGACCGGTTATGGGGAATATCGGCCAGATTTGTTATGGCCTCACGGCAACTATCGGTGCGATTTTTTGCCTGATGGGAACTCTGACAATCGGTAAACTTACTGTGTTTGTCAATTATTCCAGACAGTTCAGCCGTCCGATTAATGAATTGTCCATGCAGGTGAATACCATTTTCTCTGCGTTAGCCGGCGCTGAGAGGGTATTTATGGTAATGGATTCAGCCACCGAAGAGCCGGATCCGGAGGATGCAGTTCCGATGAATGATGTAAAAGGCGAGGTTGTTATGGAACATGTAACCTTTGGCTATAACGAAGATAAGGTTATTTTGAAAGATATTAACCTGTATGCGCATGCGGGACAGAAAGTGGCGTTTGTCGGTTCAACGGGAGCAGGAAAAACGACAATTACCAATCTTCTGAATCGTTTTTATGATATTCAGGAGGGAACAATTACGATTGATGGAATAGAACTGAAAAAATATCAGCGGGACAGTCTTCGCTCCAATATTGCCATGGTTTTGCAGGATACACATCTCTTTAGCGGAACCGTTCGGGAGAATATTCGGTATGGTCGTCCGGATGCAACAGATGAAGAGGTAGAACAGGCAGCAAAAACTGCCAGTGCACACTCCTTTATCATGAGACTCGAAGATGGTTACGATACGGTGCTTGAGGGAGATGGTATCAATCTCAGCCAGGGTCAGCGCCAGTTGTTAAATATTGCCAGAGCTGCAATTTCACTGGCCCCTATTCTTGTGTTGGATGAAGCGACAAGTTCCGTTGATACCCGTACGGAAATGCATATTGACCACGGAATGGAAAGGCTTATGAAAAACCGTACGACATTCGTTATTGCACACCGGCTTTCTACCGTGCGTAACGCGGATTGCATCATGGTTCTTGAACAGGGTGAGATAATTGAACGGGGTACGCATAAGGAACTTCTGGAGAAAAAAGGCAGATACTATCAGTTGTATACAGGAGCTGTCGAGCTGGCCTGATTTTCTATCCGTTATCCACTGGACAAAAACAGAGGAATAGTATATGATACAGGTGAGGAAACTTTTTTGGGTTTTCATGCCTGTTTTCGTGAAACAGGAAAAAGAAGCGAAGGGAGAGAAACATGAGAATGAATAAAAAAGCAGGAATGGTTATCATGGGTGTGCTGTTTAGTGCAGCACTTATATTCGGGATTCGTTCCACAGGAGCAGATACTGCAGCTGCCGCAGAAAGCACGGAGAGTCCCGTGGCAACAGAATCGACAGATATTGCATCGGGTCCGGCGATAGATGTTAGTAAGATTGTTCTCGATAAGAAGAAAACAATAGTAAAGGTTGGTAAGAAATCAAAGCTGGTAATCAGTGGGACAACTTCGACTGTGACCTGGGAGAGTGCAGATCCAAAGATTGCCAAAGTCAGTTCCAAGGGCAATGTTACAGGTGTAAAAACAGGAAAGACAGTGATTACTGCGAGCGTTGATGGCATTACGCTTACCTGCAATGTAACAGTAGTTGCCAAAATGTCAAAAAAAGACTTCAGTAAATTTACCGGGGAAAATTTTGTGGCTTACTGCCAGCGCATGGGATACAATGGCGGTTATGCATGGAAAGGTCAGTGGAAAGGTGACAGTAAGAAGAGAAGTACTTACCGTGGAATCAAAATCGGTGCTACCAAATCTGCTGTTGAGAAGGTATATGGCGACATTGCACTGGCAAAATGCAAAGCCAGTGATCCGTTTACCAAAATGAAAGGATTAAAGAAAAATAAGGTAAAATACTACAATGATGAAATCTGGGGCAAATACCGAATTCGTTTCTACTATAACAGCAAAAAGAAAGTTGTTGCGATAATTCTTGCCTGCAACATTGGAAACATCAAGAAAAAGGATTTGAAAAGCTATATCTGATAATATGTAAAGAAAAAGCGCTGGATTTTATAGCGCTTTTTCTTCATTCTCTTCTTCCTCTTCATTGTCTTGTTCAATAAAATCATCCGGATTTTTTGGCGGTTGGGAAAGAATAACCAGCACACCCATTAAAATGCTGAGAACAATCGGCGCAGCATAGACAACATACTGACCGGCTTTTGATATGGTATGTTCTTCGGTGTTAAACCAGACGATTGCACAGAATTCTGCGATAAAAACCAGAACACCGAGAATAGTACCCAGTGTCCGGGCAATTGCTTTTTTGTTTCCGCCCAATTTTGCTTTCACAACAGTATATACAAGAAAAAAAGCTACTCCCGCATCAAAAAGTCCAAAGAGCAGCATCCCTGGATTCATGACCAAAGTAATCACCTCGTTATTAGTAAGTTTGGAATTATATAGACATTGTATCATAATTTTTGAAAAGCTGCCACAAAAAAATAAAAAAAGTAATTGACAATTCCGACTGAAAATGATAATATATCACTTGCATGCAGGAATGGCGGAATTGGCAGACGCGCACGGTTCAGGTCCGTGTGGTAGCAATACCATGAGGGTTCAAGTCCCTTTTCCTGCATTTTATTTTTGAGAAGCGCTGAATTTTACCGGTGCTTTTTTTTTTATATTGCGGTTAGTATGATTTTGTGATAGAATGTTAGAGTGTTTGTGGACATTGGTCATAAAATGGTAACACTTTATTGCTAAAATGAGAACAGACACATGATAAGAAGAAAGTTTACGTTGGAGGCAAAAAATGAATAGTGCGAAGAAAATTATGAAAAATGATGGACTGGGTACAATGAATCCGGTCAAAGCAAAGGAAGAAAATATAGTTTCCCACAAGAATAAGATTCTTATTTTAATAGGACTTATTTTGATTGTTGGTTTCAGCCTTGTGGTTTGTTATATCCAGTTACGTCCCCGTGAGATTTTGACGGTAACCGGAATGAATGCAAATAATCAGGAGATTACAAATAAACTTTATTTTACCGATGCCATGTATGATATCTATACGGCAGAGACACAGTACAACAGTTATGAATCTCTGTATCAGCAGATTTACGGTAGCAGCTACTGGACCGCGCAAAATGTTGATAAAGCCGGAAGAACCGGTGCGCAGGCCGCTAAGAAACAGGTGATGGATTCCCTGAAACAGCGTGAGATTCTTTATATGGAAGCTCTGAAAAATAATATGGAGCTGACAGATGAGGAGCAAAAGACGATATCGGATGATGTGAACGGTGTGATGGAGCAGCTCACCGATAAACAGAAAAAAATATCCGGTCTTGACGAGGCATCTATTAAAGAAACACTTGAGAAACAGGCATTGGCTGATAAGTATAAACAGAATGTTATTGCAGGCCTTGGAATTGATGAAGAGGCGCTTAAAAAGACAGTCAGCAAAAAAGATTATCGCCAGTACACGCTACAGTATTATACAATATCCAAAACGGAGACCAAATCCGGAGAATCGGAAGCAACGCAGAAGAGTGCAGAAGATTTGAAGAAAGCCAAAGAAGCGATGGAAGCATTGCAGAAAAAAGCGGTGAAGGCAGAAGACTTTACAAAGGGTCTGATTACAGATTCGGATAGCGATAATACGGATGACAATACCGGTATCAGTTATTCCACAGAGAACCTTATCGAAACCGATACAGACTTTATGGATGAAAAGACAAGAAAACAGGTAAAAGCCATGAAGAATAATGAAGTGTCCGGTGTGATGGAGACAAAGGATGCATACTTTGTTGTGAAGATGGTAAATAACAACGATCCGGAGGCATATGATAACCAGTGTAATCAGGTTGTCAGTGATGAGAAGGAAAAACAGTTTGAAGCAAAGTATAAGAGTGAAATCAAAACTGCTTATACGACAGAGGTTCAGAGTTATTGGAGAGGAAGAGTAAATATCGGATATCTGACCGCTGACAGCAACAATTAAACAGAGTCAAAAAGCGCTTGTTTCGCAAGCGCTTTTGTGCATAAATTATGAACTGAAGTGAAGGAGGAAATCATGGCAAACGTAAAGAGGATTTATGTTGAGAAAAAAGAGGCCTATGCAGTACATGCAAAGGAGCTCAAACAGGAGCTTCGCGGATATCTGGATATTCGGACGCTCACCGGGGTCAGGGAACTGATCCGCTATGATGTAGAGGCTTTGAGTGATGATACTTATAAAAAAGCTCTTGTGACGGTTTTTTCCGAGCCGCCGGTAGATAATGTATATGAAAATTCATTTGAAAAAGCAGATGGTGACAGGGTATTTTCGGTTGAGTATCTGCCAGGACAGTTTGACCAGCGTGCAGATTCTGCGGAGCAGTGTGTAAAGCTGTTAAATGAAAAAGAAGAGCCGATTATCCGTTCTGCGACTACCTATGTATTGTCCGGTGATATTTCCGACGGAGATTTTGAAAGGATTAAAGCATACTGCATTAATCCGGTTGACTCCCGTGAGACCGATGAGACAGTACCGAAAACTTTGGTTACTCAGTTTGAAGAACCGGAAGATGTAAAGATTTTCGATGGTTTTAAGGATATGCCGGAAGCAGAATTAAAGGCATTATATGATTCGTTAAATCTTGCGATGACTTTTAAAGATTTTCTTCATATTCAGAATTATTTTCAGGGAGAGGAAAAAAGAGATCCGTCAATGACGGAAATCCGTGTACTGGATACGTACTGGTCTGACCATTGCCGTCATACGACATTCCTCACGGAACTGAAAAATATAACTTTTGCAGAAGGTGATTATAAGAAACCGGTAAAAGATACCTTTGATTCCTATAAAGCTGCTCATGACAAAATGTATGCAGGAAGAGATGACAAGTTTGTCTCACTGATGGACATTGCCCTTCTGGGGATGAAGAAACTGCGCGCAGAGGGCAAACTGGATGACATGGAAGAGTCAGATGAGATTAATGCATGTTCCATCGTTGTGCCGGTTGAAATTGACCACGGTAACGGACCGGAGACAGAGGAATGGCTGGTGTTCTTTAAAAATGAGACACATAACCATCCGACAGAGATTGAGCCATTTGGTGGTGCGGCTACCTGTCTTGGTGGTGCTATCCGCGATCCGTTGTCAGGGCGTGGCTATGTATATCAGGCAATGCGTGTAACAGGTGCGGCAGACCCGACCAAATCCCTGAAGGATACGATGGAAGGAAAGCTTGCGCAGCGTAAAATTGTAACCGGTGCAGCGAAAGGTTACAGTTCATATGGTAACCAGATTGGTCTGGCTACCGGCCTTGTAGATGAGATCTATCATCCGGGTTATGTGGCGAAGAGACTGGAAATCGGTGCGGTAATGGGCGCAGCACCAAGAAAAAATGTAATTCGTGAAAACTCTGATCCGGGGGATATCATCATTCTTCTGGGTGGACGTACCGGACGTGATGGCTGTGGTGGAGCGACCGGCTCATCTAAGGCTCACAATACTGAATCCATTGATACCTGCGGTGCAGAAGTGCAAAAAGGAAATGCTCCGACAGAGCGCAAAATTCAGAGACTGTTCCGTCGTGAAGAAGTCAGCCGCCTGATAAAAAAATGTAATGATTTTGGTGCAGGTGGTGTGTCAGTGGCAATTGGAGAGCTGGCAGACGGACTTACTGTTGATTTGGATAAAGTTCCAAAGAAATATGCCGGTCTTGACGGAACGGAACTTGCGATTTCCGAGTCACAGGAGAGAATGGCAATCGTAGTTGATCCAAAAGATGTAGATAAAATGCTTGCATATGCAGAAGAAGAAAATCTCGAAGCGGTATGTGTGGCAACCGTAACGGAGTCACCGCGTCTTGTTTTGAAGTGGAGAGGGAAAGAAATTGTTAATATTTCCCGTGCATTCCTGGATACGAACGGCGCACATCAGGAGACGGATGTGGAAGTCGAAAGTCCAAAGAAAGCGGACAACTATCTCACAAATGTTGAGAAAGTAGAAAGCTTTAAGGATGCCTTTTTGAAAAAACTGTCAAGCCTGAATGCATGTTCCCAAAAAGGACTTGTGGAAATGTTTGACAGCTCAATCGGTGCCTGTACGGTAAATATGCCATACGGCGGTAAATACCAGCTTACGCCGACCCAGACTATGATAGCGAAGCTTCCGGTACTGGACGGCAAGTGCGATACGGTAACGATGATGAGTTATGGTATGGATCCATATCTGATGAGCTGGAGTCCGTATCACGGTGCTGAGTATGCGGTTCTTACATCTGTGGCAAAAATTGTGGCAGCAGGCGGTGATTACAAAAAAATCCGCTTTACTTTCCAGGAATACTTCAAGCGTATGACAGAAGATTCAAAACGCTGGGGTGAGCCGATGGCAGCCTTACTTGGTGCCTATGATGCGCAGATTAAGCTGGGGCTTCCATCTATCGGTGGTAAGGATAGTATGTCGGGTACCTTTAATGATATTGATGTACCGCCGACACTTTGTTCCTTTGCTGTTGACGTGGCAAAACTTTCAGATGTTGTGACAAACGAACTGAAAGAAGCGGGCAGCCGTCTTGTGAAATTTGTTATCCGCAGGGATGAATATGATCTTCCGGATTTTGCATTTATCATGGGACAGTATGAGAAGATTACAAAACTTATGAGAGATGGCGTAATTCTTTCTGCACATGCGCTTGATGGAAACGGAATTGCAGATGCAGTAGCCAAAATGGCATTCGGTAATAAACTGGGTGCAAAATTCTGCAAGCATCGCGAGAAAGAATATTTCTTCACACCTGCTTATGGTGAGATTGTAGCGGAAATTCGTGAAGATGATCTGGCGAAACTCGATGATGCCGGTGTTGTTTATGAGAAATTCGGTAAAGTGCTTTCGGAGCCACAGTTTGTCTGTGACGAAGAAACAATTTCGATGGAAGAGGCACTCAAAGCCTGGACGGGAACTCTTGAAAAAGTATTCCCTACCCGTTCCGACGTAGAACAAAAAGAAATAGAAACAAAACTTTATGATACAAAAGATATTTATGTGTGTAAGCATAAAGTGGCAAAACCGAAAGTATTTATTCCGGTATTCCCGGGAACAAACTGCGAGTATGACACAACAATTTCATTCCGGGATGCAGGGGCAGAAACGGAAAGTATCGTATTTAAAAACATGACGGAACAAAATATTACGGACAGTGTGGGAGCTTTTGAAAAAGCGATAAACGAGTCCCAGATTCTCATGTTCTCCGGCGGATTCAGTGCCGGTGACGAGCCGGATGGTTCTGCCAAGTTCATTACCTCTGTTTTCCGTAATGAGCGCATCAAAGATGCAGTACACAAACTGTTAGATGAGAGAGATGGTCTAATCCTTGGAATCTGTAATGGATTCCAGGCACTTGTAAAACTGGGTCTTGTTCCATATGGAAAAATAACCACCCAGACACAGGATTCACCGACTTTGACTACCAACAGTATTGGACGGCATATTTCCAAATCTGTTTATACGAAAGTCGTTACGAATAAATCTCCGTGGCTGCAGGAAGCAGAGCTGGGAGGCGTTTATGCGGTTCCGGCATCCCATGGCGAGGGACGATTTGTTGCCAATGATGAGTGGCTTAAGAAACTCATTGAAAATGGGCAGGTTGCAACCCAGTACGTAGACATTGATGGCAATCCGACAATGGATGAAGATTTCAATCCAAACGGCTCTTATATGGCGATTGAAGGTATCACGAGTCCGGATGGACGTGTACTTGGTAAAATGGCTCATTCCGAGCGCCGCGGAAATGGCGTTGCCATGAACATTTATGGCGAGCAGGATCAGAAGATTTTTGCAAGCGGTGTAAAATATTTTGCGTAAAAAATAAAAAATATTATGTTCAGGAGGGACGCAGATTTTGCGACCCTTCTGTTATTATGGGAAAGGTGATGAAATGAAAGAGAATAAGAAGGGGTTGATTCTGGCATCTGGATCTCCCAGACGCAGAGAATTGCTCGGTATGCTTGGAGTCCCTTTTGAGGTCATTGTTTCCGATGCAGAAGAGAAGGCAACAAGCACAGATCCTGTCAAAGTGACAGAACAATTATCGGAACAAAAGGCGATGGCTGTTGCAAATGAAATAACCGACGGTATTGTGATTGGGGCGGATACAGTGGTGGCTGTGGATGGGAAAATCCTTGGAAAACCGTCCGATGAAGAAGAGGCTCAAAAGATGCTTCGTCTTTTGCAGGGACATTTTCATATGGTGTATACCGGGGTCACACTTGTGAAAAAAGAAAGCGGTCAGAAAAAGAAAGAGGTACGCACATTTTCCGTTGGAACAAAGGTTTATGTCGCTCCAATGACAGACGAAGAGATTCTGCATTATGTGCAGACTGGAGACTGTATGGACAAGGCGGGTGCTTATGGAATTCAGGGTATATTCTGCCGCCATATAGAAGGAATCGAAGGAGATTATTTTAACGTGGTCGGATTGCCGGTTCACCGGCTGTATGAAGAATTGAAAAAGATCAGAAAAATGATGTAAAAAGGGGCTATCACAGCCCCTCTTTACAAAATATGTTATTTTGAAAAGGTAATAGATTTTATCTCCATATGTTTATCACCTGCATTTTCAAAATCCACATGAACTAATTTGATTGCTGTTATGCAAGAACCGCTAAATTCACTCTGTACTTCAAACGTAACTGTCTGGAATGAATCAGCTGCCGGGAGAGCATTTACCTGATGCTGACCGGAAGGTGTCTGACCTATGCCGTCCGTTAAATCGGCATCAAAGAGATAGGTAGACACGGTGGAATCCGATTTGTAAGTAATAGTTACTTTTTTGTAGTTGTTTGCATTTGCAGAGGTGTTTTTGAAAATTATGCCTTGAAATTGAGGTAATGTTATATTAAGGCAATTGGTCGTGCTGTCAGGTTCCGCTTTTACACCGGCACCGTCTAAAACCGCTGTATCTGCTTTACTCATGTCAAGGGAAGTTTCTTTGCTCTCGTTTTCGTTATCCTTATCCTCCACTGGCGGAACGTCAATGGAACCTTTGAAGATGCGCTTCAGGAAATTATATGCGCCGTGCTGGTATACAGCCGGTTCGTGACCACCGCCACCGACATTTGCAGAATCACCACCCATTGTTTCATAATAAATATGTGGTACTTTGTTCTTTGCCAGAGCATTTGCATAACGCTTTGGCTCGGTTTTCACAATGTCATCCCGTGGGCCTGCTGCAATCAGAACAAGCGTATTATTCATATATTCCGGTTTTAATGTAAAAGTGTCTTCGGTAAAGAAGCCCGGTTCTGTAACCCCGTAGTTTGTATACTTGAAAATTCCGAATGCCGGGCAGAAACCACCGACATATCCAAAATCTTCCTGTTTTGTAAAACCAATCTGCAGACTGACACGACCACCCATAGAGAAACCGCAAATCGCGGTGTTTTCGCGCCCTGTCAAAGTAGAAAAGTTTTCGTTGATATATGGCATCAGACATTTGGATAAATCATTAATGAAGTTGTCGTATGCTGCATAATGTTCAAGGTTGAATCCCTCGCCTTTTCCGGCTTCGTTTGCACATGCATTTGGGAAAACAACAATCATTTCCTCCGCATCACCATTGGCAATGGCGTTCCAGATAACATTTTGCGTACCATCACCATAAAGAGAAGTTTCGTCGCCGAATATACCGTGTAGCATATACACTACCGGATATTTCTTTTCCGTTGTATATCCCTTTGGCAACACAACTTTTGCTTTTCTTGTGACGGATTTACCTTCCACAATAACAGTGGATTCATAGCTTATATCTTTAACCGTTCCGGCGTTTGCGGCATTTTTTGAGCGGAATCCAACAGGAACGTCATAATCAGAATTTTCTGCGGACGGAGTAGCTGTCGGAGCCGGAGTTGCCGTTGTATTGGCAGTAGCGGTAGGCGCTACGGTGGCAGTAGCTGTTGGAGCTGCTGTTGGAGCTGCTGTTGGAGCTTCCGGTGTAGCCGTAGGTACCGTGGTAGCGGTCGTTGCTGGTGTTTTCGTAGCGGAGTTGTTTCCGTTTTGCTTTATAACAACTTTAACTTTTCCTAATTTTGTTGTTTTTTTCTTATACTTTTCTTTCACGGTAATTATTACATTTCCTGGTTTTTTTGCTTTTACAATACCGGATTTTGATACGGTAGCTTTTTTGGTTGAGGAAGATGTAAATAAGTAGGTTGCTTTTTTCTTTTTACCCTGAATGGATATCTTTTTTGATTGTCCTGTTTTTAAATTCATGCACTTTGTTATCAGTTTTGTCTTACCAGCGGCATTTGCTGTTATCTGAATGCCTGTACATGCCAGTCCGAAAGCTAATAATAGGCATGTTAATTTTTTCCCTTTTAAAGAAATCATATGTTCCCTCCTAGATTTATTTTTTTTATTTTAATATAAAGGAAACAATATGGTCAATGATATATTCCGTATATTTATTGAAAGATGTTGCGAAAATAAGATAAATTTCTAAAGTTTGGTCACACAGAGGAAATAAGTATAGCATTAATCGATTTTGCAAGGTATAATAAACAGGTGAAAGGTGGTGCAGATATGCCAATTGCTTCATGCTATAAGGATGAAGAGAATAGTAGTTGTAAATATTGGTATGAAAAAGCGTATAGAAATATTAAACCTTAAAGAAAATCATGAGCGAGAGTGCAAATTGGCAACAGGTGGACTTCCGGAGAGCATATGGGAGACATATTCTTCCTTTGCTAATACAAATGGTGGAACAATTCTCTTGGGAATAAAGGAGTATAGAGAGAAGGCTTGACAGATAGGCAGATTATCAAGTACCAGAAGGATTTCTGGAGTGTGCTGAATGATAGAAACAAAGTGTCAAGGAATATTCTGTTGAATCATCATGTTCGTCCGGTGATAGTCGAGGGAAAAGAGATTCTTAGAATTGATGTTCCCGCGGCAGATAGACATGACAAGCCGGTATATATCGGACCAGATCCGATGAAAGGTACGTATAAAAGAGATTATGAGGGAGATTTTATTTGTACTGAAGAAGCAGTAAGAGCGATGTTTGCTGATCAGAGAGATGTGTCCGGAGATATTGAAGTTGTTGATGAGATGGGATTAGATGTCTTGAATCAAGACACGATTAAAGGTTATCGAATTATATTTGAGCAGCTTCATAGTGGACATCCTTGGAATGCATTGGAGAATGATGAGTTCCTTATGAAGCTGAGAGCTGTGGCAAAGAACAAAAATGGTTCATTATCTCCTACGATAGCAGGATTTCTGTTTTTTGGAGAAGCGTATCATATTACTGATATTTTTCCTAATTACTTTTTGGATTATCGGGAAGAGTGCGACGATAAGACAGTTCGCTGGTTGTTCCGTACTCATTCCACCGAAGGAGACTGGAGCGGAAATATATATGACTTCTTTTGTAAGGTGCGTACACGAATGGACGATGAGGTTGCGGTTCCATTTGCCAATCGTAGAGATGGTTATCGTGTAGACCGGGTGGATGTTCATGATGCTTTGGAAGAGGCGTTGGCAAATGCTCTAGCACATGCGAACTACTATGGCAGACGAGGAATCCTTGTTGTAAAAAAAGGAAAAGAATTGACTATATCGAACCCGGGCACAATTAGAGTTACCAAAGAAGAATTTTACGCAGGTGGTAACAGCGATCCACGAAATCCTAATATCCTGAAAATGTTTGGATTTGTCAATGTTGGTGAACGTGCTGGAAGTGGTGTTGATAAGATTGTGACTGCGTGGAAAGAGCAGAATTGGAAAAAACCGGAGTTTGATTTTTCAGAACGTTCAGATAGAGTAACATTAAAACTGGAGGTCGGACAGGTTGTATATATTCCGGGAGTTGCAGACATAAGAAATGAAAATGCGAATCAAGTAGAACAGAACGTAATGTCGAAAGAAGAGAAGATACTTGAGTATATCAGACAGAATGGAAGTATTTCAACGCAGAAAGTCATGGATTTGTGTAACTACAAATCTAGAACAGGAGCAAGAAAGTTGTTAGAGAAACTAATGAATTCCGGACAGATTAAAAAAGTTGGAGAGAACGCAACTACTATTTATATAATTTCGGAATAAGTGGCCAGTAGTAACCAGTAAGTGTTCATTAGTGATGGGCTATGGGATATTTGTAATTACTCAGAGTGAATGATATAGCACCAGTTCCTGCAGGTGCAACTTCAGCAGATGATCCATTTGCTCCAGCAAATAATGCTGCACCTTTAGTATTAGATATGAGCAATATTCAAAATCCGGATGATACCATTATGAAAAGAACAGAAATACTAATCGCACACGAAGAATTTTGTAAGATATGGCAAGCATCCGATGGTCGCTGGAAAACAAAGATTCCAGATGCCACGAAAAAAGGTGGTTATCGTCTGATTGCAAAATCTTCAAAGGAGAACCTTGAAAACGCAATTATTGAACACTACAAAGCATTAGAAGCGGAAAAGAAAAAGGATTCCACTACTCTTGCCACACTTTATCCCCTTTGGAAAGAGCAACAGGTCAACAAGGGTCGTTCCAGTAGAACCATACGTTGTTATGATGATATGTGGAAAAAATATTATAATGTGACTACTTCAATCCGTGGATGCTTCAAGATGGCTTATAAAATGAAGATTATTCCTGTAAATGAATTTGAAGCAATGGAAATTGAAGAACAAAATTTTGCTGACAAACCAGTTTACAAGGATACGGATAGGGTGTTTCTGAAATCAGAACAGGAAAGACTGGTT
>JAXEJU010000071.1:0-42852 GCA_034101395.1 Eubacterium sp. | reverse complement strand
CTTCCCCTTTTTGAGAAGCATAAAAGATTTTCCGTTTTTATCCCGGATATCCGGTGTAATATTCTCTCCTTCTCCCTCTATCTGCAGCCACAGTATCTCCCCATTAAAACGTATTTTCACTTCGTCTTTGCCCGTTATCATATAAGATAAACGTTTACTTCCTTTTGTCTCATAACAGATCTGGTTCCATTTACCCCATATGCTTCCGGTGATGTAAAAATTACAAAAAAAGGCGATAAAAAGGACAGAAACAGCTACAGCCAGAAAATGTTTCCAACCATAAAAAATCATGGCAACAGAAACCGAGAGTAGCAGCGCCACATAGCTCCCCACATAATTCCAGTGGTACAAAGTATTTCAGACAACAGAAAAAAGGGCGGGTAAAAACCTCGCCCCTCTTTACTTCTAAATCAGACTGCTTACTGTGCCGCATCAGTTGCTCCTGTTACTGTAAGATCAGCTTTGCCCTTTTCCAAAACGATTGTCATCGTCTGCCCATTGCCAATATCCAGTTTGTAAGAAAATGTTTTAGCATTGGTGTCATACGCCATAGAGAAAAGAATGTCATCTTTTCCTTCCTCTTTTACTTCAATACCATCGGCCTTTCTCTCATATACATAGTTCTGAGAGGCAGTTGCACTGGTAGCAACAATCTTATCATCGTCTGTAATTGTCATGTTTGTTGTCACCTGTGCCGGTGATACACCAAGACTTGCTGCATAGTCATCAATGGACATGTCATTCACTGTTTTTGTTGTCCAGTCACCGGTAATATCATCATAGGAAATCTCACCACAGCCAACAAGTCCAACAGCCATAACTGCTACTAACATAAGTGCTAAAACTTTTTTCAATGCTTTCATTTCGATATACTCTCCTTTTTATTTTCTGAATATGTACACTAGCATTTTATGCCACGCACATATTTATTATATCAAACGAAATTCCTTCCTGCAGTAATGTCTCCGTAATTATCACGAACCCAACGCAAACGTTGGGAGAAATGTCTCCAGTAGCACTCCCCAAAATACACTGATCAGATACACAAACAAAAGAATCCCTGCCGTTTGTTTCGGATGTTTTTTATTCATGCGGCACAACACCAGAGTTCCCACACCGGCACCGGCTAACAGACCGGACATCATAGGTCCGATACCGATTACGCCCTCCACATACAGCTCTGTGATAAACACAGATGCCGCACAGTTTGGAATCATGCCAACAATTCCTGCAATCATTTCTCCAATAACCGGTACATTCAGTGTTAATCCCCGCAGTGTATCTTCACCTACCCATTCCATCAAGCCATTTAACACGATACTAATCAGGAAAATAAACAATGCAATATGAAGTGTATGCCGGATTGTCGAAATCCAGATTCCTTCCTCGCATTTACAGTGCTCACTCTCACACATGGTATGGATATTTTTATATCTGATTTCCTTCCGGATTAATTTATGATATAAAAAGTCCAACAGAAATCCGCTGATCACGGCGAGCAACAGTTTCAATCCAAGAATACATAAAATTGTCTGTACCGGTATTGCCTCGGAAATAAATATGGGAAGCATCTCATCGGATGTTGACAAAAAAACAGCAGCCAGTGTTCCCGCGGTAATCAATCCCCCCGAATACAGATTGGACGCAGCCGCCGAAAATCCACACTGCGGAAAAACACCAAGCAGTCCGCCAAACAAAGGTCCCGTTTTACCCGCCTTGCGAATCAGTGCCTGTGTACGGCTTCCTGTTTTATGCTCCAGCCATTCCATCACAAGGTATGTCAGAAAAAGGAAAGGTAATAGTTTTACCGTGTCCAGAAAAGCATCCAGACCGATATCATATAAAAATTGTATCATATTTTTTCCTCTAACCTAACCCTCTCTCTATTCTACCGATACAAAGTAATAGTAAACAGGCTGACCGCCGTACTCAACTTCCACTTCTATATCATCATTTCCAAGCTGGATTTCTGCCGCAATTTTTTCAGCGTCTTCCTCTGTGGCCTCTTCGCCATAATAAATCGTTATCAGCTCCGAATCCTCATCCATCATATTTTTTATCAGCGCCACCGTTGTCTCCACAATATCGGTTCCTGAAACTTCGATCGTTTTGTCACTCAACCCGATAATATCCCCGGACTTTATTTCCTTACCGTCAATGCTCGTATCCCGTACCGCATAGGTAACCTGCCCGGCTCTGACCTCCGCAAGAGCTTCTGTCATCGCCTCCACGTTTTCCTCCGGTGTCATTCCCTCTACAAAGGCAATCATTGCCGAAATACCCTGTGGAATATTCTTCGACGGGATTACTTTTACGTTTTTATCCTTTATCAAATCCCCTGCCTGCTCCGCAGCCAGAATGATATTGGAATTGTTCGGCAGAATATAAATGTTGTCAGCGTCTATCCGGTTTACTGCCTGAAGGAAATCTTCCGTGCTCGGATTCATCGTCTGGCCACCTTCAATAATAACGTCACTGCCGAGTTCACGGAACAGATCACCCAATCCATCCCCCACCGAAACACTGACAAACCCATTATCTTTATGTTTTGCCTTAGTTTCTGTCATCTTGGTAGGATCCGGTCTGCCCATTTCACTTTCCGCCTGCAGATTCAGTTTCTCTTCAGAAGCTGTCTGGAAACCTGATTTTAAAAGTTTTTCTCCGGCTGCTCCATTCTCCGTCTTCGCTGTGTTTTTAATAACGCGCTCATTGTGTTCTTCACGCATATTATCGATTTTCATCCGGCTCAGCGCCCCATAAGTCAACGCCTTCTGAATCGCAAGTCCCGGATCATTTGTATGAACATGAACCTTTACAATATCTTCATCAGACACGCACACAATCGAATCACCGATTGACTCCAGATACGTTTTAAAAGTTCTCTCATCTGCATCGCTAAACGCTTTGTCCGGCATAATGATAAATTCGGTACAATATCCAAAACGTATATCAGTTTCTTCGGATTTATCCAGTTTTGCACGAATTCTTGTCGAATCCCCAACGACGCTTTGGGTATCCGGCACATCACTTACCTCTTTACCTATTAACGCATCAAACGCTCCCTGTATGATAGTTATGAGTCCTTCACCACCGGAATCCACAACCCCAGCCTCTTTAAGCACCGGAAGCATATCCGGTGTCCGCTCCAGAACATCCTGCATATGCATAAGAACAGAGTTGCCGAATTCTGCCAGATTATCGGTCTGTTCTGCAAGCTCCACAGCCCGGTCAGCCCCCGCGCGCGCCACCGTGAGGATTGTTCCCTCTTTCGGTTTCATTACCGCTTTATAAGCAGCTTCCACTGCCCGTTCAAATGCCTTTGCCAGTAATTTTACGTCTACCTCCTGTACATCCCGGAGTTCCTTTGTAAATCCTCGAAGAAGCTGTGACAAAATAACACCGGAATTTCCCCTTGCACCGCGCAGAGAACCACTTGAAATTGCCTTGCACAAAGAGCTCATTTCCACCTTTTCCAGTGCCTGTACCTCATTTGCCGCTGACATGATTGTCATCGTCATATTGGTTCCCGTATCCCCATCCGGTACCGGAAAAACATTCAGGTCATTAATCTCTTCTTTCCTGGCATTGATGGCTCCGGCTCCCGCCAGAAAACACTTTTTTATTGCAGATGCATCCATTGTTTTTATTAACACTTTATTTTCCTCCAAACAAAAATGTATTAGCTGACTATTTTAACCCCTTCGACACATACAATAATTTTACCAACTTCCAGTCCTGTGTATTCTTCTATCTTGTATTTTACATTTTCGACAAGATTTTCTGCCACTGCCAGAATACTCACCTCATATGCAACAATGATATGAAGTTCTATGTGCAGTTTATTGGCTTCTACTGATACATTGACACCATGACGGATGTTATCTCTCTTTAACAGCTTTACAATTCCATCTTTCATATTGACAGATGCCATTCCCACAACGCCAAAACATTCTACCGCTGCCGATCCTGCATATTTTGCAAGAACATCCTCATCGACAACAATTTTCCCCATATCCGTATCTATCTGTCCTTTCATACTAAGCCTCCATTCTATTCCTCTTTATTTTCCTTATTATGCGTACATACTGATATTTTACACCAAAACAAAAAAAAAAGCAATCAATAGGTAACCTGTGTTTGCATAGGTAATGACTGGTAATTATAATCTATCGATTGCATATATTATTATAAACTGGTTTTGATATATGGCTGGGAGGGTTTCCATGAAGCGTCTGCTGGGTTTCATTTTATTCTGGATTGGTATTGGGATGTGCATCATGCTCTTTGTAAAAAACGGTCTTCTTGCACTTCTCATAATCATCGCCTGCCTGGTCCTCGGGTACAACCTATTCACATCATGCTAATGATGTGAATTATTCACCATCATGTTAATAAAGCGCTGTGATATTCCAGCGCTCAAGAAAAATGCTTCGCATTTTTCGCTCCGCAAAGGTTTGCGCTTCACTAATCTCGGGTAACAAAAAGACACATAAAATGCCCCATCGGACAATTTCATGTGTCTTCTGATTTCATTCGTATCCAAAACCGGCAGTAAACTCTTTGACCGGCGCCATGGACTATGCTCTCTCTACTTTGCCAGAACGAAGGCATGAAGTACAAACATACATTTTCTTTGTACCACCGTTTACCTTAACTCTTACAGATTTCAAGTTTGATTTCCAAATCTTGTTGCTTCTTCTATGAGAGTGGCTGACAGCGTTACCGAAATGCACGCCTTTTCCACATACTGCACATTTTGCCATGAAAAGCACCTCCTTCTGCTCATACTTCGTATGTCCTTTATCTATATTTGAATATATCTCTCACACACGACAACACGAATATTTTAGCAAAACTAAGAGAAATATGCAAGTAAAATTTTTATTTTTTTCAATTTTTTCCTTCCGAAGCAGTTTCTTCCTCTGATTCTGAAGTTTTTTTCGTGAACCGGTCTACGAAATCCGGTACCATATCAAGTATTTTAGTTATACCATCCTGATTCTTTACATTGACAAGTTTTGAAGTTCCATCCTTTATAACAAGAACGGCACTTGGCTGGATTTTTCCACCCATTCCGCCACCGCCATTGTTCTTTTTCTCATTCTCATTTAAAAAAGCACCGGCCGCAACACCAAAACTTACATCTACCAATGGAAGAACAATTGTGCCGTCATCAAACCGCACCGCATCTCCCACTACCGTTTTGGTTGTTATGAATGCATCCATACCTTTGAACAAAGATTCAACTGTGTTATTAAAACTGTTATCTGCCATTTACGCTGCCTCCTTTTTATTTATCCGGTTCCAGACTCTCCTCAGCTCTTTATCCCGGTATAACCGGAGCAGAAGCCGGACAAAGTAAATAACCCGGATACGTCCTCTTATTTTACAATTGCCCCGGAATACTTTATTTTCAAAATCCGGCACAATGTGTACTCCTTTCTGATAAACAAACGGCATCAGGCTGATACCGCCAATCATAAGTCCCGTTGAAGCCGGATCTCCGGTCCCTATCCGGAACTCCCCCCACATCCTGCGGGGTGAAAGATAACAAAGAACCGACCACAATTCTCTCTTTAGCTTTCGAAACGCACTATGAATCTCTTTATCCCTGATAAACTTCATTATACTTGAAACAGATTCAAAAGAAAAGGACTTCTTTGTTTTCTTTTTCTTCTTATTTTTTACTTTCTTTTGTTTCCTCTGTTCTGTTGTTTTGCTTTTTTCTAAAACTTCCGGCTTTTTCGGTGTTTCCTGTCCTTCCGGTTCGTGTTGCTGCAAAACACTGTCCTCTGTTTCTTTCTTCTCTTCTTTTTGCTTTTTTTTCCGTCCGCCATCCCTTGAAAGAGATTTCACCGGGATTCCAAGAACATAAAGAAATATATCCTGTTTTTTCATGGACTTCCGAATATAAAAAAGCGGAAATAACCAGCCCACACGGAATGCATACCGGAAGCATTCTTGATACTCTGCCACGGCAACATACCTCATCGGCACAAATAAAAGAAGGACAACGAAAAATAAAAGCAATCCCACAATGCTCAAAAGAATAATCCCTATCCACTTTAGTATTGCCAAAACTACAATCATTTAAAATCATCCTTATCAAAATACTTCCGTGGAGAAAAAGAAGCATCTGCGCAGTAAATTTCCTCCAGCATCTGCTGCAAAAGCTTCACTGCTCCCTCATAGTCCACCGCAAGTCCTACAACATACATGTCAAAACGGGCATAGTGCCTGAAAAAAAGCTGTCTCGTTTCCATGATTTCAAAAAGATTATCCGGATTTGCTGCCAGAACAAGGACATAATAGTTCTTCTTCCATGGGCGGCGCTTCATGACTCTTTTTTTACATTTTTCCGGATTTTTTCTCACTTCGTCATCCATATACAGACTGCGATACCACCGAATCATATTTCCTCTCATTCCCGCATCAAATCTGACAACATTGACATCACAATCAGCTTTTCTGCCTTGTCCTGACATCCCAACAGATTTACACGAATATAGTCTTCCACTTCCTCAGTGCTCTGAATCAGCATCGGCAATTTTTCAAGAATTTGTCCTGTCATCGCACGTTTTACCGGGCGCGTCACCTCGTTCATGCGGGCAGATAACTCATCAAGCAGTTCTTCCGTACATTTCTGAACATAAGCCGCATCTGCTTTTTCTTCTTTCTGCACCTTATCCAGATCAATAAACAGACTGTCTGAAAGAAGATTGGCAACCAGCGCAAAATCCTCAAAGAACCCAGTCATTTCATTTTCCGCAATCTCCTTTTGATAAGATGACTTAGCCTCAAAAAATACAGACTCAAAATAACTTGTCTTCTCTACATATGTTTCAATCCGTCCCTCCAGTGGCACAAGCATTTCATCCAGATATTCTTTTCCGGCAAGGCAGCGCCAAATCGACTGGCAGGCACGAATCAGCCTGCTGTCATTTGCCCCATATGGCATTGACAGGCAGAGGGCATACATACCATTTACCACTTTTTGCAGGGAATAATAAAAATCTGTGATTTCATGGATATAGCGGGCACTCTCCTCAAGAATCTCCACCAGTTCATCGTATCTTGTCTCTCCGATTGTTGTAAAATCTGTCTTTTCAAGTTCCCGGAGTGCCGTCTCCACCTGCGGATATTCCCCTTCCTGATATGCCGGCTCATACAGCATGGCAGAAGTTCGTATCATGTAAACAAAATCGTCCAGAGAAGATCTGTCACCGCCCTTATATAGAGACAGTGCCTCTCCTATCTTTTCAAAAAGTTTTGACTTCGTCATACGTGCCGGAACCTGGCTGATAACCAGACGCATTTTATCCCGAACCACGCTTTGATCCTTATCTGAAAACATCCATATTAGAAGATTTTTTAAAAACTGCTCCTCGTCCACCGAGGTCAGTTGACTGTTTAATTCCTTTTCCGGTTTGAATTTTAATTCCATCCGGTTCATAACGTACTCATAAACAATCAACCGATCCGTATATGCGGTAAATAAATCCATTTTTGCCGTTATCTCTTGTCTCAATCTCTGCATTACGGGAATCAGTCTTTCATAATCAACAGTTTCTTCACTCATAGCCCGCAGCGAATCAAGAATCGTATTCACTACTTCTTTTTCCTGTCCGGCAAGTTCCGCCTTTTCCTCTACGATTTCCTGCACCATGGTGTAGGCAGAAAATGTCAGTTCCAGAGAAGCGTATTCATTGTAAACCGGAACCGCCATATCCCGGTATTTCTTTAAATTTGAGGAAAGATCCTTCCCTTTATGAATATCATGAATCAACTTTTTCATCGTTACCTCCACATACGTCTTTACAGTACAAGAACCCATCCATTCAGCCATTTGAGGCCGTCTCGCGCAAACGTCTCCGATATCGGCTGTCCCGACAGAACGGGATGGAACAGCAGAAACAGGATAAAGGCAGCTGCACAATAGACAAATACCCATTTGAGCCACTTCGGACTCTGTTTCACCAGAAGTACCATGACATAAACGACCATCATCGCCACAAAAGGTACACTTGGGAAATAATGATAGGCAAATGTACAACGAGGTACAAGAATCCATGGTATATACTGTACCATATACGCAAACACAGTAAACAAAGCCACTTTATCACTTCTGCGTATAATCCGGTACAGCATTACAAAAAATGCCGGAATACCTGCCCACCATACCAATGGGTTACCAAAAGCACTGATTCCCTCTTTCAGACCATCTGCCAACGTGTTGCAATAATAGAACATCGGTTTGATCATCGTCGGCCACTGCTCCCAGGATGAGGAATATGGATGTGAGGAATTCAATGTCGAATGATAATTAAACATCGTATCCGCATTTTTTACCATACGTCCTACGAGCTCTGTAAAGGAATTCTGGTGTGCCTGCAAATATTCAATGACGGTTTTATACAAACCGGTAACCGGTCGCTCCGTATCTGACAGACGGGCAGCAAACCGCTGTACATTGTCGCTGCATCCATCGGAAAACGGAATATAGGAACAGAGATAAATTCCTCCTGCAATAATGATAAAAAACAGGATACAGAACAATAGTGTCCAAATTAACTTTTTCGGAAATACCTCTATCACATGAGCATGGGAAATACCATTTGTCGCGCCATCCGGCTTCTTCTTTGCCTTCACATATTCGGCGATTCGTACTCCCATGATTGCAAAGAAGAATACCGCAAGCCCCGCAGCGGCATAGACACCCGTCCATTTGGAGGCACATCCAAGCCCCATCATAATGGCACTCAGTCCAAGTGGAATAAATGTTTTCCACAGAGGTTCTTCATAAAAACCTGTCTGGGCATATCTCAACATAAAGTAGAACATGGCAATAATAAAGAATGTACCATAAACATCAATCGTTGAAATACGCGTCTGGGTAAAATGCATAAAATCAAATGCAAACAAAAACGTAAGCGCACCTGCTGCCCATGTCTGCCCGCCAAACAGACGTCTGCCAAACATGTACATAAACGGCAGCATGGCAATTCCAAACAGAACTCCCATAATTCGCCAGCCAAATGGATTCATACCAAATATTCTGACACCGAGACTGATAATAAATTTTCCAAGTGGCGGATGTGTATTTTCATAATTATACAAATTCTGCGTCATCTCATAAGCAGTTCTGGCATGATAAATCTCATCAAAATACGTGCCACTCCGGAAAGTACGCTCCGGATCATAATATTCCTGCTCATCAAAGAGCGTCCGATACTGGTCCACATTCACAGGTGTCAGTACATGGCCTTCGCTATCCGTGATGACAAGCTCCTTCAGAACCGATTCATCATCCTGGGCGGTGAGCCGGATATAACGGTAACCATTTGCGAGGTTGTACGAATCGACATCATCATCTTCCCCTTTCAGCGCATTCCACTTAAATACACTGACCGCAGTAACCGTCTTATCATTCCCACCTACGCGTTCAAAGTTCACACCATCATTCGAAACATCAAGTAAAAATTTGCGGTCTTCATAATTCCCGAGAAACGTATAAATCATATCAACCGGTTTGGCTTCACCCATGTCCAGGTTAATCGTATTCACATTTGCCTCAGAAGCCGGTTGTGACGCATGATAACTCCACTCGGTCTCCGGCGCCGCCATATCGCCAAGGTCATACAGGGCAAATGCCGAGTACAAAAGCATGATTCCTCCAAGTACAATGATATCCCATTTGGTGAACTTAGGCATTTGCACGGACTTCTGGAAAAGGAAACGTTCTCTTGTGACCGGTTCCTTTTCTTTTTTCTCCGGTTTATGGATAATATACGGTAGTATATTTCTCTTTCCTTTCTTTACCGGAAGTTCCTGCAGATCAGACATCACTGTTTTACTGCGGATTGCAAAGAACTGGTATCCATACAGGGCAAGTGTCAAAAGTGCCGTGATACCGATAATTCCGCCTTGTGGACCGGTCGTATTATACTCTTCAAAATAGTACAGCACATGCCCTACATTGAGCAGTTGTACAGCCGAAAATCCCACATAGGTAAAAAACAGTTCCTTTGTCGGTTTTACAAGGAAAGCCGCAAGCAGTAAAACAACAATTGGGAACAGATATCTCTCATGCATACGGACAGAGAATAAAAACATTGTGCTCACGATGACTGTCATACTCAGGAAATATTTGGATTTATCCTCTTTGAGACGGAAGAAAACATATCCGCTCAGGACAACACTCGCCAGAATCGCCAGCGTTCCCCACTGGTGATATTGCAAGAACAGAAAACTTCCCGACTGGCCTGCCCAGTTTTTTCCAAAAAGAGCCCAGATATTGTAGGCATTAATCGTACAATATTCATAGGAACCAAGTGTATCCATATACTGACTGATGACCTTTTCAAGGCCAAACGGCGCCGCCAGCAGAAACAGTACGGCGATTGCTGCCAGACCGCCAATCAGATCACGCACCATTTTCTTTTTATTAAAGTCTTTCAGGAATACCTGTTCCACTATCGTCCAAATCAGAATAGGCGCAAAAATCAGTGTCTGAGGTTTGATCAGCACACCAATGATATAGGTAAAATATGCCGGGATACGCTTTTCTTCCATACACAGATAGCAGGTAAGAAGAACAAACAGCGTAAACACGCCATCCGTCTGACCCCAGACAGATGAATCCAGTACCACAATCGGATTTAACACATAGGTTGCGGAAAGAAGCAGGGAAGACCCTTCCGAAAATTTCTTCTTTGCCATCTTGTATATAATAAATCCGGCAGCTATATCTGAAAGCATTGGAACCAGCTTGATTAGAATTCGCCCGGCAGCGGAAACTGTTTCAATGGAAAATATATGCCGGATTGCGGCAATCACCCAAAGAATCGCCATATATCCCGGTGGATAATCCGTAAAGGCATCCAGATAATAAAACTTGCCAAATCCATTTTCAAAAATCATATTAGACCAGGCATAAAAACAGTTCATATCTGTCTCGTGTCCTTCATATGAAGATGCCATAATCATTTTCACAAGCAACGCGGCTCCAAGCACAAACAAAATCCCGAACCACTGTGCTTTTTTTTCTTTTCCGTATTGGCGGATTCCCTCCACCTCAGGTCTCAGCTTTGCATAATAGATACCGGTAAATACAATGGGAACCAGTATCACAACATACATTAAGTTTAGAAAATTCTCATTCATATCCTTCAAAGTTCCCCAGTCTATCATATTTTTTATCACATCAAACATTGTTTCATACCTCTTTGTTTCTTTTGTGCATTAACGATGTACATGTTCGTGCGTAAATAAATGGTCTGAACAGTACTCATAATTCCCCTCACATTTGGAGCAATACCGAAAGTCAAGTTCCGGTGCATCCTGTTCCGTCCGTCCACAGACAGCGCATCGGTGAATGGCACCTGTCGAACTCCTCGGATTCGATGCTTTCTTTTTATATTCCATCCGGCGTTTCTTCTGCTTATAGACAACTTTCGGATTTGCCACACTTCCGCGTCCAAAGAAAAAGTAAATCGCAAAATTGATAAGAGAACCGACAATCAGCGCTGCTGTCAGATAGCTTTCGTTCAACAGACTAGATATCGTGAGATATCCAAGGTAAACCAAATCCAAAATACCAAGCCATTTGGCTTTTACCGGAATAATAAAATACACGAGAAACTGCATGTCCGGAAACATCGCGGCAAATGCGAGAAACAGGGAAAGATTCAAATAATCCGTAGTGACAGCAGTTCCCACGGCAAATCCGATTTCCTTTGCCGCTCCCAGTTGTGATAAATACCAAAAATAAGAAGCTGCGCTGACTATCCAGATAAGAACCATACCGGTGGCATAATACAGATTAAACCGGAATGTTCCCCACATCTGTTCCAGCGCTGTGCCCACATAATAATAGAGACTCAGCCAGATTACATACCAGATCAGATCCACAATAAAACCACTGCCCATCGACACTGACGGGGCCATAAGAAATGTCACAAGCCGCCAGATCTGACCGTGCAGAATCTGATACATATCAAAACTAAGAAAGTACGAATAAATGCCCGGCCGGATCAAATTCAGCACATTTCCCACAATGCTGAGAAGCAAAACATATTTAATCAGGTGAGGGATTCCAACATGTCCAAACTTTCGTTCCATTTTATCAATTATATTCATACATTGACTCCCTTCTTTTCATATTAGAATAAATCCTTTTTGTGAAAGAAAATTGCCACAATTCCGGATACTACCAGGGTGAGAATAATCACCGTAATAAATCCAAACGGAGCATGTCCAAGTGGAATGACATCAAAATTCATGCCAAAGAAACTGGCAATCATCGTAGGAATGGACAGTACAATCGTAACCGTCGCTAAAAATTTCATCACAATGTTCAGGTTGTTGGAAATAACAGAAGCAAAGGCATCCATCATTCCACTGAGAATTCCACTGTATATATTTGCCATCTCAATCGCCTGCTTATTCTCGATGATTACATCTTCCAATAAATCTTCATCCTCAGGATACTTCCTCACTTTCTCTGTCCGGAGAAGTTTTTCGAGCACAACCTCGTTAGAGCGGAGAGATGTCGTAAAATACACAAGACTTTTCTCCAGTTCCAGAAGCTCGATTAACTCACTGTTCTTCTGGGAAATATGCAGTTTTTCCTCTATCTGGTCACTCTTTCTGTCAATAATTCTCAGATACCGCAAATAAGAAGTGGCATTCCGATACAAAATCTGGAACACAAAACGTGTCTTTTTAAATGTATAAAATTCTCGTACACGACGGTTTTCAAATGCCTTTAAAACCGGTGATTTTTCGAGGCAGATTGTGACAATCAGCTCTTTGGTCATATATATACCCAGTGGAATGGTTACATACCGGTCCTTCTCATCCAAAGATGGTATATCCACAAGAATCATGGTATATCCGTCTTCCAGTTCAATACGTGAGCGTTCCTCATCATCCAGAGGTGCCCGCAAATCATCTATATCAATTCCGGTTTCGTTTTGAAGCCTTTCCAGTTCTTCTCCCGTAGGATGTGTCACAGAAATCCAACATCCCTCTTCCACTTTTTCCATTTCCAGCAGTTCATCTTCTACTGTTTTATAGATTGCAATCATCGGAATTCTCCTTTCTCCCCATAATGCCTGCGGCCCACCGCAGGATACCCTTTTGTGAGCCGCACATACGTACTATCATTATATCGGGTTCAATATCCTTTGTCAAACCTTCTTTATCAGATAAAGCCTTGTTCCCTCGGCTAAAATAAGCGAGTCTGGTGAATTACTTTCCATGAAGTCAGAAACTGTCATATCCTGTTCCCTCAGTATATCCCCGAGCGAGCGGTTGCCCTCACATACATATTCTCCTTTCCGGTCGCGCTCCTCCTCTTCCTCCTCCCATTTACCATCCTCTGCATTTTCCAACTGCTCTTCACCCGAAATTTCCTCCGGCTCACTTTCAGACATTTCCATTTCATCTTCCGGTTCCATCGGCATATCAGGTTCCTGCCTGTGCGGTGGTCTCACGCAAAAAGGAGGTGTCATCATTCCCGGATACGGACGCGCCACCGGGATACAGATTTCCTGACCCGGCTGAAGGTTATACACATCCACATATGGATTTGCCCGCAGAATAAGAGCCAGTGGTACCCGGTATTTCCGGCTGAGCTGATAGAGATTATCTCCCTGTTTTATCACATGTATCATACCATTGCAATATCTCTGATTCATGATTTGCCTTTCTTAAAAACTCATTTTTTATCTATTTTATCCATTTAAAACAAAAATGTGTCTCCTATCTTTTGTTGCATTTCCATTTTTTTTGTCGTATAATATTATTTTAAAATAGTACACAATCAGAGAACAATTTTAGGAGGAAAAAAATGAACAGAGTAGGAATTGATATCGGTTCTACCACTGTCAAAATTGCCATTTTGGATGACAGGAACCAGATTATCTTTTCGGCCTATGAACGACATTTTGCCAATATTCAGGAAACTCTCCGTCAGATTATTGAGCGTGCCTACCAGGAACTTGGCAACCAGGATATTGCACCTGTGATTACCGGTTCCGGAGGTCTTGCCATATCTTCTCATTTGGATATTCCATTTGTCCAGGAGGTTGTCAGTGTAGCTACCGCGCTTAAAGACTATGCTCCACAGACCGATGTTGCAATTGAGCTCGGCGGCGAGGACGCCAAAATCATATATTTCACAGACGGCATTGAACAGCGCATGAACGGAATCTGTGCCGGTGGTACCGGTTCCTTTATTGACCAGATGGCAACATTGCTAAAAACCGACGCCGCCGGTCTGAATGAATACGCCAAAGATTATAAAGCACTCTACCCGATTGCTGCCAGATGTGGTGTATTTGCCAAAACTGATATACAGCCGTTAATTAATGAGGGTGCCGCCAAATCGGACCTGGCTGCCTCTATTTTTCAGGCAGTTGTCAATCAGACCATAAGCGGTCTGGCCTGTGGCAAACCGATTCGGGGAAATGTTGCCTTTCTGGGCGGACCCCTTCATTTTCTAACGGAATTAAAAGAAGCATTTATCCGGACACTGGATTTAAAAGGCGATGCCATTATTGCACCGGAAAATTCACATTTATTTGCAGCAAGTGGTGCAGCCATGAATTCTGAGGGTGAGGGAACAACCACACTGGAAGCACTTCTTCACAAACTCTCCAGTGAAATAAAAATTGAATTTGAAGTCAACCGTATGGAGCCTCTTTTCAGAGATGAAAACGAATACCAGAACTTTTTAAAAGAACATAGCGCCCATACCGTTAAAAAAGGTGACCTTTCCACCTATGAGGGAAACGTATTTCTCGGTGTTGATGCCGGTTCAACGACAACAAAGGTTGCTCTCGTAGGTGAAGACGGTTCCCTCTTGTATTCTTTTTATGACAACAACAATGGCAGCCCATTAAAGACTACGATTAAAGCTGTCAAAGAAATATATGAGCTTTTACCGGACAGTGCATCCATTGTCAGGTCCTGTTCAACCGGATATGGAGAAGCATTAATTCAATCTGCCCTGATGCTGGATGAAGGTGAAGTAGAAACCGTATCACATTATTATGCTGCTTCCTTTTTTGATCCGGATGTAGACTGCATTCTCGATATCGGCGGACAGGATATGAAATGCATAAAAATAAAAAATCATTCCGTTGACAGCGTACAATTGAACGAAGCCTGTTCATCCGGCTGTGGTTCCTTCATTGAAACCTTTGCCCGTTCTTTAAATTATGAAGTAAAGGACTTTGCTAAACTGGCACTTTTTGCCAAAAATCCGATAGATCTCGGTTCCCGTTGTACCGTTTTTATGAATTCAAAAGTAAAACAGGCACAAAAAGAAGGAGCGACGGTCGCTGATATTTCATCCGGTCTTGCTATCTCTGTCATCAAAAATGCTCTTTTGAAAGTAATCAAACTGACAGACCCAAAAGACCTCGGAAAAAATGTAGTTGTACAGGGTGGAACATTTTACAACGATGCTGTTTTAAGAAGTTTCGAACGCGTCTCCGGCTGTAAAGCCGTACGTCCGGATATTGCCGGTATCATGGGAGCATTCGGGGCAGCCTTAATTGCCCGCGAGCACTACGAAGAAGGCATGGAAACATCCATGCTCTCTCTTGAAGATATTATTAATCTCAAATTTGAGAGCTCCATGGCGCGATGCAAAGGGTGTACAAACCACTGTCTTCTGACCATCAACCGTTTCACCGGCGGCCGCCAGTTCATATCCGGTAACCGCTGCGAACGTGGTCTTGGGAAAGAAAAAACCAATAAAGACATTCCAAATCTTTATGAATATAAAAACAAGCGTCTGTTTGAACACTATAAACCACTTTCCCCAGACCGGGCATTCCGTGGTAAAGTTGGTATTCCACGCGTACTCAATATGTACGAAAATTATCCTTACTGGTTTACGTTCTTTACAGAGCTTGGCTATGAAGTTGTTCTCTCACCGGCATCTTCCCGGAACATATATTCACTCGGTATTGAGTCCATCCCAAGTGAATCTGAGTGCTACCCGGCAAAACTGGCACATGGTCACATTATGTGGCTCTTATCGCAGAATATTAATTACATTTTTTATCCGTGTGTGCCATATGAGAGAAAAGAATTTGACGGTGCCGGCAACCATTATAACTGCCCAATTGTCACTTCTTACGGTGAAAACATAAAAAATAATGTAGAGGAATTAAAGGATGAATCTATCATTTTCCAGAATCCTTTTGTATCGTTTGAGAGTGACAAAATTCTTGCGAATGAACTGGTAAAATACATCGGAGAAGAAAACAGTATTCCGGCGTCGGAAATCAAAAGAGCAGCCCATAAGGCATACGAAGAACTGCAAAAAACCAGAGAAGACATAAAACGAAAAGGGGAAGAAGTTCTTCAGTGGATGAAAGATAATAACAAACGGGGAATCGTTCTTGCCGGACGTCCCTATCATATTGACCCGGAAATCAATCATGGAATTCCGGAACTGATTACATCCTATGATATTGCTGTTCTCTCAGAGGATAGCGTGTCTCATCTGGCATCGGTTGACCGACCAACCATAGCGATGGATCAGTGGATGTATCACTCCCGTCTCTATGCGGCAGCAAGCTTTGTCCGCACTCAGGAGAATCTGGAAATGATTCAGCTTAACTCGTTTGGCTGTGGTCTGGATGCCGTAACAACGGACCAGGTAAATGACATTCTGACGGATTCAGGAAAAATATGCACCGTTCTGAAAATAGATGAAGTAAATAATCTCGGTGCTGCACGTATCCGTATACGTTCCCTGATTTCAGCGGTAAAAGACCGTGCACGCAAGGGAATCAAACCTCACACCGCTGATTCTTCCCATCGCCGGGTTGTATTTACAAAAGAAATGCGCAAAGAGTATACCATTCTCGCACCACAGTTGTCACCAATACACTTTGACATGTTGATGCCTGCCCTCTCTGCCTGCGGTTATAATCTGGTACAACTGCCAAGTGGTGTCGGCGAACTTGAATATGGTCTGAAATATGTCAATAATGATGCCTGCTATCCGTCACTTCTGGTTGTCGGACAGTTTATGAAAGCACTGCTTTCCGGAGAATATGATCTCGACAAAACAGCGCTCATCATCACACAGACCGGCGGTGGCTGCCGCGCCACAAACTACATCGGATTTATCCGCCGCGCTCTGAAAAAAGCCGGCATGGAGCAAATACCGGTTATTTCACTGAGTGCCGGTGTAGAATCCAATCCGGGATTCAAAATCAATTACCGACTTTTAAAGGGAGCTATCCACGCTCTCCTCTACGGTGATTTATTCATGCGTGTAGTTTACCGCACAAGACCTTATGAAAAAGTACCCGGTTCTGTCAATGCACTCCACGAAAAATGGAAAGCACGATGCATCGAAGCTGTTAAGAACCCGAAACAGTCGGAATTTAAATCTATCGTAAAAGGAATCGTAAAAGATTTTGATGAGATAGAACTCGATGAAACGTTGAAAAAACCTCGTGTCGGAATTGTAGGTGAAATTCTCGTTAAATATCTCCCTGCCGCCAACAACTACGTGGTAGAGCTTCTGGAAAAGGAAGGAGCCGAAGCGGTTTGTCCGGATATGCTTGATTTTTTCATGTACAGTGCCTATGACAGCACATTCAAAGTCGACCATCTGGGGTTCAGTAAAAGCAGCAAAATACTCAGTAACGCCGCTATCTGGCTTTTGAAAAATTTCCGCAAGCCAATGTGTCAGGCACTGGAAGCAAGTACACGTTTTGATGCTCCTGCTGAAATCCACGAACTTGTCAAATACGCAGAACCATTTGTATCAACAGGCAACCAGACCGGCGAGGGATGGTTCCTTACCGGCGAGATGATTGAACTTCTTCACACAAATGTGCCAAACATCGTTTGTACCCAGCCTTTTGGCTGTCTTCCAAACCATGTGGTCGGTAAAGGTGTAATCAAGCAGCTCCGCAAAGCTTTCCCTGGCGCAAACATTGTCGCCGTAGATTATGACCCGGGAGCCAGCGAAGTAAACCAGCTCAACCGCATTAAACTGATGCTGGCAACGGCAAATGAAAATCTATGATGAATTTTTCTTTACAACAAAAAAAGAAACCCATAAAACCGGAATTACATTTCGGAGTTTATGGGTTTCTTTTTTACAATATCTGATTCATTTTTTAATCTCGTTTTCTGCGCAGGAACATCACTCCCACAATCACAATCAAGGAAAGCCCCATTCCCACTACCGGAAGCAACAAATTAGTAGTATCTCCGGTTTTCGGTGCTGCATCGGAAAGCGGCACTTTATTATCCAAAATAGTAGTCGTTGAAGACTTCTTATTATCTTCCGGCTCTGCACTGGCAAGAGGCACTTCACCATCATCTATTGTCGTAAGCGGAGCATCCGTTCCGTCTGGTGTTGGCTCCACAGTTGGAGCCGGACTACCAGATATTTCCGGACTCACTGCAGGACTCTCAACAGCATTCGGCGTCGTAGTTGGCTCAGTAGTTTCTGTAACCGCACCTGATGCAACGGGTGTCGCTGTTGGAGCTTCCGTAATTTCTGGTGAAACCGTTGAAGTCGGTGTTGCTGTAATGCCCGGTGTTTCTGTTGGCAATGGTGTCGGTGTTACCGGCATATACGGTGGCAGCGTTGGCGTTGCCGTCGGTTTCGGGCTCTCCGTTACTTTCGGTATTTCTGTCGGCTTCGGTGTATCCGTCGGAACATCTGTTATTCTTGGTGTTTTTGTCGGAACATCCGTCACTGCCGGTGTAGCCGTCGGCGCTTCCGTGACCCCCGGTGTTGCCGTTGGAGCCCCTGTTACTCCCGGCGTCTCAGTAGGTTTTTCTGTCACTTCCGGCGTCTCAGTAGGTTTTTCTGTCACTTCCGGCGTTTTTGTCGGTGCTTCGGTTATATCCGGCGTTTTTGTCTTTTCAGGAGTCTTGGTCGGTTTTGGTGTCGGAGTAACATCTGGTACGTCCTTGGAAATCATATGCCACTCACCATTATTATTTGCGATCGTATCGCAAACCAGCCATCCCGCTCCGGTTACATTCAGATTCACATATGCTTCCGGTGCAATTACCGTGGCATACATCGAGTCTGAAGAAATCGCGAGCTTCACAATATCTGGCATATTCCAGATAACGGTCTGCGCCACCTCTTCGCCCGTCAATGAACCATCGACAATCTTCACCGTATACCGTGGAATTTCAAATCTTTCTCTTTGTTTAATATTAAATACAACCGTCTGATCTGCGCGTAACTTAACTTTCAGACCACCATTCTGTATCCTGCCTGCATTTATAGCCGCAGCCATATTATCCGCATCGACATATACTGTCTTTTTATCGATATCGGAAATATCTACAACATATGAGTTTTGATCCCTTACCTCAGAAGAAGTCTCGATATCTGCTTTATCCACAACAGAAGACGAATAATTTTTTATAGAAGAAAGCAGATCGCTTACTGTTGCAATTGCTTCCTTTCCCTCAATAACCATCGGATTATTGCGAAATTGTTTTTTTCCGATAATCTTTCCGACAAGAATACGTCCGGCAGCATTTGCACGGTTTTCTGAAATCGAATTTCCATTCGTATGACCATTCCCCTGATATTTTAAAACAGCAAAGTTTGTTTCCATATCAGAAGTCTGGTTCATATAATTGCAAATAATTCCAAATTCCAATCCAGCTTTTGCAAGAAAGGGCTCATTCCGATCTGCAGACGCCTGAGTAACACCTCCCACGACCAAAAAAACTGCCAGCAAAGCAATGACAGGTACTGCTATTTTTATCCATAGACCTTTACCATATCTTTTCATAAAAAACCCCTTTGAAATTTATATTTTTATATTCGCAAACTATATGTTCACATAATTATTATATCATTTTTGGAGAAATTTGTAAAGTTTTACTCGTGATTTTCTATTTTTTTTACAGATTTTATATTTAATTAATATTTTCCGGAATCTGCCAGTCAATTGGTTCTACTCCATGTTCCTCTAAAAACGCATTTGTCTGACTAAATGGCTTACTTCCAAAAAATCCCCGGTATGCCGATAACGGACTTGGATGTGGTGCTTTCAGAACCAGGTGTTTCGGGTTATTCAGCATTTTCGCTTTTTCCTGAGCCGGTTTCCCCCAAAGAATAAATACAATCGGGCGATCCTGCTGATTGACAGCCGCAATCGCAGCATCTGTAAATTCCTCCCAGCCAACACCACGGTGGGACATCGGTTTATGTGCCTGTACAGTAAGAACCGTATTTAACAAAAGAACTCCCTGTTCCGCCCACGATGTCAGATAGCCATGGCTCGGAATCGTACACCCCAGATCATCATGCAATTCCTGATAAATATTTACAAGAGAAGGAGGAATTTCCACCTGCGGTTTAACAGAAAAACAAAGTCCATGAGCCTGTCCTTCATTATGATATGGATCCTGTCCAATGATAACCACTTTAACCTTATTCAAAGGGGTTAAATGAAATGCTGTGAAAATTTCATCTGAAGAAGGATAAACCGGAACTTTGCTATATTGTTCACGTACAAACAAAAATAATTTTCGATAATAATCTTTAGAAAACTCACCTTTTAGAGCTTTCTCCCATTCGCCTGTTAATCCAGCCATTTTCATCTCCATCACAAATTAAAAATCAAGACACTGACGTGACACTTTTCTCCTTACAGACGCACACTGATTCCACGCCCACGTAAATATTGTTTCAGTTCACATATTTCCAATTCTTTAAAATGAAAAAGAGAAGCTGCTAAAACTGCATCTGCCTTTCCCTCCGTAAGCGCATCATAAAAGTGCTCTTTTGTACCTGCACCACCGGATGCAATTACCGGAATGTTTACATTTTCTGAAATCGTCCTCGTCAAATCAATATCATAGCCATTCTTAGTTCCGTCACAATCCATACTAGTCAAAAGAATTTCTCCTGCCCCGAGACGCTCGGCTTCCATTGCCCATTCAACGGCATCCATTTCCATATCAACCCGTCCACCATTTTTATATATGGTCCATCCGGTTCCATCCATGCGTTTTTTCGCATCAATTGCTACCACCACGCACTGTCGTCCAAATTTATCAGCAGCTTCTGAAACCAGTGTGGGATTTAAAATTGCAGCAGAATTTACAGCGACCTTATCTGCTCCCTCTCTTAGAATCATTTTAAAATCTTCGATAGTACGGATTCCACCACCTACAGTAAACGGTATAAAAACCGTCTCTGCAACTTTTCGTACCATATTTGCTTTTATATTTCTTGCATCACTTGATGCTGTTATATCGAGAAACACAAGTTCATCTGCTCCTGCCTCTCCATAGGCAGCTCCCACAGCCACCGGATCACCGGCATCAATCAAATTGACAAAATTAACGCCTTTCACCACTCTTCCTTCATTGACATCCAGACAGGGAATTACACGTTTTGTAAACATAACGTATCCTCCTTATATTAAATAGCCACAAAATTCTTTAGAATCTGAAGACCTACTTCTCCACTCTTCTCCGGATGGAACTGGGTCGCAAAAACATTACCATGCTCTGCAGCCGCATGTACATCCACAATATAATCTGTAGTGGCGGCAACATCTTCTATATTTTTTGCTCTTAAATAATATGAATGTACAAAATAAACATAAGAATTATCCGGTATTCCCTTTAATAATTTTGAATCCGGGCGAATAGAAATTGAATTCCACCCCATATGAGGAATTTTAAATCCCTCCCTATCCGGAAAACGTACAATATCGCCCGGCAACAAGGAAAGTCCCCCGACATGGTTTGGCGATTCTTCACTATGTTCAAAAAACAACTGGAGTCCAAGACAGATTCCAAGGATAGGTGTCCCCTCTTTTGCAACTTTCCGCAAAACATTAGTCAGATGATACCGATTCATTTTTTCCATCGCATCTTCGAACGCTCCCACACCAGGAACTATGACTTTATCCGCTCTTTGAATGTCTGAAAGTTCTCTTGTCACCAACGGTTTTTCGCCAATATACTGAAGTGCCTTTTCCACACTTTTAATATTACCGGCATCATAATCCACAATCGCTATCATTCTAACCTCCATTCCGGAGCGCTTACGCAAAGGGGTTCATTAAGCTATTTGTGACGCTCCTACACAAATAGCGGTGTGAAAAATCAGCACATCCGTGTGATTTTTCACACCAACCTTCGTATGTCGCAAATCTGTCTGAAAATCCAGTTATTGATTATCTTTCGTCCTCTTTTATTTTGGCAATCCACTGATTCACAATTTTTTCCAATTTGTCCGTGTATGCCTCCTGTGTTTCTGTATTATTGATATTTCTTGCCTGTGTTTCACTGATACCGAATTCGCTATATAAAAGAGAGGCTATTTGTTGTTCAAGTGCATTAAATTGATTTAAAATACCATATTCATCTGCCTTATCTTTATTTAAATCATAAATGCGGATTCCCTTCATTAGAGAATCCAATGCCTCCAGATACATCTGCATCTTATAATAGTTATCATAAGAATTAATTTCCTTCTGAAGCTGCATACAGATTCGTACCTGATCCGCCATTTGTTCTGATGATTCTGACACCTTCACGCCAGCCAGCGAATTATATGCTTCTTCATAATCCCCTGCCATAAAATTATCTTCTGCCTTATTCACAGCACGGGAATAAGAAAATATCTGTGTTCCAAAAATCACAAAAAGGCACAGTATTCCAAAAAATACCATAACGATAGTAGCTCCTACCGGGTTAATCTTTCCTACTACTTCGTTTGCTTCCTGCTCCAGTTTCAGGCGTTTCTTCTCTTCTTTTTCCGCCGCTTTTGCTGCTGCCTGTTCTGCTTTTTCCGCTGCTTTCCTTTCCTTTTGAGCCTGCGCCTGTTCTGCTTTTTCCGCCTTTTGGGCTTCCGCCTGCTGTTTTTTTTCTTCTTTCAGTTTGGCTTTTTCCTCTGCACCAGCGAGTTCTTCTGCACGCTCTTTTGCCTCTAACTCTGCCGTCTGATCTGTAATAACATTACCAAAAATCCGTTTCCAGATACTTACCTGAGACTTTGGTTTTTTGGGTTTTTTCACTGTTTTAGGCGGCTTTTCTTCCGGAATATCCGTCACTGCACTGTCATCTTCCTCATTTGGCGGAATTTCCTCCTCCATTCCAAACGGATCAAGTGCCATCGGATCTCCTTCCTCTGCTGACTCTTCCTTTTCGCTGTATTCAACAGCTGACAGGGCATCCTGGAACACATCATCCATAGTTGTTCCGGAAGTATCTTCCTGTTCTAAACCATCTGCAAAAAAATTATCCGAATCATCATCACTGAATAAGGAAGCGGTAGCTATCTCCTGAATTTCCCTTGCATCCATCTCTGGGTTATCCGTATTATCCTTTCCTTCTGTTTCTCTTGTTTCCTCATAATCATCAGAGAGCATATCCAGAAGGTGATTAATATCGTCTTCTGCCATCTCTTCTGTTTCCGGCTCCTCTTCCAAAACCGGTTCCTCAACAAGTGCCGGTTCCTCTTCCGGCTCCGGCGCCGGTTCTTCAGTCACTTCCGATTCTTCCGCAATCTCCGGCTCCAATGCCGGTTCTTCGGCTACTTCCGATTCTTCCGCAATCTCCGGCTCCAATGTCGGTTCTTCTGCCGCAATCAGTTCTTCTGTCATCAAATCCTGTTCAGATATCAGTTTGTTCTCTGAATCAGAACCTGCTTCCGTCTCCAGATTTTCCTTTTCTTCTGGCAAATCATCTATCGGCACTTCTTCGTTTTCCTCCATAAGATCCTTACCAAACTCCAGCTCCGGCAACAATTCCTCCTCCGGTATTTCTTCTGCCGATGCAGCAGGTTCTTTCTCAGCAGACTGTTCCGACATTATTTCATCCAAATTTGCATCGTCTAATACCATGTCCTCTGATGGTATTTCGTCTGTATCTTTCTTTTCATCCGCAGATTTTTCCATACTTTTCATCAATTCGTCAAGATAAGCCTCATCGAGCTCAACACTGGTATTCTGGCAATACTCACACAGTTCCTGTCCATCCGGTATTTCCTTGCCGCATTTTCTGCATAATGTCACCTGTTACACCTCCTTTTGTAATTCGAAACATTGTGCGGTTCATCAAAATCTGCGAACTTAACTTAACAGCAGATCAAGCTGATGAACAAGACGGCCAATCTCCGGTTTTGACAACTGGGCATCTACTCCCAAAGCCTCTCCCTTTCGTTTCATCTCGTCATTCACGAGGGAAGAGAAAATAACAACCGGAAGTCCCTCAAATCTTTCGTCCGTTTTGATTCTTTTTGTTAAATGATGTCCATCCATCTGTGGCATTTCAATATCTGTAATAACCAGCGCAATATCTTTTCCGACCATACCGCCATCTTTCATAATACGATCCAGCGTATTCCATGCTTCCAGACCGTTGGTAGTTGGAATCAGATTTGTGTAACCAGCTTTTGTCAGACACTTTTTCAGCATTTCCAAAAGAAGTGGTGAATCTTCTGCCAAAAGGATCGGGCATTCATGACGGGAACGATCTCCCATCGCCTCGATTTCAGACAGTTTTAAACCAGTTTCCGGATTAACCTCTGTTACAATCTTCTCAAAGTCGAGTACAATAATAATTTTATCGTTAATTTTTGTGATACCGGTAGCAATCCCTTTTCCACTTCTGCTAATCGTAGAATCCGGTTTTGCAATATCTTTCCATGAAACGCGGTGAATACCAAGCACCTGATTTACATGAAATGCTGTATGTAACATATTGAAATTTGTAATAATATACATATCATTAGAAGTATCCGGGTTAACCTGAATACCAAGAGCCTTCGCCAAATTAATAACAGTGATAATCCGGTCACGTGGCATAAAAATCCCCTCAATAAATTCGTGTGAATTTGGCACAAGTGTTGGTTCACGGTACTGACAGAGTTCATTGATCTTTGCCACGTTAATACCATAATGCTGGCTTCCCACTACGAATTCCAGAAGTTCCAGTTCATTCGTACCGCTTTCCAACAAAATACCCGTCTCATTTGCTAATGCTTCAGCCATCTTTTTTTCCTCCTCATTAATCAATATCGTCATCAAATGCGCCTAAACCGGCGGCATCTGCATCCAAATCCATTGTATGAAGCGTACGTGCTTTCCGTCGTTCCTGTTCGGATGTCTGCAAAATATAGTCTTTGATTTCCTTCGCATGCCTGATATGTGTCAGATGAAGATGTGGATCTGTGACATCACTGGAATAGCAAACCACCGTTCCTAATCCGAAAACCCGCTCCCAAAAGCCTTTTACAAGCTTTACATCCTGAATCCGGTACATCAGGGTATCATCTTCTACCGTACGAAGCAGCCCTTTTTTAATCGTGATTTGCTTTTCCTCAATACGGTATGTCGTAAACGAAAATGGCAATCCGAAGAAAAGACATCTTTTTCTTTCCTGATACATTTCTCCCTCCATTATAGCATTATCCAATATTCATATCGTATGTAGCCTGTTTGTCACTACCCGCTTCCCGCACAGTTACGTTTGCACGTGAACCTCTCTTTGCCACTGATTCAGGGATATTATAAATCAGCACTGCTTTTTCTGTTTTGCCCGGTTTGATTTTCGTATCCAGATATTTCAAATCATTTCCCTTCAGCAGATTGATTCCCAGCTGATATGTTTCACCATTGATAACTAACGGATACTCAATATTACGCTTCATAAGATTCACCGTTTTTGTTTTTGATGATTTGTTATGAAGTTCAAAAGTTACAACCAGAAGTCTCTCTTTATTCCCTGCCGGCACCTGAATATTTTTATATGTACTGCAGATCTGTGCATTTTTGAAACGAACACTTACTCCGTCCAAACGATATATATCATCAAGTGCCACTTCCTGCATAACCGGACTATCTGGCTCACTCGGAGCAGCTGCCGGTGTATCCGTATCTGTCGTACTGCCTTCACCGGTTCCGGTCGCTTTTGGCGGTTCTGATGGAGAACTGGTCGCCACAGGCACAGCCGTTGGCTCCTCGCCGGCTTTTTCTCTCTGTTCTTTTGTAATCAAACGCCACTCGTAGGTATCTGAATAACGCAACAAAACACCGGCTGAATACTCAGCTACCATATCTGCTTCTTCATCTGTCATATTTTTAACATCCAAACAGCCACAGAGGGTCATTATGGCAAAAAGCATAACAAACAGAAGCCGTATTCTGTTATGTTTCAAACTCTTCCCTCCTCCGAAAATTAATACATATAAACATTATAGCACAAAATTTCCCTCACATCAATCAGCACTTTTCATCAATTCACATTTTTCCTGTCAAGTTCAAACCAGAACTCCACACCATTATCATAATTCTGCACCCCGAATTGCTGGTTATGGGCATCCATTACCGCTTTTACAATTGACAATCCTATGCCGTTTCCACCATACTCTCTGGTCCTTGCTTTGTCTACCTTGTAAAATTTCGTCCATATTTTTTCCAAATCTTCTTCCGGTATCGGATCTCCGGTATTGAATACGCTGATTCGGACTACGTCGTTTTTCGGAATTGCCTTGATTTCTATTTTTTTCTCGTATTTTACATGATTCAAAGCATTGCTGACATAATTGGTCACAACCTCTTCTATCATATACTCATCTGCCCACACCATAAGCGGCTCCTGTCCTTTCTGATAAGAGAGTGTAACTTCCTTTTGTTTAAATAATATATCGCTGGCATTTACAACTGAGTCCAATACACTGTTCAAATCAAAATGTTCCAGATGAATCTGTCCATTTCCAAATTCCAGCTGGTTCAGACTCAGCAGATGTTTTACCATTTTATTCATTTTGTTTGCTTCATCCACAATAACCTCGCAATAAAATTCACGGCTTTCCGGATCATCATTGATGTTTTCCTGCAAGCCTTCCGCATACCCCTGAATCAGGGCAATCGGGGTTTTCAGTTCGTGAGAAACGTTTGCCAGAAATTCCTGCCGCATATTTTCCTGTTCCGTGCGTCTCTGCAGATCGTGCTGCAACTCATTATTTGCGGTTTTTAATTCGGATATTGTCTCTTCAAGTTTATCCGACAGCGCATTCATACTGTCACCGAGAACACCGATTTCATCGTTGCGGTTATCCTCATAACGTGTAGAAAAATTCAGTTTCTGCATGTTTTGGGCATGTCGGGCAAGCTTCAATATTGGTTTTGTGTACTGATTGCTGACAAACATCATAATAAGGATTCCAGCCACTACAATGGCAATCCCGACATTGACCATAAACTGGTTGGATACCGCCGCACTCTCCTGAATCCTCTGATAATTTGCCCTCAGATACACCCAGTAATTGTCTGGCATCTGTCCGGTCAGCTCAATGTAATTTGAACCAATTCTCTCATCATATACCTTGTACACTTCACAATTTGACGAATGGCTCAGAATCTGACAGTTATCATCCAGTTTCGTCCCAAAATATACGGCTTTTACATATTTGCCAAGCTGATCCTTCGTCACTTCCTGCAGCCGGTCATTATTTGCCGGATACGCATAGTCTAGCATGGCAATGTCCCCGGAAATGGTATGAGCCTCTACCTTTAAAACATAAATGTTTACCCCCGAGTTGCTGGAAAGAATATCCAGTTTATCATAAATCTCACTTTTTTCTTTTTCTGTTATATTCTCCCAATCAACCCCGGTACACGTTTTCACGGTATTGGAATACACATTTTTCATCTGCGAAACCTTCGTATTCTGATAATACGAGGGAAGAAAAAAAACATTGGCAAAACAAATACACAGGATTGTCATAACAAGCATTCCGGCAAAAATAACAATCAGTCTTGTCCGCATGGAATTGCGCAATCTGAACCCTCCATTCCAAAACCTTTTTTCTCAAAAGACTATTCGTTCTCTACCTCAAATTTATACCCCATTCCCCATATCGTCTTAATATAACTCCCATATGGCCCCATTTTACTGCGGAGCTTTTTTACATGGGTGTCAATTGTCCGTGCATCTCCAAAATAATCATAATCCCACACATGGTTTAAAATACGTTCTCGGGAAAGTGCAATATCCTTATTTTCCATAAAATATGACAGCAGTTCAAACTCTTTAAAACTCAGATCCGTTTTCTTTCCATCGATCAGAACTTCATGCGCCGAACGGTTTAAAACAATACCGCCATATTCCAGCGTTTCCTCACTTGCAGCCATCGAACGGCGCAAAAGAGCCTGCACACGCGCCACAAGTATTTTCGGGCTGAATGGTTTGGAGATATATTCATCTACCCCCAGTTCAAAGCCACGGAGTTCATCGGTCTCTTCTCCTCTTGCTGTCAGCATAATGATTGGTACCTGGGAATATTGCCGGATTTCCCGACATGTCTGCCATCCATCCATTTTTGGCATCATGACATCGAGAATCACCAGCGCAATATCTTTATTTTCCATAAAAATATCAATGGCCTCTTCCCCGTCTGCTGCTTCCAACACCTGAAAATCTTTCTTTGTCAAAAAATCACGGACCAGCTTTCGCATTCTCTGTTCATCATCTACTACTAAGATTGTATTTTCTGCCATGCTTGTCTCCTTTCTCAGGCAGACGGTGTTGTTTCCGGCAATTCTGTTTCCACCGGTTCGTCCGTCTTATCTTTGCCTGTGAGCTTTTGCTCCCTTTCTTCCAGCTCGCTCTGCCAGTTTTCATATTTGTCAATTAATTCTTCTTCCATATTAGCCTTATAATTTGTAAAATATGTGAAAATCGAGTACTCAAATCGAAAATTAATGATGACAAAACCTGCCAGCAGAATCACCAGTGCCGCAATCGCGATTTTTAATTTATGGTTTATCAGTCGCTGTCCTTCATACATTCTACGAAACCGGCTTTCTGAATACAGACGTTCCTGAATGACATCTGTGCCGGAATTCTGAGAAATTTTTACCGGAATATCTGCCAATGAATCAGCAGAAACCACTTCACCTGCGATGATAACCTGACGCAGTTCATCCAAGAACAGATATCCGATAACCGTTTCAAACATTTTGTCCGAAACTGCTTTATTGTATACTTTGAGAGCATTTTTGCCTACAGTCAGATCCACCTTTTCCTGAATCTGATTGATAAATTCCAATTCCTTCTCCGCACGGTCATAATCCTCACGGCTTTCAAAAGTAAAATGCTCGATAACTGCATGATCCATCTTTTATACATTCTCCTTATTTTATAACTGCCTTCCCGCTTATAAGATCCTTAACCGCAGCCACAAGAATATCATCTTTCGGTCGGCTTCCATAATCCTCTCTATAGTTCTCAAGCAGTTCTTCCAACGACTCCTTATCATCTTCCTCGTATTCCATCAGCTGAATCAGATATTTCCGGGAAGTATCATCATCCGGCACTATATTTTCCCATTTAGCAATGGTTTTGGCAAGCATACGGTCACGGACTATATCCTGCGCAGTCTCCTTCACACTTTCATCATCCATCATCAGACTTTCCATCAGTTCCTCATAAGTCGTGCCGCTGATTTCTGCAAAACCTGCATATTGCATATTGAGATTGTCAATTTCCTCATTCACAAATTTCTTCGGGTATTTATTCACTTCACATTTCTCTATAAAAGCATTCCATGCAAGTTCCGTGACATTTTCCATATTTTCCTTCCTCAGCCTTTTTGCCAGAGATTGTTTGTAGGAGGCCACATCTTTATATTTCCCTTTGGACACTTTCTCTGCATATAGATTATCAAATTTGGCTTTGATAGTAACTTGGAATACAACCTCCTGACCGGCTACAGTACTGTCCGGATAGTCATTGGCAAAAGCAATCGGAACCGTGTATGTTTCTCCAGCTTCTTTTCCCACCAGTGCATCCTCAAAAGCCTTCACATACTTATACTCACCAATAACAAGTAATTCCTCCTCGGCCTGTAATTCCTCCAGTTCTATTCCATTTATAGAGCCTGTGTAATCAATATAGGCATAGTCACCTTTCTTTATCACTTTATCTTCCGGCAGGATTTTTATATCATCAAGCACTGAAGAGAGCTCAAGGTTTACGTCCTCCTCATCAGGCTCTACCGAAACCTCTATTCCCTTGTACTCACCAACTTTAACCGTTCCTGTTTTATCATAATCAAACATTTCTCCGTCAGCGGTAATGAGCTCATTATCCCCAGTTGCATTCTCTGTTTTATCGTTATTTTGGGGCATGAGCACAACCACAGAAATAACCAACGCCAATACGATAATGGCAGCTATTGCCAAAATCCATTTTTTTCTGTTTGGACTCATTTTATTATTTTCCATTTCAGGCTCCTTCCGTTCTTTTTTCGCACAAAAAGCGACGTGACTAACTCCGCCGCTTTTCATAACTGCAAGTGCAGTTCTTTATTAAATTATTCATCTTTCGCATTGATATAATTCATCAGCCCTTCGGCCTTAATAATTCGCTGCATAAACTCAGGAAACGCCTGTCCCTGATAACTTTCATTTTTGGTTTTATTCGTAATAATACCACTATCAAAATCAATTTCCACTTCATCGCCTGCTTCTATCTTCTCCGAAGCCTCCCGGCACTCGATAATAGGCAGTCCGATATTAATGGAATTTCGATAGAAAATGCGGGCAAATGTCTCCGCAATTACACAGCTTACTCCGGATGCTTTAATGGCAATCGGCGCATGCTCACGGGACGAACCGCAGCCAAAATTTTTCTCTGCCACGATTATATCACCTTTTTTTACATTTTTCACAAAATCTTTATCAATATCCTCCATACAATGAGTTGCCAGCTCCGCCGGATCAGAGGAATTCAGATAACGCGCCGGAATAATTACATCGGTATCTACATTGTCTCCATACTTAAATACTTTTCCAAGTGCTTTCATCACAATCCTCCTTAAAGTCCAAGCTCTGACGGTTCTGATATTTTACCCGTTATGGCACTGGCCGCTGCCACTGCCGGGCTTGCCAGATAAATTTCGGAATCGATATGTCCCATCCGTCCTACAAAGTTACGGTTTGTAGTTGATACTGCGCGCTCACCCTCTGCGAGGATTCCCATATGTCCCCCCAGACAAGGTCCACAGGTAGGTGTGCTGACAATAGCACCTGCCTTTATAAAGATCTGGGTCAGCCCCTCTTCTATCGACTGCAGATAAATCGCCTGTGTCGCAGGTATCACGATACAGCGGATTCCTTTCTTTACCTTGCGTCCCTCCAGTATCTTTGCAGCGACGCGCATATCCTCAATACGGCCATTGGTACAGGAACCGATTACCACCTGGTCAATCGCCACCTCGCCGGATTCCCTGACTGTTTTTGTGTTCTCCGGCAAATGAGGAAATGCCACCGTCGGCTCAAGGCTGTCCAAATCAATGGTAATTGTCTCATCGTATTCTGCATCCTCATCCGGCTCATACACTGTATAGTCTTTTGTCGAATGCTCTTTCATATAAGCAATCGTTTTATCATCCACCGGGAAAATACCATTTTTAGCTCCCGCCTCTATCGCCATATTGGCAATTGTAAACCGATCATCCATAGAAAGACTTGCCACTCCGTCTCCGGTAAATTCCAAGGAGCGGTACAGGGCTCCATCCACGCCGATTTTCCCAATTAAATGGAGAATAACGTCTTTACCACTCACCCATTTGTTCAGTTTTCCTTTCAATACAACCCGGATAGCAGAAGGAACTTTAAACCATGCCTTTCCGGTAATCATACCAGCTCCCATATCGGTACTTCCAACACCTGTGGAAAACGCACCAAGTGCACCATATGTACACGTATGCGAATCTGCGCCTATACACGTCTCACCTGCCACAATCAGTCCCTTTTCCGGAAGCAGCGCATGCTCAATTCCCATTTCACCCACTTCAAAATAGTTAGTAATTCCCTGCGCCTTCGCATATTCGCGGACACATTTACAATGCTCCGCAGATTTTATGTCTTTGTTTGGTGCAAAATGATCCGGTACAAGAGCAATCTTGTCCTTATCAAACACCGCTTTTTTATTGAGCTTCTCTACCTCATGAATCGCCACCGGCCCTGTAATATCATTTGCCAGCACCAGATCCAGATCGGCTTCAATCAGTTGTCCGGCAGTCACATATTCCAATCCTGCATGAGCTGCCAGAATCTTCTGTGTCATTGTCATTCCCATACGATTTATTCCTCACTTTTCTTACTGAAACTTTTTACAGATATTAATATAGCAGACTTTTTCGTTTTAGGCAATGCTATTTCTTTCCCGTAGATCCAAATCCACCTTCTCCACGGACCGTATCTGACAATTCATCCGTCTCTTCATACTCCGCAAAGATATAAGGTGCTATCATCATCTGCGCTACCCGTTCGCCCGATTCGATGGTAATATCCTCACATGAATGGTTATAAAGAGCTATCATAATTTCTCCCCGGTAATCTGAATCAATCACACCTACTTTATTAGCCGGCGCCAGTCCCTTTTTACAGGCAAGACCACTTCTGGCATAAATCAGACCAACCATACCAGCCGGTATTTCCATTGCCAGTCCTGTAGGAATAAATTCCGTCGTCCCCGCCTTAATCGTAAGTGGTTCATCCAGACAGGCATACAAATCCGCACCTGCTGCAAAGTCTGTCCCATAATGTGGTATTTGCGCCTGTTCTCTTATTTTTTTTACACGTAATCTGGTTTTCTGTATACCACTCATTTCTTTTCCTCCCGATGTCTTTTCTATTTATCCTGCCGTCACTTCCCCTTCCCAGTGAACTATTTCACCGGTTTCCAGGGACTTTTTTACGTCAATAATCCTCTGATTATCCGAACCACGGAAATTCACCTTAAGGTTTTTGCGTTCTAAAACAAACTCGCCATCGACAAGAATATCTATGTAAGATAGTATTTCTTTCGTCACATCGGATTCCCTGCACATTCGCCCCAGAATATCTCTGTCAAACAGATATCCCGTATAGCACCAGACTGTTTTATTGGGATACTCGTTGTGAACCCGCCGCAAGAGCGGAAGCAGCCCTTCCTGATTAACCGGTTCTAATGGTTCACCGCCAAGCAGAGACAATCCAGCCACATAATCCGGTTTCAGATAGGAAATGATATCATCTGCCTCTTTATCCGTAAATGGCTTTCCATAATCAAAATCCCATGCTTCTTTGTTAAAACATTCTTTACAATGATGGGTACATCCGCTGACAAATAAGGAAACCCGTACACCAATTCCATTTGCCACGTCATACTGCTTGATATCTGCGTAATTCATAACTGCCCTCCACTCACACATACCCTTTATCCATCAAATCTGCCTGATTTCTGCTGAACATGAAATTCTTATAAATGAAGAACACGCGAGTTGATTTCTTTCGTTTTACCTACATTCCAGAAATTTTCTCCGAGATATCCACACGTTCTTCTCGTCACATTCATTTTGTCGTGATCTTTATTTCCACAGTTTGGACATTCCCACTCCAAATTATCATTGACAGTAATTTCTCCATCATAACCGCACACATGGCAGTAATCGGATTTGGTATTGAATTCTGCATACTGAATATTATCATAAATATATTTCACAAGCTCCTCAATCGCTGGCAGATTATCCCGCAGATTTGGTATTTCCACATAAGAAATCGCTCCGCCAGAGGAAATCACCTGAAACTGGCTCTCAAAATCAAATTTGCTGAATGCATCAATTTTCTCTCTGACATCCACATGGTACGAATTTGTATAATACCCTTTATCTGTCACATCTTCGATAACACCAAAACGTTTTTTATCGATTTCCGCAAACCGGTAACAGAGGCTCTCTGCCGGGGTACCATAAAGACCGAAATGGATTCCTGTCTCTTCCTTCCATGTATCCGTCGCCTTGCGTAACCGGTTCATTAGAGCTTTGGCAAATTCGCTTCCCTTCTCTGTCGTCTGGCTCTCTCCGGTCATCAGCTTTGTCACCTCATATAGGCCGATATAGCCAAGTGAAATCGTGGAATAACCACCGTGAAGAAGTTTATCAATTTTTTCTTTTTTATCCAGACGGGCAATCGCACCATACTGCCAGTGAATCGGGCTGACATCACTGGTTACCCCCTCCAGGGCACGATGACGGCACATCAGCGCCTCAAAGCAGAGTGACAGACGCTCTTCCAGAAGCTGCCAGAAATACTCCATATCTCCTTTTGCCAAAATACCAATTTGTGGAAGATTCAGGCTGACAACTCCCTGATTGAAACGTCCCTCAAACTTATACTCACCGTTTTCATCTTTCCACGGTGTGAGGAAACTGCGGCAGCCCATACAACTGAACACATTCCCCTCATAATTCTCACGCATCTTTTTAGCAGAGATATAATCCGGATACATACGCTTTGCCGAACATTTGACCGCAAGCTTTGTTATATAGTCATATTTCCCGCCCTTCAGAGCATTGTGCTCATCCAGTACATAAATCAGCTTTGGAAATGCAGGCGTCACGTAAACGCCCTTTTCGTTCTTTATTCCTTCCAGACGCTGACGAAGAATTTCCTCAATAATCATGGCATTCTCTTCAATATACTCATCATCTGCATCCAGATTTAAAAACAGGGTTACAAACGGAGACTGGCCATTTGTCGTCATCAAGGTATTAATCTGGTATTGTATCGTCTGTACACCAGAACGCAGTTCATCATTCACACGGTCTTTTACAAACTGCTCCAGAAGATCTTTATCCAGTCTTTCCCCGTACTTTTCCTGATAATGGGTACGGTACTTTTCTGCACTCTTTCTCAGGTATTTCCCAAGATGTCTGGTGTCCACCGACTGTCCGCCATACTGGCTGCTGGCCACTGCGGAAATAATCTGTGTCACAACCGTACAGGCAACCTGAAAACTCTTCGGGCTCTCAATGAGTTTGCCGTTCATAACTGTTCCATTGTCAAGCATATCACCAATATTTATCAGGCAACAGTTAAAAATCGGCTGGATAAAGTAATCCATATCGTGAAAATGAAGCACACCTTCTTCATGGGCTTTGGTAATTTTCTCCGGAAGCAGAACACGTTTTGTCAGATCCTTTGAAACTTCTCCGGCAATCAAATCACGCTGCGTGCTGGCAACATAAGCATTTTTGTTGGAATTTTCCTCCATGACATCTTTGTTGCTGTTCTGAATCAGACTCATGATGGAGTCATCCGTAGTATTAGCCTTTCGGACAAGCTCTCTTGTATAGCGGTAAATAATATATTTTTTGGCCAAAGCAAATTTCCCGGCAGCCATCAGTTTCTGCTCGATAATATCCTGAATATCCTCCACCTGTATCGTATCGCGCTTTAAATTCTCGATACCGGCAACAATTCCATCTATCATGTCATCTGCCGCACGTTCAAATGGCTCTACCTCTGCATTCGCTTTGCGAATCGCAATCAGTATTTTATTGCGGTCATATTCCACCATACGCCCATCTCTTTTGATAACCCTCACTTCAATAACTCCTTTCCATACAGCCTGTGCCATAAGATGATGTCTATGTCACTGCCCTTTCTCAATCTTTTCAGCTATGTGCCCCATTATATCACTCTGCGCGAGGGTTGTCTACTACATATTGGGATTTTTTTGTATTTTTTTATTTCTTACACACCATATCATGTGTTTTTACTATCTTTGTAGAATTCAAAAAAACCTTTGTTTTTAGCGGACAGAAGCGAATATCTGCTCCAAAAAGAAGCGAAATGCGACCGGTACCGCATACATATCACTGAGTTGCTCACGTTGTGCCCAGATAAGTCCTGGCACAATATCTGGTAGTGTATTTTCTGCAAGTACAATGCGGTATCCCGTCATATGCCATTCAACATGAGAAAATATATGTTTTGCACGTCCCATTCTCGCAACAGTCTCCACGTTTATCTTCCGCTCTTTTAACCACTCCCTGAGTCCGGATATTCCCATATGACCATCCAGAGAGGGAAATTCCCACAGACCGGCTAACAACCCACTGTCCGGGCGCCTGGTGATTCCGATACACCCATTTCTCTCAAAAACAAGTATCGTACGTTTTTCAACTCTTCTTGCCTTCTTTTCCTTCCTGACCGGTAATTCCTTTTCATTTCCCATCTGATGTCCGGCACAAAGATTTTCCAATGGGCATTTTTCGCACAATGGTACTCCGTTTGGGATACAGACAGTCTCCCCAAGTTCCATGAGCGCCTGATTAAAGTCGCCTGGACAATCTTTTGGAATCACATCCATCACAGAACGTTCCATTTTCTTTCGCACCGCCATCCGCCCAATATCATCCCGGCAGTTCAGAAAGCGCATGGTCACACGGAGTACATTTCCGTCAACTGCCGGAGCCGGAATTCCATAGGCGATAGAAGCGACTGCACCCGCCGTGTAACTGCCGATTCCGGGCAGTTCCATCAGCAGTTCATAATCTGCAGGCAGCTTCCCGTCATAACGCTCTACCATAAGCACAGCGGCCTTTTTAAGATTTCTCGCCCTGTTATAGTAGCCAAGGCCTTCCCATAATTTCAAAAGTTCTTCCTCCGGCACAGTAGCAAGCGCCTCCACATCCGGAAGCCTTTTTGTAAATCGCTCATAATACGCCTTTACTGCCTCAATCCTTGTCTGTTGAAGCATAATTTCTGAAAGCCATACATGATACGGAGCGGGGTCATCCCGCCACGGCATACTCCGTTTATTTTCTCTGTACCACAGACAAAGGGGCTCTACCAGAGCCCCCAGAGAATACAAACCGTCCATTGGAATCCTCCATTCATATCCGGTTATTTTTTATCCATTTTCCTTTCCCAGTTCAATCTTTCCCCGGGAAAGCTCCACATACATTTCAATTTCTTCCCTGTCCATACGGGTGAACTCGGAAAGTTCTTCCACAGTAGCAATTCTTCCATTTTCTTCTGCCAGCACACGGGTCGCCTCCAGAAGAAGATTTACTCTTGCCAGTATGGAATTCTCGCTGTCACTCCCGGCAAGTTCCTCGTCCACAAGCTCTATCAGCCGACTTCTTACGGCATGGTCTATCGCTTTTTTAAAATCAACGACTTCTCGGTTACCACAGAGCATGGAGACACATGTCATAAGTTCCAGGTTGCCCTCCTGAATCAGATCCTCCAGAAGAACACCCCGCCCCTTATATTTTCCTGCCAGAGTCACAACACGTCCAAGATGCGCTTCTATCACCTGATGTGTCACCGACTCCTCGCCGCTGCGGAGTCTTTCATACAAAACTTCTATTTCATCCGGCGTGTAGGACGGAAGTTCCCGCAGCTCTCTCCGATAAATTCGCAGATATTTGGAATCTGCCGCACTTTCCTTTTCCGGTGGTTTTGGTTCTGACTCATTTTTTTTCACATATCCGGATACCTGTATCTGATGTTCCGTCAGATACGCATAAACAAGTTCCAGCTGTTCATCCGTCAGAGACATATCTCCACAATAATCGGCGATTTCGTCCTTTGTCAGTACGTTTTCCTTTGTCCTGCCAAACTCGACCAGTTCCATCATCTGGCGCATAAAATCATTCTGATCCATACTTACTTTATCCTTTCACTGCGCTCTCAAAAATATGGATAACATCTTCCCTTGTGAGCTTCACATAATTTCCTTCTGTTTCCCTGCCGCCAAGAAGCTTGTCCACCATAAGAGGAATATCTTCTTCCCTAGCACCGATTTCCTCAAAAGAAGCAGGCATACCGATTTTGTGAAGAAAATTCTCAAATGCTTCAATTCCCCTCAATGCTGTCTCTTTTGGATTTTCTATGTTGAGGTCAATATTCCATACGCGAGTGGCAAACAAAACGAGTTTATCCGGATTGATTTCCAGCACATAGCGCATCCAGAGAGGGGTGATCACTGCAAGCCCGGCTCCGTGTGTCACATCATACAGAGCAGATAATTCGTGCTCAATATGATGGCTCGCCCAGTCCTGCACTCTTCCGACACCACAAATATTGTTATGCGCAAGCATTCCCGCCCACATAATGTTGGCACGGGCATCGTAGTTATCCGGGTTTTCCATTACTCTCGGTGCCTCGCAGATCATCGTCTTTAACACCGCTTCACAGAGACGGTCTGTAATTTCGACTTCTTTTGTATTTGAAAAATAACGTTCACACACATGCACCATAATATCGGTAATTCCTGCTGCCGTCTGGTAAGGCGGCAAAGTACAGGTAAGTGCTGGATTCAGAATAGAAAATCTCGGACGCAAAAGCTCACTTCTCGCACCAGTCTTAATCTGGGTCTTCTCATCGGTAATTACGGTATTTGGCGAGCCCTCACTACCAGCGGCCGCAATCGTAAGGATTGTACCGACAGGCAGCGCTTTTTCAATGGTTTTCTTTCCCTTATAAAAATCAAGAAAATCTCCCTCATACAATGCCCCTGCCGCAATTGCTTTTGCCGAATCTATCGTACTGCCACCACCGACTGCCAGCACAAAGTCCACATTTTCTTTTTTACACAGTTCAATCCCCTCATACACCAGACCGCTTCTTGGATTTGGTTTCACCCCGCCAAGCTCTACATAAGGAATCTGCGCATCTGAGAGACATTCTTTAACGCGGTCATACAATCCGCTTTTTTTAATAGAGCCACCACCATAATGGAGCAGCACTTTTGTTCCACCAAAACGTTTGATTAGTTCTGCCACATGAGTTTCGGCATCCGCTCCAAAATCAAAATACGTCGGGGTATAAAATGTAAAATTATTCATTATTCTGTCACATCCTTTTTATAAGCAAACGGTTCAGCAAAATTACATACTGAACCGTTTTTCACTTTTTACAGCAGGTTAATATTCTTCTGTTTTGCTTCTTCAACTACATCATCCGGCCACTGGGACGCCTGTACTTCACCAATATGTGCTTTCTTCAGGAAAAACATACAGATTCTGGACTGGCCGATACCTCCCCCTATCGTATACGGAAGTTCTTTATTCAGTATCTCCTTCTGGAATGGAAGTTCGGCGCGTTCCGGACACCCCGCTTTTTCCAGCTGTTCCATCAGTGCCTTCTCATCCACACGAATTCCCATAGACGAAAGTTCAAGTGCGATATCAAGCACCGGATAATAAACGATAATGTCACCATTTAAAGACCAGTCATCATAGTCCGGTGCCCTTCCGTCATGTGGCTCACCGGATGCCAGTTTATCTCCTATCTGCATAAGAAAAATAGCACCATAGTCTTTCACTGCCAGATATTCTCTTTCTTTTGGTGTTTTATCCGGATACTTATTCTCCAGATCCTGCGTTGTCAGAAAAGTAATGCTCAGAGGAAGTGATTTCTGAATATACTTATACTGAACCGACATGAAATCCTCGGTTTCCTGAAGTGACTGATACACTTTCTGAACCGTCTTTTTCAATGTATCCAGATTTCGTTCCCCTTTATCGATGATACATTCCCAGTCCCACTGGTCAACAAAAATGGAGTGCAGATTATCCGTATCTTCATCCCTTCGGATTGCATTCATATCGGTATACAGTCCCTCGCCGTGACGAAATCCATAACGTTTAAGTGCATGACGTTTCCATTTGGCAAGTGAATGTACAATTTCTACCTCTTTATCTCCCTGTTCTTTGATACCAAAGCTTACCGGGCGCTCCACACCATTCAGATTGTCATTGAGTCCGGATTCCGGCGCCACAAAAAGCGGTGCAGATACTCGGGTAAGATTGAGATTAGCAGCCAGTGCTTTTTCAAAAAAATCCTTTACTGTTTTAATCGCCACTTCCGTTTCGCGGATATCTAAAGCAGAATGATAATTATTAGGTACTACAAGATTCATTTATCTTCCCTCCATTTTTACTATATTCACTGCTTCCTTTTACAGGTCACAGTTGTTAACCGTACGCGGGAATGGAATAACATCCCGGATATTGGACATTCCGGTAAGGTACATAACACATCTCTCAAATCCCAGTCCGAAACCGGCATGTCTGGCTGTACCAAAGCGGCGCAGATCTAGATAAAATTCATAATCTTCTTTAGCCAGTCCGCACTCTTCCATTCGTTTGACAAGTTTGTCATAATCATCCTCTCTCTGGCTTCCCCCGATGATTTCTCCAATACCGGGAACCAGACAGTCCATGGCAGCTACTGTCCTGCCATCCTCGTTCATTTTCATATAAAATGCCTTAATTTCTTTTGGATAATCGGTTACAAATACCGGACGCTTAAATATTTCTTCTGTGAGATATCTCTCGTGCTCGGTCTGCAAATCGCATCCCCAGGAAACTTTATACTCAAATTTGTCATTATGCTTTTCCAAAAGTTCAATGGCTTCTGTATAAGTCACATGGCCAAAATCGGAATTCAGCACATGTTTCAGTCGCTCAATCAGCCCCTTATCAACAAATTTATTAAAGAAATCCATCTCTTCCGGCGCATTTTCAAGGACATAGGAAATAATGTATTTGAGCATACTCTCTGCCAGCACCATATCATCTTTCAAATCTGCAAAGGCAATTTCCGGCTCTATCATCCAAAATTCCGCGGCATGCCGGGTTGTATTCGAGTTCTCTGCACGGAAAGTCGGACCAAATGTGTAAATATTTTTAAATGCCATCGCATACGTCTCGCCATTCAACTGTCCGCTCACGGTCAGATTGGTTTCTTTGTTAAAGAAATCTTTCGAATAGTCAACCGTTCCATCCTCTGTCATCGGCAGATTTTCCATATCCAGTGTGGTAACACGGAACATCTCCCCTGCTCCCTCACAGTCACTGCCGGTAATAAGAGGTGTGTGTACATACACAAATTCTCTCTCCTGAAAAAATTTATGAATTGCATACGCAATCAGGGAACGAACACGAAATACTGCCTGAAAGGTATTCGTTCTTGGACGCAGATGAGAAATTGTGCGCAGATACTCAAAACTGTGACGCTTTTTCTGCAGCGGATAATCCGGTGCAGATTCACCCTCGATCAAAACCTCATCTGCCTGTATTTCAAAAGGCTGTTTCGCATCCGGTGTTGCCACAAGCTTACCTGTCACAATCACGGCAGCTCCGACATTCAGCTTCGAAATCTTTGCAAAATTTTCCAGTTTATCGGCATATACTACCTGAAGCGGTTCAAAAAATGTTCCGTCATTCACAACAAGAAATCCAAACGTTTTCGAATCCCTGACACTTCGCAGCCATCCCCCAACGGTAACCGTCTGTCCGAGATACCGCTCCTTTTCACGGAACAAGTTCCGTATACTTGTTAGTTCCATAATTCCCTCATTTCTGCGCTTACTATAAGCGCTATTTAGTTCCTTCGTTCTCTGATAGAATAGTTTATCAAAATATAACCATGTTTGCAAGAAAGAATCGCTCAATGACCAAATACAATCCTCAATTGCCGGATTATTATATCCAATATATCATATTTGACCATACAATGCAAAGAAGTTTGTAATCGGAACGTACAATGTCTATCGGTGTCTACATTTTTTTATTCGTGAAAAAAACTGGGAAGCCCCATTTTTCGGGGCTTCCCACAAAAAAAGAAAAAGCGCGAGACGGGACTCGAACCCTAAAATCACACAAAAAACAACGAAAAGAAAGGAGTTTTCGCACTTCGTTTTTAAAGTGTAACCAAAAGTGTAACCAAACCCTGCACAAAATACACTCATAACACATTAGTAGTATATCAATAATAAAAAAAGAGTACTCAACTTGCGAGTACTCTTTGTCTAGGCTTGTCCCCTTTTATCGATGACTCTTACATAAGTTTTTAATGTAAGCAACTGTGCCATCATCAAGACCAGTCCCTGTTTGCTTTATTGATGGGTCTTCCTTATATTCCTTCTTACCATTTAACTCCATGTCACTTGATGCTGCTGTACCCCCAACACCCTTCCAGTAGGTCTTACCTGTTATATCTTTAATCTTCATACAAGCCCAACCGTGATTCTCTGCCTCACTTCTAAAATACCTCGTTTCAAAACCAAGTGCTTCTACTATTTCCATTACTGCCTGTGAACTTCTACCACAATCACCTTTATAAGTACCTCGATATATTTTTTCTGGGTCTGAAAGATAAAAAGCATCTTGACTTACCTTGTATTTCATGGTATAATTAAAATAACAACCAAGGACGTCAGCTAGAATCTCATCATCAGACACACCTTTGTAGACGTAGTCGTAATATGGTATAGCTGCATAGGTAACTGTATAACCTCTCTCTGCACTTATTTCATCTAATTCCTCCTGTGTGGCAGGTCTGCGGTATCTAGCTTTCACATCCTTACGAGAAAGAGCGTAATCGTAACACTCTCTGATATCCTTGCATATCAAACCCATATATTTGACACAATTTTTGTATTTCTTAATCTTTGACACCTCCTTGGTATTTACATACTTAAACGATGGAAGTGACTTGATATTGTGCTGTTTCTTAAGATATTTCTCAATGCCAAGTCTGGCTCTCTTCTCAAATTTGTATTCGCCTTTGAACTTGAATGGCTTGTCCGCTTTGAAACAAGCTAATGCTTTCTTATAACCCTTCTTATACTGGGATGCCTTCTTTATTGTTATTACCTTTGGCTCAGCCTTCGCACTTGCGTTTACTGATACCCCCATGAAACCTACCGCTAAAACTGCACCTATAAATAATTTTCTTAATTTCATAAAATTCCCCCTTTGAATAGCACCATTGTACCACAAAGCGCACTCATTGACAAACGGATGTAATAATTTGCTCGGCAGATGTTTTTTAATCTCTGCCATATGAGGATTTTAACAGATAAATTGTTGTTCGGCGTGACACTTCCTATCGCATTCCCCATAGCCTGGTTAGTGGGGGACGAGCAAGGGGCAGGAGTGCGTGCAAACGCACGGATGCCTCTGCCGTCCATCTGACCGCTTGCGGTCAGCAGATGCGGACAGTATTACCCGCATCTGTA
>JAXEJU010000070.1:0-68195 GCA_034101395.1 Eubacterium sp. | reverse complement strand
GACATCATTACCTATATTTCTATAAGCAATGATGCCTTATCATTTCATTCAAATATTCCGGAAACTTAGTTTCCTGCCATCTGAGCTGCAACTTCTGCTGCAAAATCTTCCTCTTTTTTCTCAAGACCTTCACCGGTCTCAAAACGGATAAACTGATTCAGTTTGATATTGCAGCCATTTGCTTTGGCAACAGCCTCAACATATTTGGCAACCGTCTCCTTGTTCTCAGCTTTTACATATACCTGCTCGGTAAGACAAACTTCTTTGAGTTCTTTATTCAGACGTCCGATGATCATTTTCTCAATGATATTGTCCGGTTTACCAGCGTTTTTCGGATCGTTCTTTGCCTGAGCCAGAAGAACCTCTTTCTCTTTCTCTTTGTACTCTTCGGATACATCATCGGAAGAAAGATACTGAGGATTCATGGCAGCTACCTGCATTGCTACATTTTTCAGGCACTCTTCAACCTCTGCTCCAGTATTATCTGTCTCAGCAGAAATCAAAACACCGATTTTACCGCCTGCATGGATATAGGAAACAATCATACCATTGCCCTGCTCCATTTTCTCGAAACGACGGATATTCATGTTCTCACCGATTTTAGCAATCATGTTTTTCAGATTCTCTTCTACTGTAACGGAAGAATCCTCAATCCATGGTTCAGCCATAAATGCATCCATATCAGATGCTCCGGTGTTGATTGCCTGTGATGCAACAGAATCAACCAGTTTCTGGAATACATCATTTTTGGCAACGAAATCGGTCTCTGAGTTTACCTCAACGATAGCAGCTTTCTTTTTGTCATCACTGACCTTAACTGCTACAAGACCTTCTGCTGCGATACGTCCTGCTTTTTTCTCTGCTTTTGCAAGACCATTCTCACGAAGCCACTCTACTGCTTTATCCATATCGCCGTCTGTGTTTGTAAGAGCTTTCTTACAATCCATCATTCCGGCACCTGTCATCTCTCTCAGTTCTTTTACCATTGATGCTGAAATAGCCATTGTAAATTCCTACCTTTCTATTATCCTTCTATTCGATTCTTATGCCTCTGCTGCTTCTTCTACTGCTTCTTCTACCGGCTCATCTGCCATAGACTCGCCCTGATTTGCCTCGATAACAGCATCTGCCATTTTAGATACGATCAGTTTTACAGCACGGATAGCATCGTCATTTCCTGGAATAACATAATCCAGTTCTTCCGGATCACAGTTTGTATCTACGATACCAATCAATGGAATACCCAGAATATGAGCTTCCTGAATACAAATTCTCTCCTTTTTCGGGTCAACAACAAAAATTGCATCCGGAATATCTTTCATTTCTTTGATTCCGCCCAGGTTCTTCTCAAGCTTTGCCCACTCTTTTTTAAGATTGATAACTTCTTTCTTAGGAAGAACATCAAAAGTTCCATCTTCAGACATCTTCTCAATTGCTTTCAGTCTCTTGATACGAGTCTGGATTGTCTTGAAGTTTGTCAGCATACCACCGAGCCATCTCTCATTTACATAGAACATTCCACAGCGCTCTGCTTCTGCTTTAATAGAATCCTGTGCCTGTTTTTTCGTACCTACAAACAGGATTTTTCCACCGTCTGCTGCAATGTCTTTGATAACATTGTAAGCTTCATCCACTTTTCCGACAGATTTCTGAAGATCGATGATATAAATACCATTTCTCTCTGTGTAGATGTACTCTGCCATTTTAGGATTCCATCTTCTTGTCTGATGTCCAAAATGAACACCTGCTTCCAGTAACTGTTTCATTGAAATAACACTCATTATTTCATACCTCCATTTGGTTTTTTCTTCCGCCAGTTTCATATCTTTTGTAAACCAAAAGCAGTTCCTCTGCCAGTGGCACCATACAAAAAATCAACTGACGTGATTTCTCAATCCGATTTAGTATATCATACTAAATTAGAAAATGCAAGTACATTTAATCACGGCCTGTGATAATTCTTGCAATTTCTTCATAACCGGCTCCTTTTGGAATAAAATATGTTCCTGCCCGTATTTCAGTTGCATAACCACTTTGCTCCAGATAATCATCCAACGCCTTATCGCTCTTTATAATTCCTGCTTCCATCATTTCTCTTGCTACCGAGCTCGAAAGAAGTCCTCCCCGTACGGTAAACCTTGTTCCTTTTATGTCCTCTTCGCTTTTTGGTGTATTCTGCGGTTTTTCGCTCTGTTTCGGGCGTCTTGTCGCAGTCTCTGTCTGTGCCGGAGTTTCCCGAGCCGGAGTTTCCTGAGCCGGAGTTTCCTGTACCGGCTGCTCTGTTACAGCCACGGGAACTGCCGTTCCTTCCGGGAACACCATACCAAGCTCTTTTGCCTGCTCTACAACATTTTGTTTGGGGGCATTTACCCGGTAACCAATGGAAAAAGCCAGAGCGGTCAATACAATTCCCACGCCAAGCCCCCGGAGAAAATACTTTATACCTGTTTTTTTCACTTTTTCCTTCCTCCGTACAGTGCAATTACCAGTTTCACTTCACCCTGTCCGATATCCAATGCCTTTGAAATCTCCAGGACAGACTTTCCTTCTTTATACATTTTCTGAATCTGTAGATTAACATTTCCGGGAACACTGTTTTCCGGCTGCTTCTTTTCTTTTTTTATCATTTCCTGTGGTTTTTTCTGCCTGTCTGCTGTTTTGGATATCTCCTGTCTGGAAGTTGTCTTTTTTACCTGAGCCAGCCCCGTTGGGGCAGCCGGCTTCTTAGATGTCTGCAGCGATTTTGCCTGTGTTCCGGTTTTCTGCGGTTTTCTTGCCACAACAGTATCCGCAGGTGCCGAAGTTTTCACTGGGATGTCAGTTGTCGTTTGCCGAACCGGCTTTACGGTTTCTGACATCAGTGCCTTCAACTCTTTCTGTTTTTCACTCAGCATATTGTACATAAACACAACTTCCTGATGGTTGCTGTTTATTTTTTCAAGAATCTGGCTGGAAAATTCATCAACAGCCATTATTTTCTCATTACAGACAGCTCCCATCTGATCTTTTGCTTCTTGCACATAACCGGTCTGAAGTTCATTTAAAATTTCCTCCAGACGCTGTCTCACAATCTGTTCGTCCTTTTCTGTCCACACCTCAGCAGCCGGACCACCACTGGCAGCAGAAACCTCTGTTTCCTCTCCGACTCCTCTCCGGCTCACAAAAAAACTTGCACAGATGCATATAAATCCAATTATTATTAAACAAACTTCTAAACCTGTCATACTTCCTCCAATCGCGCACGACTCTTTTTCTATACAAGGCCGGGGCAAAAGATGATCTGACCTTTTGCCCCTGGCATCATATCATAATATCAAAACTACTGTTGGAACGTGGAGCCACAGGGGCTTCTTTTTTTTCTTTCCCACGTTTCTTTTTCCTGACAACGCCGGAACCTTTGCCTCTGCTCTCGCCATCTTCCCTGTCATAATCATCCGTTTCGCTCTCCTGGGATTCCACGGTTTGTCTGGCATCGTGCTCTGTTTTTTGCTGAAACTGGATGCCCGGCTGTTCAGCCGCATGCTGCATCTGGTTCTGCTCTTTACCCTGCAATTGTGCCGCCTCAACAGTACGCGGGAGCATCGTTAATGCATCAATGGAATTTATCGCCATATGTTGTCACTCTCCTTTACAGACCTTCCATTTTGACATCTGCACCATCTCGGACAAAACGACAGTGACATAAATGGTCATGCTGGATTTTCATAGCGTCTCTCACCACAGTTTTTACTCCGGAATGCAGTTCACCCTCTACACGAATGCAGGCAAACCGGTTCATATCAATCAGCGACTGAATACACTCCTGTTCATATCTCATCTCCCGAAGTTCCTTCTTAAGTGCAGGTTTTTTCTCTGTAGCCTGCTTAATATAATTATACTGTTCTTTCGTAATTTCTTTCCTCTGAGCAAGCTGGGCCTTCACAGTTAGCGCAATCTTATCAATTTTCTGAAGTGTCTGTTCAACCTCGTCAATCTTATCCTGCAATTCATTTTTTTTGAGAATCAGGTCCCTTTCCGACATAACCTCCACTTTTGTTGCGGTTCCCATCGTTGAGCCAAGCGAAGTAGCAGTTATGGAAGAATACGTTTTCACATATCCGCCGTTTATAAGACCCTTTTTTCCCCGGACATCTATCGTATCCCTGCATTCCACTTCACTGTGCAGGACAGCATCCGCTTTCAGACATCCACCACATTTCACTTTGCAGTTTTCCAGAAATTTTGCGGTAATGTTTCCTGCCGCCTCTAATTCTCCGCGTTCCATACCCTGCATTCCACGTTTTATTACAATATTTCCACCAGCCTTCAGGATTGCCCCCTCAACGACACCATTTACAATAATATCTCCGGTTGCGTCTATTGAATATCCGGTATTGACATTTCCCGCGACTTCCACCGTCCCGTTAAACTGGATATCTCCGGTGGACGCATCTACATTTGCCGGCACGCGGTATATATCGGAAAGCATTACCATATCATCTACCAGAGTTACATACCCGGAAACTTCTGCATATAGATGACACTTATCCTCTGACATACGGATATTTCGCCCACAGCGAAGCCTCAGTGTCCTTACCTTCTTCGGATACAACGGCGTTCCCAGAACAGAAATCCCCTGTACTCCCCTGTCAGCCGGTTCTAGAGAAGCAAGTTTCGTTCCCGCTTCAACCACTACAATATTTCCCAAGTGATGAAAGTCAACACTTCCATCCTCATTTAATTTAGGTTTAGCAGTTGCATTTACATCAAAAAAATACTGAACGGACGCATCTTTTCCCTCTACCGGATAGGTTGCCTCTGCCATGATGTAATCCCTACAGTATTCGCGGTCATTGAGGAAATGCCGAATCGCTTTCCTACGAATTCCCTGTTTTACTCCCGCGCATTGTAAATCACTGATTATATCTTGTTCTGTCAGCATTGCTCCACCAGTAGTCGGTGGATAAAAACGGACCAGAGCCCGCTCTCCTTTATCCGAAATCGTCACCACACATTTTTCTGTCTCTGGAATAATTTCTCCTTCCAGCATTAAAAATGGTTCCGCAAATTCCTGTTTCTGTATATAACTGTCCAGTTTTACCGTATCATATTCAGGAAATGAAATCATTTCCAAATAATTCAGAACTTCATTGGTTTCAAACATTCTACCACCGTTTTTCGGTGTATACGCTCGAAACCAGACCTTTCCCTTATCAAATTCCAATTGAAAGTATCCGTTTACCGCCATACGCTCACCTCCCCTGAACTGATTAGAACAAGTTTAGCAAATCTACCGCGTCACCTAACTGCACCTTAATTTTTTGAAGAGCTTTCGTATGCAGCTGGGAAACTCTGGATTCTGAAACACTCAAAATCTGGCTAATCTCCTTCAATGTTAATTCTTCATAATAATAAAGCGTAATTACCTTCTGTTCTTTTTCTGTTAATGTTTTCAGTGCCTCCACAAGCATTTCCTTGAGTTCCTGTTTTTGCACTGCGGCTTCCGGCTGCTGGAATTTTGTCCCAAAGCTTTCCATCCTGCCCTCACTTCCCTGTTCCAGATAATCGTCAAGGGAAACAAGATTGGTAAATTCAGCCTCCGTCTTCCACTCATCATATTCATCTCTTGAAATTCCAAGCTCACCTGCTATTTCATCCGGAGTAGCCGGTCTTCCATTTTCTGCCTCCAGCTTGGCTGCCGCCGCATCCATCTGTTTCTGTTTCTGCCGAAGCGTTCTGGGAATCCAGTCCATCTTGCGAATCTGGTCAAGAATGGAACCCCGTATACGAAGGCTGGCATAAGTCTCAAATTTCACATTTTTTGTCATGTCGAACTTATCAATCGCATCAATCAGTCCGAAAATCCCATATCCAACCAAATCGTCATATTCAACTGTATATCCAAGATACATGCTGAGACGACCTGCCACCAAATTTACTACATTGGCATATTCCAGAATCAGTTGCTCTCGGAGTTCCGGGGACTTATTTTTCGCATACCGGTCCCAAAGTTTTTTTCTTTCCGCTTCCCTCATCAACTAAATCCTTTCCCACGTTAAAATAGTTCCTCTCCAGCTGTTTCTCTGGCTGCCTTTGCAGCCTCTTTTTCTTCCTTTATCCTACGTTCCTCTTCTTCCTGTCTCAAACGTTCCTCTTCTTCCTGTTTCTTTCGTTCCGCTTCAATCATTGCCTGATGCTCTGCTTCTACTTTTCCGACAACCTGTGCAGCAATCTGTCCAATCATGTAAAATACAAGTAATACTATGACAAGTGTAATCAGACTTGTCATTACCGGCCAGTGCTGAACAATACTGAGAAGACAGCAGACCAGCCCTGCTACCAGCATAACACAAGCCGGAATAAAACGATATTTCATGTCTTCCTCCATTCACTCATGCAGATTTCCTATATAACAGAATCACCGATTCCAACCGCTTTTATCAGCAACTCACCGGTTCCGGGGTCAAACATAATTGTCCGCCCATAAATATTTCCCACATCTTCTGCTAAAACTGGAATCGACCAGCTTTCTAATTTTTTGTGTACAGCAACTACATTTTGTTCACCAATATTAAAGAACTCATTGTTTGTGTTATAACAAAACATTTTCGCTCCACCTGCGATTTTAGCAGTCAGATTTCGAGGATTTACCTTCCTTTTCAAAAGTTCATCATACATATCCTGCAGACAGGTATCAACAAACTTTAACCGGTTTTTGTTTTTTGTAATCCTATGACTGTCCGGCAACATCACATGCGCCATTCCACAAATCTGGGTTGTCTTATCATACAAGACAACCCCTAGACAGGAACCAAGTCCAAGGGTTGAAATCTTTTGGGGAGGACAACAGATTTTATAGTCCGCCATCCCCACACGTATTACTTCACTCATGACGTTTCTTTTCAAATATAACTGCCTGAATATCCAGCAGTGAAATCAGGCTGTCACCATTTTTGCCTATTCCCGCAAGATAAGAAGCGTTCTTTTCATCCAGCTTAAATGTTGGTTTTTCAATCGTTCTCGGGTCAATATTTACAACTTCTCGTACTTCATCCACTACAAATCCAATCAAAGACTGGTCTTCCATACGAATAATAATAATTCGGGTAGACGCAGAATATTCATCATTATCAAGACCAAATCTTCTTCGCAGACTCATAATCGGCACAACCTCACCGCGAAGATTAATCACACCCACATAATACGGCTGTGATTTTGGCACCCGCGTAATCCGGGACATTCGCACAATATTATCTATATGAGCGATATCAATTCCATACTGCTCTCCACCAAGTTTTACAACAATATATTGTTTTTCTTCCACAACTTCTGCTATTGCATCCATATATTCATCCATTTTGGCACCCCCTAAATCAATGTATTCGTATCCAGAATCAGAGCAACTTCACCGTCACCGAGAATCGTTGCACCACTGAACAGCTTGTCATTGGTAATATAACTTCCCATTGACTTGATTACAGTTTCCTGCTGACCTAAAAGTCCGTCTACTACAAGTCCTACCTGCTGCTCTCCCTTCTTGATAACAACAACAATAAGGGAATCCGTCTCTTCTTCCTCTGTCTTTTCAATATCAATAACCTCATGCAAACGGATAATCGGAATTACACTTCCCCGCAGGTTAATCACTTCTTTTGACTGTACAAAGCAGATATCCTCTTTTGTGATATCTTCTATACCATTTATATTTCCAAGAGGAATTGCATATTTCTCTCCACAGACCTCAACCATAAGCGCCTGAATAATAGCCAGAGTAAGTGGAAGCTGGATGGTAAATACGCTTCCTTCGCCGGCAACTGTCTTGGCACTGATGCTTCCGCCCAGCGCTTCAATTTTAGTTTTTACAACATCAAGTCCAACGCCTCGTCCGGATACGTCCGTAATCTTGTCAGCAGTTGAAAAGCTTGGCTGGAACAACAGATCTATGTAATCTTTAGCCGTCATGGTCTCCGCCTGCTTTTCAGTGATAATTCCTCTATCCAGAGCCTTTTTACGAACTTTTTCCAGGTCGATGCCGGCACCATCATCTTTTACTTCAATAATTACGTTGTTGCCATCCTGATAAGCATCCAGGAAGATAGAACCAACTTCCGGTTTACCCAGACGGATACGTTCCTCGTTACTCTCCAGGCCGTGATCGGCAGAATTACGAAGAAGATGCATCAGCGGATCGCCAATTTCATCAATAACCGTACGGTCAAGTTCGGTCTCCTCACCAGTCATATACAGTTCCATTTTCTTATTAAGTTTACGGTTCAGATCACGAATCATACGCGGGAATCTGTTGACAACACTGTCAATCGGCACCATTCGTACTTTCATAACCGATTCATGAAGATTGGTAGTCACTCTTTCCAGATACTCAATCTGCTCATGGAATGTCTGTGTATTCTCAATATGACCGGTCTCACCCGAACTTACTGATACGAGACCGTTTTTTGCAATAATCAATTCGCTTACCAGATTCATCAACGTGTCGAGCTTGTCTATGTCAACACGAACCGAACGGCTTCCCACTTTCCCTTTGGCCTTCGGTTTGTCTCCACTGTTTTCTGCCGGTTTTGCTGCAGCCGGGGTTTCGGCCGGTTTTGCTGGCGTAGCTGCCTGCGCTTTCTTTTCCGGTTGTTTTGTATCTTTTGCCGCTTCTTCCTCCGGCAGTTTGAAATCATCAACAATTACATCTCCAATTTCCGAGACGCTTGATATCAGTTTCTTAATTATGTCTTTACTCTCTGTCGTCGCAAGAATCCAGCTAAAATCAAGGTCAAACTCTTCATCCTCAATCTGCTCGGTCGTCGGCACTGACTTAATCAGTTCCCCTTTATTTTCAACAGACTTGAAAACAAGAAAGGCGCGGGCAGATTTGAGAATACAGTTTTCCTGCAAATAGACAGTAATTCCAAACACATTTTTGCCTTCATCCTTTGCAGTTTTTATTGCTGACAATTCAAAGTCAGAAATCGGTATGTCTGCATATTTTGCCTTTGGATTGCTTGCCGGAGCAGTTTCTTCTTTTGGCTTTTCTTCTTCCTTCTGTTCTTTTGCTACCGGTTTTTCTTCTTTTTCTTTTGAATCAGCCGATGCATCTGCCGCCGGACTCTTGCCGCCACTTTGTTCTTCGAGCAAAGAATTTAAATCGTTAATAATATCTTCATTATCTTCGGTTCCCTCATTTCCCTCTGTGGAAATGATATCAAGATAGGATTCCAAAGCATCCAGTCCACGGAACAAAACATCAATCAGCTTTGCATTTGCCTTCATGTTCCCATTACGGATTTCAGAAAATACATTCTCCAAATCATGAGTCAGCCTCTGCATACGAGCAAACCCCATGGTTCCTGCCATTCCTTTCAATGTATGTGCCGCACGGAAAATTTCATTGACGGTATCTGCATCTTCCGGCTCTTTTTCCAATACAAGGATATGTTCATTTAAACTCTGTAAATGTTCTTTGGTTTCATCGATAAATAAATCCAGATATTGACTTGTATCCATCTTTTCACACTCCTATTTTTTTCATCATTGTACTGGCCACATCCTCAAGTGGCACCATGTCATCTACTACACCTGCCATTTTTGCTGCCTTTGGCATACCATACACAACACAGGTACTCTCGTTCTGGGCAACAACTTTTACCTTCTTACAGGCCTTTACCTGCAAAATCCCCTTGCTGGCGTCTGCACCCATACCAGTCAGAACTCCACAGATAATTTCGTCTAACGACGTATTTACCAGCGATTCAAAGAAAATGTCTGCACACGGACGCAAGCCGCCCCTGGCCGGTTTATCATTTTCCGAGAAGACATATTTCCCCGCTTCTTTCTGAATCAGTTCACATTGTTTTCCCCCCTGCGCGATATAAATATATCCTTTTTTCAGAAGTTCCCCATCTTCTGCTTCCTTCACTTTCAAAGGGCTGAGTTCATTCAGACGGCTCGCCAGCGAGGCAGTAAAACCGACCGGCATATGCTGAACGACTACAATCGGATAAGGAAATCCCGCCGGAAACAATGGCACAACAGATTGCAGTGCTTTGGGACCACCGGTAGAAGAAGCAATAACAAAAAGTCTGTCTCCTTTACAAACAACTGGTCTCGCCACCTTTTTGGGGGGAGATGCCGGTTCCGGTCTGCTTTTCACTTCCTGCACTTTGATCTCAAACATGTCAGTTTTCAAGCCACAGGCAGTATGCACACGGAGCAGCAGTTCACGGCGAAATCCCATAAATGCTTCTCCCACTCTCTCAGATGGCTTCTTCACAAAATCAAAAGCTCCAAGTTCCAGTGCTTCAATCGTCTCTTTTGCACTTTTACTTGCAATCGAACTCACTACCAAAACCGGAACCTGCATCCGGTTCTTTCTCATTTCTTTCAGAAACTGGACGCCATCCATTTTAGGCATTTTTAAATCCAGAAGAATAATATCATACTCATTCCCCTGCATCAGAAGCTCTATGGCATTTTTACCATTTTTCGCAGTATCTGCAACTGTCAACTGTTCATCTTCCACTATTATATCAGACATGACCCTTCTCATGAGTGCAGAGTCATCAACTATTAACACTTTTTTTGTCATAGAGTTTTTACTCCTTCCTCATTCTCCGACGCTGTTCTTCAAATACATACCGGATTACAGTTTCTCTGTCAGAATCCTTGACATTTTCAAATTCACCCCGGATTTCATAAGCATTCCGACTGCCTTCAAAATAAGTACAGGTAATAACATTCATGATAAACTTAACCGGTACGATACCGTTGGAAAACGACAGGGGAAGCATCACTTCCATCTTCGTATTTTTTTTCAGCTCATTTTTACTGTGAAAACGGATTCCCCCACCGCTAATATCAGAAACTGTTCCCTCTTCCCAGTTTTTGCAAATCTTCTCATAAGCTCCTTTGCAGATTTCTTTATCCTCAGGAGTTTCAAAGTCATCTTTTTCCAAACGCTCTTTTAACAGAACTTCAACATCTGTAATGACTCTGTATTTAATCGGGAACATGCAATCGAGACGGTAAAATTTACGTCTCTGGAATTTTTTCAGTTCATTCAATAAAACGACTTCCATGATATGGAGTTTGTTATCCGTATAGCGCTTTTCAATTCTTCCCAAGCACTGATACATACCGGAATTTGTAAAGAAACAGAGCTGGTATTCATCTCCTGTCTCCAGCGGGATAACTCTTCCCTCAATAATTGGCATGGATAATTTTACTGTTCGGATTCCGTCAAAATCAAGCAACATGCTGCCGTATTTTTTTTCTGACACTTTTCTTCCCGTCACGCTGGAATACTGGGTCAGTTCAATACGGTCGCCTATTTCAAAATATGAATAGTTCAAAACACGCCACTCCTTTCCTGCTCATTCTCATCTTCGGTGAAATTTCATTTTAATTACACTGGAAAACAGCTGTACAATACCAAATCCCTTCTCATTCTCTTCTCTGTTTTCAAGTTTTTTTGCAATTCGCTCCATAGAACGCGCAGCGACTGACTGGGGTGCCACCATACTGACTGGCTCCTGCTTCATGACAGCCCTCTGCACATTATTATCATAAGGTATTCCGCCTAAATACTCAACCTCTATATTCAAAAATTTACTTACCACGAGACCAATTTTATCAAACAGTTCATCTGCATCTATGCCATCACGAACCTGATTGGCAACCATCTTTACATCAGTTTTTCCCGGACGATAAGAAGAACTACGGTTCAACATCTTTAATAGCGCATAAGCATCGGTAATTGATGTCGGCTCCGGTGTAGCTACCAGGAGTACCTCTTCACTGGCTGCCACAAACTCGAGTACAGCATCTCCTATACCTGCTCCGGTATCCACAATGATTATGTCCGCAAGCTTATCAAGGTCTTCCATTTTCTGAATCAGCTGAAAAACCTGTTCCCTTGTTAGATTTGCCATCTCATTAATTCCCGAACCACCGGAAATAAAACCAATTCCTTCCGGTCCATAGGTAATGATATCCTTCATCGTTTTTCCGCGGAACATCAGATCTGACAGATTATATTGGGGACGTATTCCCAACATAATCTCGATATTTGCCAGCCCAAAATCGGCATCCAGAACAACGACCTTTCGTCCCATTCGACTCAGCTGTATTGCCAGGTTAATAGATACACTTGTCTTTCCGACCCCCCCCTTACCGGATGTTACAGTAATTACCCGGGCAGTTCGATTAGCAGATTCAATTTCCTGTTTTTTAATTATATTGCGCAAGCCTTCTGCCTGATCCATTCTGCACCATCCTTTCCGTCTGATTTATTCGCTTTTTAATTTCCGCTCAAAAGCTCCTTTGCTATCTTCTGCGCATCTACTTCACCCATGTCATCCGGTACATTCTGTCCCCAGGTTACATAAGACAGAGGACATTTTGTCTTCATCTTCATATTGAGCAAGACACCGGAAGAAGAAGTTTCATCCAGCTTGGTGAAAATAAGGCTGAAATCTGTCAGTTTGGCATAAACAGAAGCAATTTCCTGCAAATCACTATACTTTGTTCCGGCATTTAATACAAGATATACCTGTCGATCCGAAATCGGAACCTGTTCAATCAACTTTTTTATATCCTCTATCTGTTCCTTGTCTTTGTGCGAGCGCCCTGCCGTATCCACAAGACAGATATCGTAATCTTCCAGTTCGTCTGTCATTTTGCCAAGTTCCTCCGGACTATAAATTACTTTCAGCGGAACGGAAAGAATGTTGGCATATGTCTTTAGCTGTTCGACAGCTGCTATACGATAAGTATCTGCTGTCACAAGAGCGATTTTCGCTTTCTGTTCCAGTTTCAGCTTAGAAGCTATCTTCGCAATCGTAGTCGTTTTGCCTACACCTGTAGAGCCAAGAAAAAAGATATACTGTGTCTTGTCTTTCCGGTCCGGCTTAATGACATACGGCTGTCCCATCATAAGAATAATCTTCTGATATACACTCGCAAGAATCTGATCCAGCGCCGCGTCCGCAGGCAGGGAACGGGAAACCTCATCCATAATGGAATTTGCAATATCACTATCCACCTCATTCTGTATGAGCTGTTGATAAATCAGTTCTTTGTAAGCAGATGATTTATCTCCGGTTTTCTCGGCATTCTCTTTTTCGTCGTTAGTTTCCTTTGTTTCTTCCTGCTGCTTAACCGCATTTTCTGTCTTCTTGCTTTCTGCCGTTTTCTCAAGCTCTGTATCTTTTTGCTGCATCTGTTTTTCTAACAGAAGCTGCAGTTTCATTAATTTATTCTGAATACTCTGTTCGCTTTCCGTCTGTTCCGGCACTTCCTTTGGAATTTCAATATCAACATGAGAAACCGTCTGCGAAGGGGCAGGTGAAGTCGCCGCTGAAGTTGTCGCTGAAGCTGCAGGATTATCATCCAAAGCTGCCGTCACCTCTACTTTGCTGCGCATGAAGATTTTGGCAAGACCTTTCGGATGAACTTTTTTGATATTCATCACAATGGCATTGCTTCCCAAATCTTCTTTTGCCATCTCAATCGCTTCTTTTTCTGTTTTGGCAAGATATTTTTTTATAATCATTCAACCGTCACCATCCCAACTGATTGTAATTCCACATCGGAATCAATCTCATTATATGATAATACATGCAAATTTCTGAACTGTTCCTCTGTCAGTTTTTTAAAATACATCCGGACAATCGGAGAAGTAATAATAATTGGTGTTTTTCCAAGTTCTTCCAGTTTATTTACCTCTTCCTGGAGAGCAGTCATAAGACGTCTGGTATAATCCGGGTCAAGTGCCAGATAAGAGCCCTGTTCCGTTTGTTTTACAGAATTCATAATCTCCTGTTCTGCTTTCGGATCTAATGTAACAACACTGGTTGGCTCATTCCCACTGAAATACTGGTTCGAAATCGCACGCTTGAGATTCTGTCTCACATACTCTGTCAGGACATCCGTGTCATGTGTCGTTGAGGCATAGTCTGCCAATGTCTCAAAAATAGTTACCAGATCACGGATAGAAATACCCTCTGCCAGAAGATTCTGCAATACTTTCTGGATTTCACCCACACTGAGAAGTTTTGGCACCAGTTCCGAAACAAGCGTTGTATTGGCATCCTTGACATTGTCGATAAGATTCTGCACATCCTGTCTGGTAAGCAGCTCATCCAGATGTGTACGAATAATTTCCATAAGGTGTGTTGCAATAATCGACGGCGGATCCACAACCGTATATCCCAGAGATTCCGCCCTCTCACGCTGGCTTTCCGTAATCCAGATAGCCGGCAGATGATACGACGGCTCAAAGGTCGGAATACCGCTGATTTCTTCTTCCACATATCCCGGATTCATCGCCATATAATGATCAAACAGAATTTCTCCCTCACTGACCGGTACACCTTTTATTTTAATCAGATACTGATTTGGATTCAACTGAATATTATCACGCAGACGGATCATCGGCACGACGCACCCAAGTTCAAGAGCAATCTGCCTTCGGATCATAACAACACGGTCTAACAGGTCGCCACCCTGATTTACATCTGCTAACGGAATAATTCCATAACCAAATTCCAACTCAATCGCATCTACCTGCAACAGGGAATTGACATTCTCCGGACGGCGGATTTCTTCAGCAGATTCCTCTTCCTCTGCCACAGCCTCATCAATTTCCGCCATTTCCAGATCGCCTTTCATCATCTGTGCAGTCACAACCATAAGTACACCATATCCACAGAAAATTACGATATTTAATGGTGTAAACAGACCAAGACCAATCAACGCAATTCCGACAATACGAAGCACCTTCGGTGTCGAAAACAACTGATTTTTGAGTACATTTCCTACATCTGCTTCTTTTGAACTCTTAGTGACGAGCACGCCGGTTGCCAATGATATCATAAGCGACGGAATCTGGCTCGTAAGACCATCACCAATGGTAAGAATCGAATACGTCTGCAAAGCAGTTTCCATATCCATACCATTCATCAAAACTCCTATTGCAATACCACCGACAAAATTTAGTACTGTAATAATAAGTCCGGCCGTTGCATCGCCCTTTACATACTTGGTCGCACCATCCATGGAGCCAAAAAACGCCGATTCCTGCTGGATTTTTTCTCTTCGCTCTTTTGCCTCTTCATCGGTAATTGCACCAGTGTTCAAATCGGCATCAATCGCCATCTGTTTACCTGGCATCGCATCCAGTGTAAAACGAGCTGTTACTTCCGATACACGCTCCGAACCTTTATTGATTACCAGAAGCTGCATGATAACAAGAATAAAAAACACAACTCCACCGACAACAAGATTACCGCCACCGACAAAATTACCAAAGGTGTTAACTACGTTACCGGCTTCACCCTGCAGAAGAATATTTCTTGTCGAACTGACATTCAAAGCCAGACGGAATAAAGTTGTCATCAAAAGCAATGTCGGAAAACTCGACATATCCAATGGTTCTTTTGAAAAAAGAGCATTGAACAAAATTATCATAGATACAAGAATATTAAGCGCAAACAACAAATCCAGAAGCCAGAGAGGTACCGGAATAATCAGACACAAAATAGGCACCAGAATAAAAGCACCTAATGCGATATCTGTTTTTTGCATCTGAATCCCTCCTTTCTCTCTTTTAAAAATTTTTTAACTGACTTTTCCCTGTAATCCATATACATAGGCAAGTATTTCTGCAACCATCTGATACAGTTCCGGTGGAATCTGGTCGCCGATTTCCACGTTATAGTAGAGCATACGTGCCAATGGCTTATTCTCTACAATTTCTATCCGGTTTTCTGCCGCAATCTCTTTTATGCGGTTAGCCAGATAATCGGCACCTTTTGCAATCACAACAGGAGCCTCAGCCTTTTCCTTATCATACTTGAGCGCAACTGCCAGATGAGTAGGGTTTGTGATGACCACATCCGCTTCCGGTAGTTCCTGCATCATGCGGCGTCTGGACGCCTCCTGCATTTTCCGCCGTATCTGTCCTTTAATCTGAGGATTTCCCTCTGTATTTTTGTACTCATCCTTTACTTCCTGTTTTGTCATTTTCATATCAGTTTTAAATTTGTGTTTCTGATATGCCCAGTCGGCAAAAGCAAGGATAAAGAAAACAGCACAGATTTTTAATGCAATGTCAAGCACCGTATCCACAATCAGAACCAATGCTGAAACAACATCCAGCTGGTATATATTAACGACTAATCCCCACTCATCTTTCAGGGAGCTGTAAGCCACATAAAACAAAACTCCAACTTTTACAATCGCCTTCAATAAATCAAACAGTTTATCTTTTGAAAAGAGTCGTTTAAATCCATTTATGGGATTTATTTTGGATAATTTCGGCATCATCGGCTTCAATGTTACTTTCCATTTTACCTGCACGACACCGGACACAAAAACGCCAATCACCGCAAAAAACACAAGCGGAAGAATGATGATCAGGATTTCCTTCAGCCCAAAACTGAAAAGTCCCATTGCGCGTTGAATCGTCAAATCCTCGGTAGCGTAATCCGCAATACTGTTATAATAAAACTGGTACATTGCCTCTATGCGGTCAAACATGAAACCGCCAAATATTTTAACTCCCCCAAAAAGGACAAGCAGAATCACCGCTGTATTCATATCCTGACTTCTCGGTGCCTGCCCCTCTTCTCTTGCTTTCTCCAGTTTTTTAGGGGTCGCGGGTTCTGTTTTCTCTCCGCCCTCTCCGTCTTTTGCAAAAAACTGAAGATTGTATTCGAATATCATTTATTTCAACTCCCTTCTATGGAGTAAAGGCATGAATCACATCTGTGATAACCTCCTTCATCTCCTGGAAGATAAAATCAGAAACTGTAGGCAGTGTCTGAACCAGAATAATCAAAAGAACGATTCCAACAATAACCTTTATCTGAATACCTACCGCAAACATATTCATCTGCGGCGCAGCTTTGGTAAGTACACCAAGAATCACATTAATCAACAGCATACAGCAAAAAACAGGCAGAACGATGCGAACTGCAATCAAAAAATAATTCGCCATAAAATCTACCATAATATTTTTGAGCACATCTGTCCGGATAATCGCCTCACCGATATTAAAATACGAAAAAGAATCGGTAATTGCCCGAATAATATAATAATGCATATTGGTCACTACCAGCATCAACATAAGAAAATAATTGTAGATATTTCCCGTTACTGTGACCTGTATGTTGGTTGTCGGATCGTACATATTCGCCATCGAAAGACCCATTTCCATATCCATAATCTGTCCTGCAAAACTTACGATATAAAAACACAGATTGCACATCAGTCCAAGTACAATACCAATAATCATTTCTTTCAGAATAAGAACCGAAAATCCAAGCACACCTTCATAATCAAGTGGTACGGCAGGAACAGTATAAATTACCACTATGCTTAACCACACACTGATTGCTGCCTTTACTCTGTTTGGAATTGAACGGTATCCAAAAAATGGGGCTGCCATAACAAAAGCAGACATTCGAACCAACACCAAAAGATAATATTCAAGATTTTCAATGGTGAAACTCATTTTCATCCTCCGGTGTAAGAGGCGAAATGGGTGCAGAGCTCTGTTAAGAACTCAACACAGTTTTCCATAATCCATCCTCCACATAAAAGTAAGGTAACAAAAATTGCAAGCAATTTAGGAACAAAGGTAAGTGTCTGTTCCTGAATGGATGTAACAGTCTGAAATATACTGATGATCAGACCTACAATCAGCGAGACGAGTAATAACGGAGCTGCACATTTCAGAATACACCAGACCATGTCCTGTGTAATATCCAGCACATCTGCATCGGTCATCTAATCCCTCCTGTCAGTAAAACGTCTTTACAACTTGTCCAATGACCAGATTCCAGCCATCTGCGAGAACAAATAACAGTATTTTAAATGGCATGGATATCGTTGTCGGGGGAAGCATCATCATACCCATCGACATCAAGGTGGATGCCACCACCATATCTATTACAATAAATGGTAAATATATCAAAAATCCAATGATGAATGCTGTTCTCAGCTCACTGATCATAAATGCCGGAATCAGCACAGCCGTGGAAATCTGACTCTCGTCTGTAATATCCACAGTTTCACCTTTGTTTTCAATATCAAGAAATAATTTTATGTCTTTTCTGTTTGTCTGTTCAAACATAAACGTACGAATCGGTTTCATACCTGCTTCCAGTGCCTGTTCCTGTGTCAGTTCCCCTTTTTCAAAAGGTTGTATACAATCCGTATTCACCTGGCTCATAACAGGTGTCATAATAAACAGGGTCAGAAAAAGAGCAAGGCCAATCAGCACCTGGTTTGGCGGTGTTGTCTGAGTTCCGAGAGCAGAACGCAGAAAATGAAGCACCACAATAATTCTGGTAAATGATGTTACCATAATCAGAATAAATGGTGCCAGCGACAAAACCGTCAACACAAGAATCATCTTCATACTCGCTGACAGACTGGAGCTTCCTGCATTCGACGTTATATTCAATTCAAAATCTTCCGGGCTGTCCGGATCCTGCACCTCACCGGATGTGGCACCGCCCTCGACAGTATCCACATTCGCCTTTGAATCAATGGGTGCAGCATAAATTTTTGTACTACAAAAAAAGGTTAATATCCAAAGCATAACCAACAGAATACCATAGCGCAACCAATTCTGACGTACTTTCTTCTGTGTCTTCATAAATACCAACCTTTTCTATTTTTTATTGTTCTTTGCAAACTTGCCAAGCAGATCTTTAAACGGCATCTGCTGAGAAGTGGATGTCTCCACCAAATCCAATTGTTCTTCCTCCAGACCGGTAAGAAAAGTGATGTTTTCTTTCGAGACTCCAATGGCATAATATCTGGAGCCCAATTGTATAATCTGGATGTATTTATTGGGTGCAATCTTAAATGTCTCTACCACTTTAATATTTGTGGTCTTCAACGGAATCGCACCGGATTTTGCAATCCATTTTGTCACATAATACGTAAGAAACAATATGATTACAAAGGCAACAATCAGTGCAAGTACCTGCAATATATTCTGGATGTCCATCAACCAATAGCTTTCTTAACCGCTTCTAAAACACGGTCAGCCTGGAAAGGTTTTACGATAAAATCTTTTGCTCCGGACTGGATGGACTCAATAACCATCGCCTGCTGTCCCATTGCAGAGCACATAATAACAGTAGCTCCCGCATCAGTTTCCTTGATTTTTTTGAGCGCCTGGATACCATCCATCTCCGGCATCGTGATATCCATCATGACAAGATCTGGTTTGGTCTCATTATACTTTTCAACAGCCTTCAGACCATTCTCAGCTTCTCCAGCCACATCATAGCCATTTTTTGTCAGGATATCTTTTATCATGACCCTCATAAATGCTGCATCATCACAAATCAAAACACTCTTTGCCATTATCTTCTCCTCCATTTATTCTTTAATGATTTCGGTTACTCGTATTCCGAAGCTTTCTTCAATAACAACAACCTCGCCTTTGGCAACAAATTTTCCATTTACCAAAACATCAATCGGCTCACCAGCCAGCTTATCCAGCTCAATAATGGTGCCCGGTGAAAAATCAAGAATATCTTTTATCGATTTACTTGTCCTTCCGAGCTCAACCGTCACTTCCAACGGTACATCCATAATCAGATCAATGTTTTCAGGAGCAACTCCTCCCAAATTCTGCATCGGGGCAAAGTTTTGGAACTGTGCCGGTTGTATATTAATATCCTGTGGCGGCATTGCATACATTGGCTGCTGCATTCCTGCCATAGGTTGTTGCTGCATTCCCATATTCACTGATTGCTGCATTGGTTGTGGTTGTGGCTGCGCCACTTCCGGCTGTGGTGTGGCCGGTGCCGGTGCTGCCGCTGCCGGTTGTGGTGCCGGTGCTGGCGTTGCTGACGACGAATCAGCAGATGTATCGTTTGCCACGGTATCCACAAACTGACGATATATCATCCGTGCAAATTCTACTGGATATAACTGCATGATCTGGCTGTTTACCAAATCGCCAATTTCCATTTTAAATGAGACTTGTACAAAAGTCTTCCCCATCAATTCACCGAGTTCCTCACCAAAGGTTTCTGCAAAATCCACCCGTGTTGCTGTCGGTGGACTAATATCTACCATTTCATTAATCATAGACGACATTGAAGTAGAAGCCGACCCCATCATCTGATTCATAGCCTCGCAGATTGCACTCAGGTGTAAATCACTCAATTCAGAATCTACATTGCTTCCATCTCCACCCATCATCAAATCGGTGATGACCTTAACATCGCTCTCTTTCAGAATCAATACATTATTCCCCTCGAGACCGGCCCGATATGAAATGTAAATAAACACACATGGTGTTACCTGCTGTTTTGCCAACTCATCCATCGTTATATAAGAAACATGTGGGGTTGTAATATCAACCCGGTTATTTACTAGTATGGAAAGAGTCGTTGCAGCAGTTCCCATACTGATATTGGCAATTTCTCCTAACGCATCGGTCTCTTCCGGAGTCAGTTTATCGGACTCTGGGACATCTACGGAGGAAACCGGAAAACTGTCTTCGGCATCCGCGCCATCTTCGGCTTCCATGCTACCCAACAGTGCATTGATTTCTTCCTGCGATAACATTCCGTCCATTACACTACTCCTCTCTGTAGATTGATTTTATTTTTACTGCATAGGAGTCATCATATGCTCCCGGTATTGCAGAAAATTTCTTGATATTGCCGACATACACATCCAGTTCATCCTCGATTTTTGTATTTACTTTGATAATGTCTCCCGGCTGAAGATGAATGAAATCATTTACTGAAATCGCACTCTTGCCCATAATAGCCCGGACAGGAATCTGTGCTTTCTGAATGGATTCTTCCATTACCTCACGATATACAGCATCATCCTTAACCTGCGCTGTCGAATACCAGTATTTTGTGTTTACCTTATCAATTACCGGTTCCAGAACAGTAAATGGGATACATACATTCATAAGTCCCTCTACATTTCCTATTCTGATATTCATCGTGATAATGGATGTCATTTCATTTGGCGTCACAAACTGTGCAAACTGCGAATTTGTCTCTATTCTTTCAAGCATAGGCTCCAGTTGTTGAACACCCTGCCATGGTTCCACAAGCAGATTTGTACACACAACCATAATACGTTCAATAATAGCCAGCTCAATCTCTGTGAAATCGCGGTTTTTTTCCAGCGGCTGTCCGGCGCCTCCAAGCATACGGTCAACAATGGTATACCCAAGACCTGTTGCCATTTCTATAATGATATTTCCCTCTAATGGAGCAAAATTTACCACACCTAGCAACACCGGATTCGATAACGAGTTTGAAAACTCCTGATATGTAGCCGCCTCCGAGTGCATCACCTCTACCTGGACATTCTTCTGTAAATACACCGGAAGATTTGTCGACAAAAGTCTGGCATAGTGTTCAAAAATAAATACCAGCGTACGCAGGTGCTCTTTCGAGAATTTTGATGGTCTGGCAAAATCATAATCTTTAATCTGCCGTTCGTCCACATCTTCGCCGCTAGTCGGGTCAAACTCCCCACTACTCAGAGCTGATAAAAGATTATCAATCTCATTTTGCGACAAAACGTCACTCATAAAATTCTCACCTCACTAGTCTGTCTCTAATCTCCATTCAATTCAATAACGTGTCTATTATAGCATACTTATTCACTAACATAAAGTATTTTTTAATATTTTTTATCAGGCAGTTAAAAATCCGTTCAAAACAACATCAACGATACATTTGGTATTATATTTTTCCTGGAGTTTTTTTACTGCTTCCTGTCTGATTTTTGTCTGGTCTACATTACTGAAACTATACTCGGAAATAGTCTCTTTTACAATATCCTGCACGTAAATATCTGTAGTTGTAATCGATGTACTGATATCCTTATAATCCTCTGCTTTACTGTTAAAGGAAACAACAATACCATCCAGGATTGCATAGTGGGATTCTCCGTCCCCTTCTCTCTGAAGATTTATCTTTACAGAAGTTTCATAAGCAATTTCATAAGTCAGCACATCTTCTATTGTATATTCTTCTGCCTCTTGATCCTTGTCCTCAATCTCAAGATCGATAACAGATGCCACTTTATCGACCAGATTACTTGTTTTATTCATCGCCGGCATCACCGAGAATACAAGGACAGCCGTCAACACAAGGTTTATCAGGGATGTTGCCATAATAACAATTGTCAATATATTTTTCTTCATGAGATTATTCCTCCTCTATTTTGCGGTATATATTTTTAATTCAACGCGTCGATTTCTCGCTCTTCCATTTGCCGTTTTGTTGGACGCAATCGGTTTGTACTCTCCACAACCCGTAGGCTCCATTGTAGTTGGATCCATTTTTTTCTTTTTTACCATATACTCAAAAACTTCCGTTGCACGGGCTGTTGATAACCACATATTATCCTGATATTGTCCGCTGGAAATCGGCACATTATCTGTATGTCCTTCGATCTTAATCATATGATTGTCATACAGCTTCAATATATCGCCAACTTTGCTGAGTAACGGTATTATGGATTTTTTTATACTGGCAGTTCCAGAATCAAATAATATCGCACCATTCAGGGATATCTGGACAAATTGATATTTTTTATCCATATTAATAGTAATCTGATCTTCGATATTTTTTTTACGCGCCTCATCCACTACCTTGCCATAAAGTTCTTCGGTGGCTTTCCTCTGTTCTTCCTGCTGTTCCTTTTCAAACTTTTCCTTCATTTGCTCTTCCGAGTCTTTCCCCTCAGCAGGATTACTATTGTTCTCGTCTGAATTCTGACCGTCATCTGCGGTCTGATTCTCACTCGGATTTTCAAACTCATTAAAGTATTGCGAAATTGCTACGATCTGATCTGTACCAACAGAAACAAAAGGTCCTTGCCCGATGGAATTGCCACCACCGTCAAAAATATTGATGCTCTCCGTCATGGAAGTAACCAGCTGCTCGTACTTGTCAGCATCGACTGTTGACATCGAAAAAAGCAATACGAAGAAACACAAAAGCAAGTTCATCAAATCCGCAAATGTATTAATCCATCCGCCTTCTATGCCCTTTTCCTCTTCCTTCTTTTTACGAGCCATTAAGCGTCACCACCTTGCTCCGTTTTGGCATCACCGCCTAATACCGCTTCCCTGTCACTTGGAGCTAGGAAGGATTTTAGTTTTTCTTCAATAACACGCGGATTTTCTCCAGCCTGAATCGACAAAATTCCTTCACATACAACTTCTTTCATCATGATTTCTTTTTTATTTTTTGCCCGGAGTTTTGTCGCAATCGGGATACTAATCCAGTTTGCAATCAGAGAACCATACAACGTGGTAACAAGTGCGACCGCCATATTCGGTCCAATCGAACTCGGATCATCCAAAAGCTTCAGCATGTTAATCAGACCGATCAGGGTTCCAATCATTCCCCATGCAGGACCCATTGCTGCCAGTCCATCCCAGAAACCGATAACTTTATTATGCCGCTGCTCGATACAGTCAAGTTCCGTCTCCAGAATACTCGAAACAAGTTCCTGATCCGTACCATCGACAATCAGCATAATTCCTTTTTTCAGGAATTCATCATCAATATCTGCGGCTGCTTCCTCCAACTGCAGAAGGCCTTCTTTTCTGGCCACATTTGCCAAGTCTATGATTTTATGTATCGTCTCTCCTTCATTACTCTCTGTCGCTTTGATAGAAAGTAAAAAAGATTTCAGGGAATTTACAAACTCTCCAATACTTTCGGACATAGTCAACATACACATCAAACATCCGATAAAAACGATAAAGAACGATGCTGTATCCCAGAAATTTCCAAGAGCAGCAAATCCCAGTTCACCGGAAACAATACCATAAAAAACGGCACCAGCGCAGCCAACAAGACCAATTATTGTTGCTAAATCCACAATTACACCACCTTAATTATTACAATTTATTTCTCTCTTATATAATTTTACTAAATTTTTCACTTCTTGTCTACTTTCTTTTACAATTATTTTTTTACCGGTTGTCAATGTTATCACTGTATCCGGTGTCTCCTCTATTGTCTCAATCAGATTGTCATTCACTGTGAGAACAATCCCGTTCATCTTTGTTATATCAATCATAAAATCCTCCATTCCTCAGTACAGTGAATGGGTGACCAGATATCCGGTCACCCATTTAGTCATACAAGGCTAAAAGCCAGTTTCACTATCGCTTGAGGTTTACCAGTTCCTCAAGCATCGTGTCCGAAGTCGTAATAATACGAGAATTTGCCTGGAAACCACGCTGTGTTGTTATCATGTTGGTAAACTCTGTTGCCAGGTCTACATCTGACATTTCCAGCGCACCAATCGAGAACTTTCCAACCTCAGAAATATCAATTCCGATCCCATCGAATTCACCGGAGTTCATCGTTGCCGCATACATGCTGTTACCGACAGCTTCAAGACCGGATGGATTGGCGAATGTTGCCACCGCAATCTGGCCGATTAGTTTGGAATCACCGTTGCTGTATTTACCATAAATTTTACCATCCTGCTGTACAGTAAAACCGTTCAGCGTTCCTGCCATATTTCCGGCCTTCTCGCCATTTGCATCACCACGGCTCGGTTTTACGCTGCAGATACCGCCACCCGCATACATCGTAAGTGTTGAAAAGTCAATTTCTGTACCAACCGATGGGAACGCATTATTCAGATCTGTGGATGGGGTTGCCGCTGTAGTTCCCTGTGCCGGTACGGCATCTGTCAGTTTCAGATTCAATGTTTTCTGTCCCTCATCTTTGCCGGTCGGAGCCTTGCCAACCCAGGAAAATTTACCGGTATTTCCATCGAATTTTAACTGCGGCACATCACCTGACATCGCAAGTGTACTGGAATCAATCGAACCGTCATCATTAATTGTCAGTTTGGATGTATCCAGTTTCGCCCCACCAAAATTAACCATCGGTGCCAGTTTGGACAGCACATACTTCTTAGATGCTACATCATAGGTTGTCAATGCTGTTTTTCCATCCGGACCAAGAATATCGGTAATTGTCAGATTATATGTACTCTCATTCGTCGCATCCTGTTTCAAATTGAGTTTTACCGTATACAGATTACCGAGATTGTCATAAACACTGACCGCTATCGGATATCCCTCTCCGGTAGCAAGCACCTGTGTATCTTTCTTATCCACATTTCCGGACAACGTTACTGCCGTCGTTGCTTCAGGATCTGAATAAGCATTTTCTCCACTCATAAGATTTAATGTATCTGCTGTATCCTTGCGGATTTCACCACTGGCATCTACTTTCCACCCAAGGACAGATGCACCATTTGTGGTACAGTAAAGGGTTCCGTTTGCGTCGATATCCAACGCACCGGATTTGGTAAAGTATGTATTTCCATTGCTCTTTACAACAAGGAAAGCATCTCCATTGATCATGATATCCATACCGCGGTCTGTACGCTGGGTGGCACCGGTTCCGCTGAGATCTACCGCAATGGCAGCTACATTGGCACCAAGACCAATCTGCACGGCATTCGTTCCTGCTGCGCCGGTCTCGGAGTTCGGTCCGGACGCTCCCTGTGTTGTCTGATAAAATACATCTGTGAAATTTACCGAACTGGAACGGAATCCTACGGTATTTACGTTTGAAATGTTGTTACCAATTACATCCATCTTTGTCTGATGAACTTTTAATCCGGAAATTCCGGAAAACAATGATCGCATCATAATGATTACCCTCCATTTTCTTTCCGGCACTTTATCTGGCATTCAAAAGTGCCTCATGCTTCCTTAAAAAGGGCCAGCATGTTTTCTGTCTATGTTGTCAGTTAATAATCGCTCCATCGATATTGGTAAAGACTGCCTGATCGGTATCATTTACCGCTGTAATTACGGTGTTATTCCGTACATTCACGATAAATGCCAGGTTATCCACCATCACCAGAGGTTCCCGCATGCCCTTTTCTTTTGCCTGGCTTGCTGCATCCTGCAACCGCGCTCTCTGCTCCTCCGACATATCAATCTTTCTTGTCTGGAGTCTCTCCGAAGCATGTCTAGAAAACTTAATCCGGTTGGCTGTATCCTGAAAAACCGTGTCAAAAGTCTTTGCATTCTCCGCATCCGTGCTGCCTTTTACATTGTTTGGTTTGGCTGTTATCTGGTTTCGGATTTGCTCAATGGATGCATATTGCTGTTGTACATTCATATCGCTTCCGCCTCCCTTACACCTGTTCCTCTGTCTGTTCTACGGTTGAATCTACTGTCTCATCCTCAGCAGTATCTTCCGAATCTTCCCCGGCATTTTCATTTTCAACCACTTTCACTGTCACCTTATCGGTAACCGATGTTCCGTACGGATCATCAAAATAGAAACCAAGCTGATAATTTCCAGGCTGCAGATTTTCAAATGCTCCCGGCAATATGGTCATAATACCGTTTTCTGTATCGAATTGCAGATAATCGGTAGAAATATATTCGCCATTGAGCGAAATAGCCACACTGCTTGCCTCATATCCATTGCTTCCCAGATTAATCTTAACCCGAATCAGCGACGGTGTAGACTTGTCATACACTGCCTCCTGCCCTTCAACACTTGGCAAATATGCTTTTGCTGCATATGCATTGTCCATAACCTGTACCAAATCATCAATGGAAAATGACTGTCCGTCAATGGAAAGAAACGCATCTCCATTTTTCATTTCCACATAGTCCACTACTCCGCGGACTTCTTTCACTGCACCGGTACTGTCTGTACTGGACACAATAACTTCCTTTCCAACCAGGCTGTATGCAGATGTATTCGTCATCGTTGCGTTCATATTCGTCATCTGTTCCAGCGATGAGAACTGTGCCAACTGGGCTATAAATTGTGTATCACTCTGTGGATTTAATGGATCCTGGTTCTGAAGCTGGCATACCAGCAACTTCAAAAACTCATCTTTTCCAAGCTCACTGGATCCTCTCTGAGTAAACTGGGTTTTATTTGAATTTGCGTACGTCAGTTCCTCAAGAGATGTTACCAAATCCTTACTGGTTACTCCTGCCATAACACCCTCCTTTCTTTTATGCTGTGTAATCAACTACACTGTTTATATCTCTTCTTGCTTCTGCGGTCTGAGCCGTATCTTCCGGAGTTTCCTCCGCACTCCCGGTTCCTGCATTCTCACGGAAACTGTGCTTTCCGGCCCGGCTCTCCTGACCGTTTTGCATCTGTCCCTGTTCCTGCTTCAAACCGAATTCCGAAACGGTAACCTCTACCGCATCTACCTTTAATCCCTGTTCCTCAAAGGACTGTTTCAATGTAATCATCTGGCTTTCCAACGCCTCTTTGGCAATCTGGTTTTCCACAACCAGCGTTGCGGTAGCCACACCACCGGTACTAGAAACATGCACATTCACTTTACCAAGACTTTCCGGATTGAGCTGAAGTTCCATGCTTGTTGTTTCCGGCAGTACACGGATTCTGACTTGACGGACAACCTGCTCCACGATGTTTCGCATCACGGATTCTGTTCCTGTGACAGCTTCGTCTGTAATCGCCTCAAAAGCCTGCGATAAACGCTCTGTAAAAAGCTCTGTCGCTGTTGTCGGTTCCGAATGCTCCGTATCTGCATGCCGTAACGTCATATCAGCACTTTCACTCTTTGTCTCATCCGAATCTGAATTACCTGCTCCATCCTGCGTCTGTCCACTGTTCTCTCCTGACTGACTGTAATTTTCCACAATCACCTGCAGTCCATCTGAGCTTTCATCTGAAATTCCTGAAGCTGAAATATTTTCTTCATTATCTGGTGATATCGGATGAATCATTTCGGTCAGATTGCCCTGCACAACGGAAACATCCTGTTCTTCCGAACCTGCCACTGTAAGCTGTTCTGCAAAACTACGCATAATAGAAGCTTCCACATCGGAAAGATTTTCCGGCGCTACACCAAGGATTTCTGCCCCCAGCTCCTTTACAGCTTCTGTCAGCTGCGAGAGTTCACCACTCAGTAAATCATTGGTAAGAAAAGCACTTTTGTCTTCAATACCATGAATGTCCATAACAAGCTGCTGCAATGCTTCCACATTTACAAGCGAAACGGTATCGTCCGGCCGAATCTGAAACAAAAGACTCTGCATCTCAATACCACTCTGCTCCAGAATGTCTGTTATTTCTTCTTCCGTCATTCCGAACATCTGTGCCAGTATCACTGTCATCTGCTCAGCAAATGCATTTACATCTACTTCTTCTACAACCACTTCGTCTTTTGGGGAACGAACACTTACATTCTGTTCCGTCATCGACTGGCCATAAACGGTTTCTTTCGAAAAACTTCCAGTTGTCTGCCCCGACGTCGTTTTTCGGGAAATCTCCAGAAAATCTTTATTTTCCGGTCTGCTCTTTGAAGTCTGTACCACTTCCGGCTGCTCATGCAGTTTTACCTTCTGGGCATGATTGCTCATGAAACTGTCAAAAGTAGTATCGTTCACTTTTGTTGCATGCGATGTACCACTGTTTTTTAGCCCTGCGGATACAAGGGATACACCCTGTGTCTGCATCTTTTTTCCTCCTTTCTACTATATTTTGAGTCTGTGCCTGCGCACAAACATCCTGAGCGACGATTTTTGTCACTCTATACAACATATATATCGGCATTTTTATCTGCCTGCTTTATATACCCATTCTCACAACAACATTCTCTTAATTTGATGATGTCTTTTTCATTGCTGTCATTTTGGTTGTGATCTGGGCTGCTGTTGTCGTACTCATATTGGCAAGAATTTCTGCACTTTTACTTGCCTGCATATTATCCAGTATACTTGCCACCAGATTTAAGTCATTGGACATCTCTTCCAGAATTGCCGCAGCATTGGCCGGTTCCATTTTGGAATACAATTCTGCCTGGTCTTTAACTTCCTGCGTATATTCATACACTTTACAGACATCACGATAAATTTCTTCCGCATTATCCGGCTCTATCTCCTCATAATACTTCTTGTACTCTTCTGTGTCAGGTGCTTTGTCATTAAAGACCACGTTCCTGTCAAATTGCTTTACTCTCTCCGCAAACGCCTTCTGGTTCTGCTCAAACTTCTGCAGGCGGTTAAGCTCTGCCTTCAGATCATCAATCTCGCTGCTATTTGCGCTGTTCGAACTGTTTGTTGCCGCCAGCTGACTCTCAAGCTCTCGGATTCTAGCATTGGCTTCTGTCAGATTGTCGTACTCACCACTGCTTGCCTGCCCGTTATCTTCTGCCGGCTCCGGCAGTATCATATTGACCACTGGCACATCTTTCAACACCGGATACAACACTTCGCTTCCAAAATTTCCTACATCAAGCTTAATGAGTACGCCAAAAATCGCAAGCCAGATGATGACAATCACGATTACGATCAGTGTAGTGACCACCTTGCTGCCGGCACTTTCTCCCTGATTTAATTCTTCTGTACTGTTTTCTGCTTCTTTATTTTTTTTAGCCATCTTCAGACCATCCTCTCTATTTCATAATCTGCCGTTAATTGACCTGCGCTATGACGATAGCTTACCAGTTCATCCACTTCTTTCTGCTCCTTGAGATTCTCCTCCACAAGAAATGCCTGATACGCTTTTTCCCGGAGTTTATCAAATGTTTTCCTCTCGCGCATTGCCTCCTGCAAACGTCGTCTTGCAACCTCTGCTTCCTTCTCCCGTTGCAACACAACAAGCTGCTGCTGACGGACATACATTTTTACAATTTCAACAGCATCCTCCTGCCTGCGGACTTCCCGTATATCCGAAAGCTGCATCACCGTATCGCGTAATTGCTGCTCTTTATCTTCCTGACGTCTCCGGAGTCGTTCCAGTTCTTCCTGTGCCTCCATAAGCCGCAGATTTGCCTGACTGAAATTATTTTTTTCCTGCTTCTCCAGTTTTTCTTTCATGTCCAGAATTTTCTGCATGGAAAATTTAAATCTTGCCATCAGTCATCCCCGCCTTCCGGTTCGGTTTCCGAAAAAATATATGCCATCTGCTCCACAATCTCTTCAAATAGAAACTTTTCATCGGTTTCCTGCCGCAAAAAAGAATTGACCGCATCTATTTTTTCTATTGCAAAATCAATTTCCCTATTGGAACCGGCTTTATAGGCACCAATATTTATTAAATCCTCTGCATCCCGGTAAACAGCCAGTACAGTTTTCATCTCGCCGGCCAGATTTTTATGTTCTCTGCTGACCACAGCATTCATGACACGCGATATACTTGCCAGGACATCAATCGCAGGGTAGTGATTCCTCTGTGCCATTCCACGGGACAGGACAATGTGACCATCCAGAATACCACGTGCGGTATCCGCAATCGGCTCATTGAAATCATCACCATCCACTAATACCGCATAAAGTCCCGTAATAGATCCCTTATCCGAATTTCCGGCGCGTTCCAGAAGTTTTGGCATCTCAGAGTATACACTTGGCGGGTATCCTCTTGATACCGGCGGCTCTCCAGAGGCGAGTCCGATTTCACGCTGCGCCATGGAAAAACGGGTCAGATTATCCATCATCAAAAGAACGTCCTTCCCCTGATCACGAAAATATTCTGCTACTGCCGTAGCTGTTTTTGCTGCCTTACTTCGAATCAGCGCGGGTTTGTCAGAAGTAGCCACGACAACAACCGAGCGTTTCATTCCCTCCGGTCCCAAATCTCTTTCAATAAATTCCCGCACTTCCCTGCCACGCTCTCCAATCAGTGCGATTACATTAATATCCGCTTTTGTATTCCGTGCAAACATACCCATAAGGGTACTTTTACCCACACCACTGCCGGCAAAAATACCGATTCGCTGTCCCTTGCCGACCGTTATCAGACCATCAACAGCCTTCACCCCCAGAGGAAGTGCCTCTGTTATGATTTCCCTTGTCAGCGGATCTGGTGCTTTTGCCTCTACCGAATACCTCGCCCCCTGCTCAGAGAACTCAAAATCCGACAGATTCATAGGCTGCCCCACACCATCAAGTATACAGCCAAGCATATCATCCTGCACTGTTACCTGAAGCGGAGCTCCGGTATTTTCCACCCAGCTCCCCAGTCCGACACCCTCCACATTATCATAAGGCATCAAAAGAACCCTGTCGTCACGGAAACCAACAACTTCCGCTTTTACGGGTTCTTCTTTTGTGTTTGATTTTATCAGACACAGATCATTCAATTTGGCATTCGGCCCAATGGATTCTATCGTAAGTCCTACTACCTTGGATACTTTCCCCAACTGGCTGACAAAGCTTTTATCCATCAGCGCCTTGTACTTGTCAAAGTGAATCGGAATCATAACATCCATCCTTATCTTTCCTGCACCAACATCCGAAGTGTTGTCAGCAAATTATCAAGCTGGGTTCTAAACCCGCAATCTACCATCTGACGGTCTGCTTCTATTATGCATTCATCTTTGGCCAGTCCTTTTTCTTCCTGTACTTCAATGACAGCATCACCGACCTCTTTTGAAATTTCGCCACGACAGCTCTCCACCATTATGGCATCCTCCGGAGAAACACGGATAATATAACGGCTGGCAGGTTCCATGTCCGAAATACTGCTTCGAATCAGATGAAGCAGTAAATCTTTGTTATCGGCAAGTATCACACCTGTCAGTTTTTGTATCAAAGAACAAAGAATATCAACATATCTCGGTTCAATCTGGGCAATCATCGACTGATAGTCCTGCTGCATTTTTGCAGCCTCTTCTTCCAGTTCATTACGGACACGGTTATTTTCCTCTTCTGCAAGCATAAGACCTTCCTGCCGGCCCGCTTCCACGCCCTCATCTTTTGCCTGGTTTCGAATTTCTTCTGCCTCTTTTTGGGCTCTTGCAACAATTTCTTCTGCCTGCTGTTTTGCATCCAAAAGAATCTGTTCTGCCAGCTGCTCCGCCTCTTCTGTTTTCTGTTCCAGAACCTCATCGAAATTTACAACCGAAACCCCAGGAGAAAATTCATCTTCTTTCTCCACCTTGGCATGTAATGTGTTTTCTTTTTTTTCTTTCTTTTCCCTGTTTTCCCGCTCTACTTCCTCAAGTGAACGGATTTTGACACGGGAATCCTTTTGTAATGGTACAAACCGGTCTTCATTTTTTTCAGGATCAATGACAAATGCATCCTGTGCCTTCAGATTTACAAACTGGTATTTGATTAGATTAGACAATAATCTCGTCACCTCCGCCACGGGAAATAACAATCTCACCGGAATCCTCCAGCTTACGGATTACATTTACAATCTTTTGCTGTGCTTCTTCTACATCTTTCACACGAACAGGTCCCATATATTCCATGTCTTCACGAATCATATCAGCAAGACGTGATGACATATTATTAAATATGACATTCTGAACTTCTTCGTTTGCATTTTTGAGTGCGACAGCGAGTTCGCTGTTCTCCACATCACGAAGCACACGCTGTATCGAACGGTCGTCGAGAAGCAGAATATCCTCGAATACAAACATCTTTTTCCGGATTTCGTCTGCCAGTTCCGGCTCTTCGATTTCCAGATTTTCCATAATATGTTTCTCTGTTCCACGGTCTACCGTATTCAACACCTCAACAACAGAGTCTACACCACCGACAATGGTGTAATCCTGACTTACCAGTGATGCCAGCTTCTGTTCCAGCACATTTTCCACTTCCTTGATAACATCCGGCGATGTGCGATCCATAAGGGCAATACGCTTGGCAACATCTGTCTGCTTATCCGGTGTCAGGGAACCAATGATACCCGCCGCCTGCTGCGGAGACAGATAGGATAAAATCAGAGCAATCGTCTGTGGGTGCTCATCCTGAATGAAGTTGAGAAGCTGGGAAGCCTCTGTCTTCCGGATAAATTCAAAAGGACGTACCTGCAAAGATGCTGTCAGCTTGCCAAGCACCTGTTTCGCTTTGTCTTCCCCAAGTGCTTTCTGCAGAAGATCCTTCGCATATCCAATACCGCCTTCTGCAATATACTGCTGTGCCAGACATATCTCATAAAATTCTTTCAGCACCGCTTCCTTCTGGGCAGGAGATACACTTCTCGTGTTGGCGATTTCCAACGTAAGCTGTTCAATCTCATCTTCTTTCAGATGCTTAAAAATATCAGATGCCTTTTCCGGCCCCAGTGTAATCATCAGAACTGCAGCTTTTTGCAATCCATCAAGTTCTGTTTCTGCCGCCATTCAGACACCTCCCCAATCTTCATTGATCCAGTTGCGAAGCAGCGATGCAACCGCTTCCGGATTCTCATCTACAAACTTCTCTATCAAGATACGGGTTTCCGATTTCTCACCCATCTCAATTTCTTCCAAAGCCTCTTCTTGGGTAGTCGCAAGCAGATCCTCCACAGAAAGTTCCGGTTCAAGTTCTGTCACTTCAACAGGCGATGTTCCCCGGATAATAACAAATATCAAAAGTGCAGCAATCAGTACTGCCAGAATTATCATGAGATAATTGGATATATTGTCACCAAATGCGGTCTCTTCCTTCGCTTCGTATACCGGTTTTTGCACCGCCTGAATCGAAATATTATTGGTAGCAATTCCGGTTGCAGCAGCAACTAACTGTACAATCTCATCCGGCACCTCAAGTGTTGTAACCGCACTGTTCTGATCCACATAATCCTCAAATGATATATCATTGAGAAGTCCCTGTGCTTCCAGACTCTCTTCTTTGACTACATTGTACTGGGTCAGCACAATGGCAATAGAAGATTCATCCGGCTGAACCGCGCCAACCTCATGTTCAATATTCTGCACTGTTTTATTTGGCAGATAATTATATTTATCCAGTGTGGTCTCGCTGTTACTTGTACCACCACTGCTGATCATGCTATCTGTAACATCCCCATTGGAGTCCGTTCCCGGCGGACCACCCGAACCAGAGCTTCCTGTAGATTTATAGTTATAAGAACTGGAATAAAGTCCCTGATCCTGTCCCTCATTCGTTGTATAGGTCTCAACCAGTTCTGTGATTTTATCCATATTGAACACAATATGGGAACTTCCTATCTGAACATCATCATAGCCTGCCTTCAGAAGCATATTGCTCACATTTTTTGCAAATGTGTTCCGAAGCTTCTCAACATACTCCGAACTGCTGGACACCGAACCTCCAAGCGTATTGTCTTCCTTTGCTCCATACAAAAGAGTTCCGGTTGTATCCGTCAAAACAATGTTATCCGTTGTCTGGTTTCCGACAGCATTTGCCAGATAATAGGCAAGTGCCACGGCTGTTTCTGATGACATTTCATAGCCTTTTGCCATTTGCAGGGAAACACTGACCGCTGTCTCCTGCTTGGTCGCATAAATTGTTCCGTCATCCGTCGGACGGTTGATATATACGGTAGCATCCTCCACTCCTTCAAACGTCAGAAGTCCGGTTCGAATGGATGTCTGCAGGGCTAATGTTGCTCTTGTATCCTTCTCCGCCTTTGACGTGGTCATATCCGTGTCAAGTGCTTCATCCCAGCTCATCCCTTCGGTAGTAACCTTGTTTGCCCCCATCAAAAGAACAGCATCCGAATATTGGGACTGTTCCACTTTAAACTCTGTATTTCCGTTGCTATCCGCATTTTTTTCATAATCAATCCCGGCTCCGTTAAGAGCCTCTGCAAATTCACTTGCCGTCTCTCCCCCCAACGTCACCAGTTCTCTGTAAACCGGTCGAGTTAGGAAATACCCCAAAAGAACCAACGCAAAAAAGATTGCCGCAATCACACAGACAATTATTGTTTTTTGCTTGGTCGTATATTTATTCCAAAATTCAAGGATTTTGTCCTTGATGGCTATCAGTTGATCCATCATATACTTAATCGCTCCCCAACATGTGTTTTCCTATCCGTTTTATACAGAACCGATATCAGAACTGCATATTCATAATTGACCGATAGGCCTCAACTGCTGTATTTTTCACAGCAACCGTATACTGCAAAGAAATATTTGCTTTTTGTTGGGCAATCATCAAATCATGTAGACTGGTGGATTCTCCCATTGCATATTTAATTTGTTCCTCTTCTGCCGCATTGGAATAATCTTCGGTTTGTTTCACAAGATTCAACGCAGACTGCAACAATGAATCAAAACTTGCCGTATTCTCATTTTGGCTGTCATTGAGCGGACTGACCGACGATCCGTACCGACTGATTCCTTCCAGACCGTTAATCGCCATTGTATTCATAACGTCCATTTATTTCTCTCCTTACTACTGACCAATATCCAGTGCTTTGAGTGCCATTCCCTTTGTTGAATTCAGTACAGTGACATTCGCTTCATAAGCACGTGTAGCATCAATCATATTAGTCATTTCTGTTACTGTATTAACATTTGGATATGTAACATAACCATCTTCATCTGCATCCGGATGTGATGGATCATATACTATATTTCCTTCGGAATCATCCTCTACAATCTGCGACACCTTAACGCCTTTGCCAATATGTCCATTTGCCATGCTCAAAGTCTCGCTGAACGTCGGATAACTTTTTTCTTCAAACAACACGGTTTTTCTTTTATATACATTTCCGTTGCTGTCACGGGTTGTGTTGACATTGGCGATATTTTCAGAAATCGTATCCATTCTGAGCTGTTGTGCCGTCATGCCGGTAGCACTGACATCCATTGCTCCAAATATCGACATATCCATTCCTCCTTACTGTCTATTCAGATTTTTTAGTTTATATTATGATGTTTTTAACGCTGTTTTTAAATGCGTGAAATTTTCATTTATGGAATTCATTAATGTATAATAGCGTATCTGGTTTTTTGCCAGCTCCACATTTTCTGTCGTGATATCTACGTTGTTGCCGTCGATACGGTAACTGAGATTCGATTGTTCGGTGTAAGTTGTTGCGTTCAGAGCGTTCAAATCAACACCTGCCACCGTCTCGTCCAGCGAATCCGTCCCGGCAACCGCGTTAGCCAGATACGTTTCAAACTGCACATCTTTTCTCTTATAATTCGGAGTATCGGCATTGGCAATGTTATTTGCCAGCACATCATTTCTCGTCCAGCTTGCATCTGCCGCCTTATCCAATACATTTATGTAGTTATATGCACCTGATAAAACCATTCCATTCACTGTCCTTTCTATGAAAAACTCAAATAAAATCATGACATGATATCACAATTCCCTTTACGTTTACAAATTCCATTTCTCCTTGTAATAGCTGTCAAACTCGGTATATACGATATCATTGAGCACCTCTATGCGGGTTCCCTTCACACCCGATGACCGGGTTTTTATGAGTCCGGCACTTTCCAGTTTGCGCAGGGCATTTACAATCACAGTCCGTGTGATTCCCACTCTGCCAGCCAGTTTACTGGTCACAATGATGCCATCCTGACCGCCCAGCTCATGTATAACGTACGTCACTGCTTTCTGCTCTAATGGAGTGAGTGTTGTCAGCGCCGATGAAAAATTTTTCTTTTTATGTTTTTCCATATCCGACTCTTCCTGTACAGAACGCATCATTTCCAGGCCTACCACAGTTGTGCTGTATTCACTTAAAATAATATCATCGATACAAAACATCTCTTCTTTCCGGTAAAAGAACAATGTCCCGAGCCTCTCACCGCCTATACAGATTGGTGTGATCAGTGCCTGAAAACCATTTGTCTCTTCTGCAGAAAATCCAAGGGTCTCCAGATTGACATTTTCCTTAGTGGAAAGTACACTCAAAAAGCGGTCATTCATCCTTGTTTCGAGATAAGCTCCCCGTTTCCCCTGAAAACTCTTAATTCTATTATCCGAATCGACCGTGTAAGCTCCCAGCAGTTTTCCTTTGCTGCTAATCACAAACACACAGGCATTCATCATCCGGCCAAGCACCGTGCATATATCGGTAAACGCCACCTTAGAAGACCGTTTGTCATTCAGGAGGCTGTTTATTTTGCGAGTCCTGTCCAACAGTTCAATACTCATAGCACCCTCCATCTATCCTTATGAAAACAATTTTATCATAAATCAACCCACTTGACAAGCATTAACTCTTTGGCTTTTCCCTGACAGTTCCACATGCCGGGTCTTCACATACCAGTTTATTTCCTTTTTCCAGTAACATTCCCCCGCATTTCGGACATTTTTCTCCGGATGGTTTCTGCCACGTCATGACATCACATTCAGGATTGTTTTCACATCCATAATACCGGCGTCCTTTCTGTGTCTTTTTGATGACAATCTCACCACCGCATTTCGGACAGGTCACGCCGATTTTCTCATAGTACGGTTTTGTATTTCTGCACTCCGGAAATCCCGGACATGCCAGAAATTTGCCATGTGGACCATATTTAATTACCATATTCCGACCGCACTGTTCACAGACCACGTCGGTCACTTCATCTTCAATCTTTATTTTCTGCAGAACTTTATCCGCGTGTTCAACAGCCTCTTTCAAGTCCGGATAAAAGTTTCTGACAATCGTTTTCCACTCTACTTTTCCCTCTGCCACACTGTCAAGGAGCGCTTCCATTGTCGCAGTAAAGTTTACATCTACGATACTTGGGAATGCACTTGTCATAATCCGGTTAACCGCATCACCAATATCAGACATATAAAGATTTTTTTGTTCTTTTACAACATATCTCCGGTAAACCAGTGTGGAAATGGTCGGAGCATACGTACTTGGTCTTCCTATTCCAAGCTCCTCGAGCGTTTTTACAAGAGATGCCTCCGTGAAATGTGCCGGTGGCTGCGTAAAATGCTGTTCCTCATTTAACCGGGAAAATTCCAGTCTGGAATTCTCCTTCATTCTGGCAAGCACCGAATTGCTTTCCTCTTTGTCCTCAACTGCCTGATATACCGACATAAAGCCCGGAATGACAAGTTTGGAACCCGCACTTGTAAAGCGGTGTCCGTTTCCATCTATTTTTACCGATACCGTTTCATACAGGGCAGAGCGCATACGGCTTGCAACAAAACGTTTCCATATCAACTGATACAGACGGAACTGGTCACGACTCAGGGAATCTTTTACCTGAGCAGGTGTCAGGTCTACATAGGTCGGTCGGATTGCCTCGTGCGCGTCCTGAATCTTTTTATTTGTTTTCTGCGAAACGGTTCCTTCAATAATATTTTCACTACCATAATTTTCGGAGATAAAAGTCTTGCAGGCAGCGTCTGCCTCCTCAGAAATACGGGTAGAATCTGTACGCAGATAAGTAATCAGTGCTATTGTACCATGTCCCTTTACCTGCACGCCTTCGTACAACTGCTGGGCAATCTGCATGGTCTTTCTTGTAGGGAAATTCAGCTGTTTTGCACACTCCTGCTGCAGAGTAGATGTCGTAAACGGAAGCGGTGGCTTTTTCTTTCTTTCCCCTTTTCGTATATCTTTTATTTCATAAACTGCATCTTTCAAATCAGCAACTATGCTCTCCAGTTCCTCTTTTGATGCAATCTCTTTTTTATCCGGATTTCCATAGTATTTTGCAACGAGCGGCTTTTTCAGATTGTCTACCATAAATTCAGCTTCCAGCGTCCAGTATTCTTTCGGTATAAAAGCATCGATTTCGCTTTCTCTGTCTGCAATAATCCGCAGTGCCACAGACTGAACACGCCCTGCACTGAGACCTCTTTTTACTTTTTCCCACAGCAGTGGACTAATCGAGTAACCCACAATACGGTCAAGCACTCTTCGTGCCTGCTGGGCATCTACCAGATCCATATCAATTTCTCTGGACTGCTTGATGGACTGCTTAACAGCATTCTTTGTAATTTCATTAAAGGTAATACGTCTGGTTTTCTCCGGGTCTAGTTTCAGTGCGTGGCACAAATGCCAGGAAATTGCCTCTCCTTCCCGGTCAGGGTCAGTTGCCAGATAAATTTTGTCAGCCTTTTTAACTTCCTTGCGCAGTCCCGCCAACAATTCTCCTTTTCCCCGGATCGTGATATACCGGGGTTCAAAATCATTTTCAAGGTCTACACCCATCTGACTTTTGGGAAGATCTCTTACATGGCCATTGGATGCCACTACCTCATAATTTTTCCCAAGAAATTTCTTTATTGTTTTAGATTTCGCCGGTGACTCTACGATGATTAGATTCTTCGCCATTTACGAACCTCTCCCTTTAACCGGATAATTTCCGTGTTCTCTTTTCTCTGAACATATTTTCCGTCCAGGTTACAACGTAAATTAGCATACACCATTTTTTTTATGGTTTCAAGGAAAATATTAAATTTCTCATAAAAAACTTTAAAATGCTTCGAAATTTCCACGGCTCATTTCTCTTACTTTTCCCTGTTTCTGCATTCGCAAGAGCGCTTTCATAACATCTGTTGGTGATGCAGACAGTTCTCTGGACAAAACATCCATATGTGCGGCTCCTTTTGTCAGTCTCCGGTAAATCTTTTCATCGAGAGGAAATTCCTGTGCAAACGAAACCTCCCTGTTTTCGATTTGATAATAATCCAGAATATCTTCCGGTGACAATACCGGCATGGCTCCCTGCACAATCAACCGGTTGCAGCCCACACTGAGTTCATCTCCTATCCTTCCCGGAATCACAAAGACATCCCTCCCCTGCTCCAACGCTGCCTCTGCCGTAATCAAGGAACCACTCTGTTCCCTTGCCTCTACTAACAAAATGCCATCGGAAATACCACTGATAATCCGATTTCTCATCGGAAAATACTGTGGTTTTGCCTTTGTACCCGGACGGTATTCGGAAATAATCCCTCCTCTTTTTTCAATACTGGCATACAATCTTTCATGAACTGCCGGGTAACAGATATCTGCGCCGCAGCCAAGCACAGCAAATGTCCTGCCACCACTTTCAAGTGCGCCCTGATGCGCCCAGCCATCCACACCTCTTGCCATGCCACTGATAATCTGAACTCCTGCCTTAGCTAACCGATAGCCAAACATCCGCGCCATGTCTCTTCCATAACAACTGCATTCCCTTGCCCCTACTATACCAACAGACAACTTCGAAAAATCCGGCATCTCCCCTTTCACATACAATTGAAGCGGCGGTCTGGCAAGCTGTTTCAGTTTTTCCGGATAGTCACTGCCAAAACGGGAAATACAACGTATTCTCTTTTTCCTCATCTGCTCATAACTTTTTCTCATTTTTTCATCGTCTCTGGACTCCAGAAATGATGAAATCTCTTTTTTTCCCAGAATATTGAGTTTTTTCAATTCGAGTTCTCCCATAGCATATAGAGAATCGATTCCACCTGCTGCACGTACAAGCCTTTCTGCTTTCACAGTTCCGATTCCCGGAATCATTCCAATCCAGTACTCCAGAATTTCCTGCCCTGATTTTCTCAAAACATACTCCCCCAGTATCTCTTATCAATGCTCCGGAAACGGACGGCTTCCGTAATATGTTCTTCTCTGATATCAGCGCATTCCTCCATATCAGCAATTGTCCTTGCCACCTTTATAATCCGGGAAATGCGACGCATGCTGTATTCTTCATTCAAAAAACAACTCTCCAGATATTCTTTTTCCTTTCTGCCCAGAGAACAGTACTTTTCTATCGTACGGTTCGTCAACTCACTATTATAGGAAAATTTTTCGTTCCGGTATCTTTTTTTCTGAATTTGGATTGTTTTTTCCACACGCTTTCGGATTTCCTGCGATGACTCGTTTCCTTTTTCATACAGACAAAATTCCGGCATTCCCGTCTCCACACACAAATCCAGCCTGTCTAACAACGGCTCACTGATTTTTGTCAGGTAGCGCCGGATGTCCCCCTGTGTACAACGGCATTTATTACGATCGGGATAAAAACCGCACCGGCATGGGTTCATCGCCGCAACAAAACTGCAGTCAGCCGGATAATCGCAGGCATGTCCCAGTCTCGTAACAGACACTTTCCGTTCCTCTAACGGCTGTCTCATAACCTCCAGAGTTGCCCTCGCAAACTCTGGCAGTTCATCGAGAAACAAAATTCCACCCGAAGCAAGAGAAATTTCGCCCGGTGTTGGAGTTCTGCCCCCTCCCGTCAGGGCTGTCGGCGTGATTGTATGATGGGGTGCCCGAAAAGGGCGTTCGGTTAAAATCGGTTTTTCTTCTGTCAGCATACCGCACACACTGTACAGTTTAGTCAGTTCCAGACTCTCCTCCAGATCAAGGGACGGCATGATTGATGGCATTCTCCTAGCAAGCATTGTTTTCCCGCTGCCCGGCGGGCCAATAAGCAGCAGATTATGTCTGCCACTTACGGCAATTTCCGCTGCACGTTTACTTGTACTCTGACCCTTTATGTCGCTGAAATCAAGTTGTCCGCCCTGTCTTTTTACAAACGTATCATAGGATAGTTTTACCGGTTTTTTCTGCTCTTCTCCCCGTAAAAGCCGCACGGTCTCAGAAAGGCTGGACACTCCATAAACACTCACATCCGATAGAAATGCGCCTTCTTTTGCATTTCCTTCCGGTACGAAGAAGCGTGTGATGCCCTGTTTTCTCCCTTCCAGAACCATAGCAAGGACACCTTTTACCTGCCGTACAGCACCATCAAGCCCGAGTTCCCCGATCAGCATATAATTTTCTGTAAATTGAGAGGGTAAATAACCGAATATCTGTAACAAAGAAATTGCAATGGGAAGGTCAAAAGTAGTACCTTCCTTACGTAGATTCGCCGGTGAAAGATTGACGGTAATCCGTTTCGCCGGCAAACGGACTTCCATATTGCGCAGAGCAATACGCACTCTGTCTCTGGCTTCTTTTGCGGCAGATCCTAAATGACCTACCATTTCAAAAACGGGCAGGCCTTCTGTGACATCTGCCTCCACCCGGATCACTCTGGCCTTCATGCCAGATACATCTGCGCCATACACACTACTAAACATACAGCCTCCTGTTCCGGAGGTTCAATCCATCTACAGAATAGCATATTATGTGTTCTGGCGCAAGTCCCTATTCTATATATTGTGTCTAATTCACCTGGTCAAGAAGCTTCTTAATCTCATCCATAAAAGTATTTACATCTTTAAATTCCCGGTATACCGAAGCAAAACGTACATATGCCACCGGATCAAGTTTCTGAAGTTTATCCATCAGAATCTCACCGATCTGACTACTTGGAATCTCTTTTTCGCCGAGATTGAAAACCGCTGCCTCTACACTGTCTACCAAAGCATTAATCTGGTCAACAGAAATCGGCCGTTTAATGCATGAACGAAAAACTCCCTTTTCAATTTTGGAGCGGTCATATGGTTCTCTTACCTGGTCTTTTTTGATTACTACAAGGGGAATGGTTTCCAGCTTCTCATATGTCGTAAATCGCTTTCCGCATTTTTCACACTGACGACGGCGGCGGATGGAAGAATTGTCATCTGCCGGCCTGGAATCAATTACCTTTGTATTTTCTTCACCACAAAATGGACACTTCATGAATTCTCTCCTTCAAAATATTCTTTGGTTTTCTCTCACTCTATTATAAGGTATTTTTTTTTTGAAGTAAAGACGCATTATCCACATTTTTTCCTTACTTTATCAAGATTTACCTCCACAAGAATGAGATCACAGCCTATCCGGCAAATATGACACAACTCGATAACGAACTCCTCTTCCCTGCCAAGCATACCAAAAAATTTACACGGTCCCGGCACAATAATATGTGTAATTTTGCCCGTACACAGATCAAACTCCACATCCTCTACAAATCCAATCCTCTCGCCGTCGCATATGTTAATTACTTCTTTCTCCTTTAAATCGCAGATTCTCATATTTTGTCACCTCATTTTCTGCCTCTTATTATTTTATGCACTTTCTTTTTTTCGGCGAATAATTCCGAACCGATTCGCCCATCCTATGAGTATCAAAAACGGAAATGAAACGGAGGAAAACCATGGCTCAGTACAAGGTCGAAATATGCGGAATCAACACGAGTAAATTACCCCTTCTTTCCAACGAAGAAAAAGACAACCTGTTCCGGCAGATCCTTGCCGGAGACAAAGAAGCAAGAGAAAAATATATCAAGGGAAATCTGCGTCTGGTACTCAGCATTATCCAGCGTTTCAACAACAGCAACGAAAATATTGATGATCTCTTCCAAATTGGCTGTATTGGCCTGATTAAGGCAATTGACAATTTTGACATTACACAGGGCGTAAAATTTTCCACGTATGCTGTTCCGATGATTATCGGAGAAGTAAAGCGCTATTTACGAGACAACAATGCAATACGGGTCAGCCGTTCCCTGCGCGATATCGCCTATAAGGCAATCTACGCCAAGGAAGCCATGATGAAAAAGCAGGAAAAAGAGCCCACGCTGGAAGACATTTCAAAAGAAATTGATGTGCCGGCAGAGGATATCGCCTTTGCTCTGGATGCCATCCAGAACCCGGTCTCCCTGTATGAGCCGGTCTATTCGGAGGGAGGGGATACCCTCTATATCATGGACCAGATCAGTGACCGCAAAAACAAAGAAGCAGTCTGGGTTGAGCATCTTTCTCTGAAAGATGCCATGAAGCATCTTCCAGAACGCGAAAACAATATAATAAAACTCCGCTACTTCGAGGGAAAAACCCAAATGGAAGTAGCGGAGGAAATTCACATTTCGCAGGCACAGGTTTCACGCCTGGAAAAAAATGCACTTTGTATCATGAAAGAGCATTTAACACCCTAAGTACTTTTTTAATGTAGCACGAACAGCCCCTTTACCTGCCGCAAGTTCGGCAAACATTCCTTCTATTTTTTCGCCAAGACCCACCTGATATAAATCTACGGCAAAAATAGAAGCATCGGACAAAATCGGCTGGAGTTTTGCATGAACATCAGACAGATTGCCAAGCTCCAGACCTTCTACATACACTTTCACCTCATCCAGACGTGGATCCGGACTCTGCTCAAATGCATTTCCCTCGTCATCCACACCCATCAGATAACGGCACCAGCCGGCAAGTACAAGAGGTATCAACGTAAGATTATCAGGATCTAAATCCTCTCTCTTTTCATATGCCTTTATCGTCTCACCAAAACGGATTGGCAGTTTCTGTGAAGTATCGCAGGCAATACGCTGTGGAGTATCCGGCATAAATGGATTTGGCAGGCGCAGACGCAGCACAGCCTCCGCAAAATCCTTCGGATCGATTACACCCGGATTTACGACAACCGGCATGCCCTCTTTGTAACACATGTTCTCGACAAACCTGGAAAGTTCCGGATCTTCCATCTCATCATGAATGGAAGTATATCCCAGCATACATCCATAGACAGCAAGCGCTGTGTGGAGCGGATTTAAACAGGTACAGACCTTCATTTTCTCCACCTTATCCACCGTCTCTCTGTCAGTAAAGAGAATTCCTGCTTTCTCCAGCGGTGGACGTCCATTTGGGAAATCGTCCTCAATAACAAGATAACCTGTTTCCTCAGAATTAACAAATGGTGCCGTATAAGTATTGCGGTTTGTGATGATGAGTTCGGTATCTTCAAATCCATCTTTCTCAAGCATTTTCTGCACATTGGCATCCGGGCGCGGTGTGATTTTATCAATCATGGACCATGGGAATGAAATACTTTCGTTCATATACTGTACGAAACTGTCTCCGACTTTATCTGCTTTCTTCCATGCATCCACATAGGCAAATACACCGGCTTTTAATTTGTCACCGTTATGAGAACAGTTGTCTGTACTGACAAGGGCAAGCGGTGCCGCTCCGCTCACAAAACGCTCATAGCAAAGCGTTGCAATGCGTCCCATCAGATGACTCTGTTCTCCCGGTCCTGCCTGCATTCCCTCTTCCACTCCCGGAAGTTTTTCCCCTTTCCCATTGACAAGTGAATATCCTTTCTCCGTAATTGTGAATGTCACCATCTGCAGAGAAGGATTTTTGAAAATTTCTGTCAGACGGGTAAAATCATCCGGCTCGCAAGGGTCTGCCACAAGTGACTCAACCACACTTCCAATTACATTTTTCTCAATCGTTCCATTCGCCTTGAGCACAACGGACAGGCTGATTCCATCGTATGGCTTATACGCTTTTGTAATTATTTCATGATCAAAGCTTTCTGCCACGATAACACCTTTGTCGTAGCTTCCGGACTCCAACAGCTCCTGCAGTTTGGAGGCAGGAAATGCCCGGAAAATATTTCCTGCACCAAAATGAATCCATGTCGGTGACTCTTTTGTTGCTTTTTTTACGGCCTCACGGTCATAGGACGGTAGCCGGTATCCCTTCTCTTCCCAGGAAGAATCGGTTTCTTCCGGTTTCCGGTTTTTTAGATCAAGTAATTTCATTGTCCTCTCCATTTCTGCATCCATGTGCTAGTTCTGTTTATTTTTCTGAATAGCTTCCCAAAGTCCATTGATATATGCCACGCCAAGCGCACGGTCATACAGACCATATCCCGGTCTTGCCTGCTCATTCCATATCATACGTCCATGATCCGGACGGATACATCCATCAAATCCCATATCGATCAGTGCTTTTACGATCTCATACATATCAAAATTTCCATCGCTGGAAAGATGTGATACTTCATGGAACAAATCATCATTTTCGTATTTGATATTGCGGATATGCGCAAAATGAATTCTCTCTGCAATTTCAGGGTTGCGAATAATTTTCGGCAGATCATTGTTCAAATTGCTTCCCAGGGAACCGGTACAGAGTGTAAATCCATTATAAATACTGGAATTCATCTGCGCGATTTTGAGAAGGTCATCCTCACAGGTAACAATACGCGGCAGACCGAATACATCCCATGCCGGGTCATCCGGATGTACCGCCATCTTAATTTTATACTTCTCACAGGTAGGCATAATACCATCCAGGAAATATTTGAAGTTCTCGCGCAGTTTATCAGCATCCACATCTTTATATTTGTCAAACAGCTCCATGATCTCATCTCTGCGGTTCGGCTCCCAGCCCGGCATTACAAAGCCGCCGCTCGCTTTTTCGATACGCTCAAACATTTCACTTGCATTGATACCGTCAATTACCGATGAGTCATAAGCAAGCGCTGTAGAACCATCTTCCAACGGCATGGCAAGATCTGTTCTTGTCCAGTCAAATACCGGCATAAAATTATAACATACAAGATGAATATCCGCTTTTCCAACTGCTTCCAGTGATTTACAATAGTTTTCAATCAACTTATCTCTCGTCGGAAGACCGATTTTGATATCTTCGTGCACATTGATACTTTCCACACCGACAAGTTTCAGCCCTTTTGCCTCTACTTCCTGCTTTCTCTTCATAACGTCTTCATATGTCCATGGCTCTCCTGCCGGAATATCGTGAAGTGCCGTGATAACTCCGGTCACACCTGGTATCTGGCGAATCTGCTCCAATGTAACACTGTCATTGCCCTCACCATACCATCTCAATGTCATATCCATAAATCTATCCCTCTTTTCTGTGGTTTACCCACAAAATTATTCATAAATCAAACGGTTCTTTTCATCCTTCACGCCGCTTTTGCGGTAAAAATAGGTGTTTATCCTGTCTCGCCATTCTATAGCGTTCGCAAGCTGACGCTCCATGCGCTCCTTAACCCGGGCGTGTACATCCTCCGGTATGCTGCCACGAAGTGCCTCCCAACGCCTGATCATCTCTTTCACCTCTTCAACTCCCTCGAAATGGGTATCATATATGTGTTGAATCAATGTTTTTCCTGTCTTTAACATTTCATCATAGCGCACATAATGGAAAAAGAGAAGAAGCTCCTCCGGACATTTATTCCTATCTGCATAAATACTGCTCCACGGCTCATTATACTGACTGGTGTAACCGGTTCCCGCCGGGGTGCGGTCGACGCCAAGTCCATTCCGGTCAGCACGGTGATAAGTTCCCCACCTGTCATATTCATAACCGTCAATATCCGGTCCATAATGATAATGAGGTGTCACCATCCATCCAATGCCAAGCGGCGATGTATATTTTTCATATGTACTCCATGAACGCATCAACATATCGGTGATTTCAGCTTCTACCTCACGGCCAAACGTAAGCTCCGACCATTCTTTTGCTATTCTGTCTGACGCAAGCGACGGATTCATCGCCATTCTGCCATAGCCATAAGTATTGGCTGCTGCGAGATCGTTTCCGGTCCAGTTATCGTCATCGCCGGTATTAATAACTGCCGCCATTCCACATAAATTCTGTCCATAGGTACTACCTTTTACAATATTTAATATCGTTGATCCCTCTCCGTCTGCATAAGTATCAAAATCCAGGATTTCCCGCCACATCGGAAGAAGATAGCACAAATCGATCTGCTGTCCGGTATACTCCTGGGCAATTTCAACTTCCAAAATCATATTGGTTTTTTTCAGACCACCAAACAATGGAGAAACCGGCTCTCTTACCTGAAAATCCATTGGGCCGTTCTTTATCTGCAGAATCACATTGTCATCAAACTGTCCATCGAGTTCAATGAAATTATCATAGGCAGCCCTCGCCCGGTCTGTCTTTTTATCCCGCCAGTCCTGTCCGCAATTGTATACAAAACAGCGCCATACAACATTGCCGCCAAAAGGTGCAAGTGCTCTGGCTAACATATTGGCTCCATCGGCATGTGTTCTGCCATAGGTAAATGGTCCCGGTCTTCCCTCAGAATCTGCTTTCACGAGAAAACCACCAAACTCCGGAATCATCTCATATATATGTGCCGCCGTTTTTTTCCACCAGTCAGCCACTTCGGCACTACATGGGTCACAAGTATCAAAACCGGAGAGTTCCATCGGTGCCGCAAAATTCACACTGGTGTACAACTTGATTCCATAGCGGTTAAACAAATCGGAGTACTGCTTCACCTGCTGCAGATAAGTATCGGTAATCAGATACGTCTCCTTCTCATGCACATTGACATTATTTATCACAATGGCATTGATACCGATGGATGCCATCATCCGGGTATAATGTTCCACTCTCTCATCAAAAAGGATTTTGTAATCCCGGTAAAAAAAAGACTGGCCGGAATATCCTCTCTCAATGCTTCCATCCATATTGTCCCAGTGGTTCATCATACGCAGAGGCATCTCCGGAGCATTTTTAACCGGTATCTCATCCATATGACCGGTCCGCACAAGACGAAGAAAATGAAAAACCCCGTAAAGTACTCCGCTTTCGGATTGACCGGTTATCTCATAACCATATTCAGTTTTTATAATTTCATAACCATCGATTCCCACTGACAGCGAATCCTCCTGTCTCAAAGCAACACAGGATTCGGTTTTCTCCCTTACAATTACAGGAGATTCCCCCGCCATGGTCTCCATGGCAAGAGTATATTCTTTTACTGCACTGTTAATCACTGTGCCTTCGCACAGAACTGCAAGTGTATGATATTCTTTAGCCGACAATCCCATCGGTTCATAGGAAAGCCAGCACCTGTTAAATTCCATCCCTATCTCCATTCTCCGGACAAATCATTCCGGAATTACCTGCTCCGCATCAAAATGAACAGTAAACTTATCCGGTGTATGTCCGGTCAGTGCAATACTTCGTGTATCCGGCTGCGAAGTTCCCACATATACTTCATAATCACCGGCATTTCGCACTTTGACACCCTCTTCATTATAGAGGCCAAAATCTGCCTCCGTAAGTGTCAGCGTGACATCTTCACTTGCTCCCGCCGGTAAAGACACTTTTTTCAGTGCTTTTAACTGCCAGTTCGGAGCATCCTCGCGACAGGCTTTCACATAGACCTGAAGTGTCTGTGCACCCTCCATGTCACCAGTATTTTTTAGCGTGGCGGTTACTTTATATGTACCGTTTTCCTCCGAAAGCTTTGCATTCTCAGAAACAATATCGGTATAGGAAAGACCAAAGCCAAACGGATACAGCGCTTCGTTCTTCATATAGCGGTATGTACGGTTTTTCATCGAATAATCCGTAAACTCCGGAAGCTCCTCTGTCGTACGGTAGAATGTTACCGGAAGCTTGCCCTCCGGTGCATACTCACCGAAAAGAATTTCTGCTATTGCTTTTCCTCCGCGTGCTCCCGGATACCATCCCTGCAAAATAGCCGGAATATTTTCATCCGCAAAATTTACCGCCAGCGCACTTCCCGATAACAATACAAGAATTACCGGTTTTCCCGTTGCCACAAGCTCTTTTAAGACTTCCTCCTGCAGTCCGGGCAGATCAAGGTTTGGCTTGTCTCCACTGGCAAATTCATTTCCTTCATCGCCCTCTTCTCCTTCAAGAGACGCATCCAGACCCATACAGGCAATAATGACATCCGACATATCAGCTACCGCACGTACTTCAGACATACGGTCATTTGCTTCTGCCAGCACCTGTGTACGATCCTTGCACAAATGACATCCCTCAGAGAACATCACCCGTACATCATCGCCAACATACCGTCTGATTCCCTCAAGGACTGTTATGTACTCAGAGGATGTTCCCTCATAATTTCCTACAAGCGCTTTGCGGTTATCCGCATTTGGTCCGATGACACCAATCGTCCGGATTGAATCTTTCTTAAGTGGAAGAATGTGATTCTCATTTTTCAAGAGAACAACACTCTTACGTGCTGCTTCTTCGTTGATTTCCTGATGCTCTTTGCAGTCCACCACATCATAATTGATTGTATTGTATGGAACTTTATCCGGTTCATCAAAAAGACCGAGTTTCATACGGGTAGTCAGAAGCCTTGTCACCGCACGTTCAATAGTTTCTTCTTTTACAAGTCCTTTTTCAACTGCTTTCAGAAGATTTCCATAAATATTTCCGCAGTTCAGATCACATCCGCGATTCATCGCCAGTGCCACGCTCTCAACAGCATCTGCAGTTACCATATGGAACTCGTGGAAATCCTTGATTGCCCAACAGTCAGACGTAACATGTCCTTTGAATTCCCACTCACCGCGCAGAATATCTTCCAAAAGGCGCTTGCTTCCACAGCAAGGCTCCCCGTTTGTCCGGTTATAGGCACCCATTACCACCTCAACATCTGCCTCTTTTACACATGCTTTAAATGCCGGCAGATAGGTCTCACGCAAATCCTGTTCGGAAGAAACCGCATTAAAACTGTGACGCAAATCCTCCGGTCCGGAATGTACGGCAAAATGTTTGGCACAGGCTGCCACTTTCATATATTTATCATCCTTACCCTGCATTCCCTCGATAAAACGTACCCCCAGACGGGAAGTGAGATAAGGATCTTCTCCAAAGGTTTCATGACCGCGTCCCCACCGCGGATCACGGAAAATATTTACGTTTGGTGACCAGAAGGTCAGCCCCTTATAAATGTCATAATCACCATATTTTTGCTGGACGTTAAACTTGGCACGTCCTTCATCAGAGATAACCTCCGCAATTTTTTCCAAAAAATCTTCATCAAAAGTAGCCGCCAGACCAATTGCCTGTGGAAATACCGTTGCAACACCGGCTCTCGCTACCCCGTGCAGGGCTTCATTCCAATAATTATAAGCCTTGACATCCAGACGCTCGATAGCTGCTGCACCGTGAAGAGTCTGATATACTTTCTCCTCGAGTGTCATCCGGGATGCCAGATCTGCCGCACGCTCTTCAAAAGACAAACTTTCGTCCTTATATTTTTCCATCTTCTTTTTCTTCTCCTTCTAATAACTTTTACCTATTTTTAAAGGGCTGTGCAAAACAAACAACCGCTTATTCTGAACAGCCCCCTTAAAACTACTTATCTCTCACTCCTTATTTGGAGTTCTCAGATGCAAACTTCTCATAGTTTGCATTTACTTCAGCAATCTTGCTATCCCACTTGGAAGAAAGCTCTTCAATCTTCTTAGCTGGAGTAGACGCACCTGCATATACAGGGTAGCAGAAATCACCGTAGTCAATATCACTTACCATTGGCAGATAAGAAGTCTGTTTGTGCTCCTCTTCATGCATCATAGCAAGTGTTTCATCTACCGCACGGTCGTCTCTGAACTTATCATAGTACTGCTCTCTGTATGCATCATCAAGAGTGTATCCCGGAGTAGGCTCTGTATAAAGATCATAAGCAAATGCAATCTTCTCAGCAGTCTCGTCATCAAAGCATACCGGCATAACAACAATATTATCATTCGGTGTTGTCTTATTGGTTGCATCCGAATTCTTCTGATTGTAAGGGAACATTACAAATCCCCAGTCATCTTCCATGTCAGCGAAAGCACTGATCTCATATACTTCTGCGGTCTGCATTGCACACTCACCGTCACGGAAAGCTGCTTTATACCAGTCCCATGCAACGGATGGATCCGGTTTTGGCATTATATAGCCTTTGTTGATAAGATCAATACCCCAGTTCATCGCATATTTGAACTCATCCGTCTTAATCGCATTTACATATTTACCATCCGCATCACGGTCGATAAATGTTGCATTGTTGTTTGCTGCACACATTGGCAGATAATACTTGGAGAAACTTGCCATAGCATACTGGTCTGTCTTACCATCACCATCGGTATCTTTGGTCAGTTTCTTACAATACTCTTCAAATTTTTCCCATGTCCACTCATTTGCTGCCTGCAAATCATATGGCTCATTTTCATCAATACCGGCCTCTTTCAAGAGACGTTTATTGAAGAAAATACCACCACGAGGCTCATCTTCACTACTCATACCCCAGATACCATTACCAATTGACATCAGATTGGTAACTGTCGGATTCCATTTTTCCTCTGTGAAATCCAGTTCCGGGAGTTTGGAAAGATCTTTCATAAGACCTCTCATCAATGGTTCAGATACAAACTCCTGATACAGGTAGAACAACTGACACACTGGATCATTTGCCATAACACCGTTTACATAAGTAGTCTGCATATCCGTATAGGAGTACACATTATCACGCTTAATTGTAAAGTTGTATTTTTCCTGAATTTCTTTTCTGTACTTCTGCGTTGCCTTAGCATATTCTGTTTTTGCCTCATCATCAGCGGATGTGTACCAGTCCCCAATCAGAATTTCCATCCCACCGAGATCGTCAAATACTTTTTTGTTAGTTCCTTCTTTTGTTGAACTTGTTCCTGATGTGGAAGTTTCGTTGCTGTCGCCACCACAACCAGTGAGTGTTCCTACTGCCATAACAACGCAAAGTCCCATAGCAATCATTTTCTTTATGCTTGCTTTCATCATGATTCCTCCTTTTTTTAATAAAAATTTTTTATTGCTACCCCCTCTGCCGCTACTACGCGGCAGGGGTAATAACCGTTATAACATTACATTTTGATACCTGTCTGGCTAAGACTTTCCACAAAACCTTTCTGGGCAAACAGATAAACAATAATCAGCGGAATGATCATCAACAGTGTTCCGGTTCCGATCATCGCATTGGAATACGCGGTTGTTGCTTTCTGTGCAATACCTCTGACATCCAGATAGCTGTCAAGAGCACCTGCCAGACCTGTCAGTTTATTGGACAGGATCGCAAAATCGGACTTCAAGAACATACGTGAATAGAAGTTATCCGTCCACTGCCATACAAAAGAGAACAGGAAACAGGATGTAATCATTGGTTTCGCATCCGGAAGCATGATACAGATGAATGTCTTGATCTTTCCGCATCCATCTACATATGCCGCTTCCTCCAGTTCCTTTGGAATACCACGGAAGAACTGCCGGAGCATGTAAATATACAGACCACTCTTCAATCCCATACATCCAAGACACATAAGCGCATATGGTGTTATGGTTCCCAACAGGTTCAATGTATCACCGGTAAACAACTTAATCAACCCGAAAATGTCAAAGTAACGGAAATTCAGATACAGGGATGACTGGATCGTTGATGGCGGAATTACAATAACCAAAATAACAAATCCAAACCACAAACCCTTGAGAGGGAATTTGTATCTTGCGAATCCATAACCTACCAGTGTACAGGAAATAATCTGCAGTACACTGACAAGAAGGGAGATCATTGCTGTATTTCCCAGTGCCTTCCAGTAACTCATCAGATACATTGCGATCTTATAGTTACTGAGTGTAAAATTTCGTGGAATTACATTAATAGTTGAATCGTACAAGTCTTTTTCCTGCATGAAACTGATGGAAATCTTATTCAGAAGCGGCTGCAGGATCAGGAAACACAATCCAAAAAGTAATACAAAACGTACAATCTTATATGCAACATTGAAAGAAGTCTTCCGAAGCAGATAGCCGTTGGTTTTTTTGTTGCGTTCCCTGAAGGATTTAAATTTGCTCATCTTACTCATAATAGTATACCCTCCTAGAAATAATCAACGAAACAATTCCCAACGCCACGACAACACATAAGAAATATACCCATGCCATCGCCGAACTGAATCCATAATTCAACTTACCTACCTCTGCCGAAATCTTCTCCATAACCGTGTTATCCGATTTGAGGAAGAAGTCAATAACGGTATATACAATGTTTACAAGAATCATGGAACTTACCATTGGCAATGTAATTTTCCAGAAACATTCCCATGCGGTACAACCCTCGATCTTAGCAGCCTCAAACATACTTGGCGAGATAGTCTGCAATCCGGAAAGGAAAATGATGATCTGAATACCGGAAGCAATCGCAATGTCGTACACACTGTTGATAATATCAAATACATAATTGAACATCGTTGATATCGGACTGTTATCCGTTGTTACCAGAATGCTCTCAAGAACACTGGTAACGGAAGTATCATTGGATGTTTTCTCGATTACATCCTGCATATCTTTCAGCAGTGAGTTACTGCTTTCAATACCAACGATCACACCGGATGAAAGGATAACCGGCAGGAAGAAGATTGCACGAACAGCTCCTCTTCCTTTAAAATTCTGATTCAAAAGTAAAGCAATAAAGAAACTGAATATCAAAGTAGCCGGTACATTTGTCACCATCTTAAAGAGCTCTGCCAGAAGATCTGGTACAAATTCTGCATCTACCAAAAATGCATTCCGGAAGTTTTTAAGCCCGGCCCACGTCATGACAAATCCACCTGCACCGGGATCCGGTGTTACGTCACTGAAACACATCTGGAGTGATTGTGCCAGCGGAATTACCATAAAGAGGATAAATCCGAGGATAAACGGAATAATGAATAAATAGCCGGCAACGGCATTTTTAAATGCCAAAGTCTTTTTTTTCTTTTTACGAGCCATTTATTTCTCACCTCCTATCGCAACAAAGTCTCTCTGCGGAACCGTTGTTCCATTGTAGTTATAGTCTTTATAATTATAGTTTACAAGAACCTCTTTACCGTTCTCATAAGTTGTTTTATAAACGCCCTGTGCAACTTTTTCATGACTTACGATATACTGGTTATAGATATCTCCCAGATTCTCTTTAAATTTATTATAAAGGGAAATGGTATCTTCTTTCCAGTCATCAAAGTTACATGCATAATATTTGGTATATTTACCATCCTGCAGTTCGCTTGACTTCTCATAGATGTATGTGTAGTAAAGACCAGCTCCTGTTTCTGCTGATTTCAGTATCATCTCTTCTTTGTCAGCGGAAAGATTAATCGCCGAACCGGAATAATCAACCAGTCCATGAAGCGCAATCTGGTAGAAAGGAACACTCTCATCTACAATATTAACGGAACGTCTGTTGATATCCATATCCGTAATGTAATCCGCATAAGCAACTGCATACTGGTTACCACCGGTTATCATCAATTTGCTGCCGTTTTCTTTCAGAGTTTTCATTTTGTCTGTCTGGAGATTCATAACAGCTTCACGCGATACCCGGTCTTTTGGATTATAGTCAGCAGCAAGTTTGTTACCGATCTCCTCAAGACCGATGTTGCTAGTACCATAATCCTTAACTTTTGATGCATACGATTCAAGAGCACTCATTGCGTAAGCCGGTTTTACAAGATAATAGGTATCATAGGTATGATAATCCCAGTAATCTTCATTCGCCTGGTAAGTTACCGGATCGAGTGTAGTGAGCTCTACATACTCACGGCTACAGAACTTAGCCGCATTCCTGTTCTTGCCGAACCCATCAAACCATTTATCTTTGTATACATAATTGAAAGTTCCGTTGAGGAACAGGTTTAAACCGTCCGTCTGCTCTGCATAAGCAGTCAAATCCGTCAAATCAGATTTACTTCCCAACCGGCCAACCAGTTTTACTTTAGCTGCAGAAGTCTGTTTAACTCCGGTATTAAACCATCCGGTATATTTAGCATTCAGATTTGTGACACCGGCTTCTTTAAGCGATTCGAGAATTGTCTTTGCCTGCTCATACGAAGTCAGAGACTGTGAACGGACAACCGGATATCCAAGGATATGCTCCGTATCATCTACCGCACCAATCATTTCTGCCGCTACCGGAACATCACTGGTCTCCTTTTTCTGGAGATCCGGATAATGTTTCAACAGGTACTCACGGTACTGAATTGCCAGCTTGGAATAATCATTCTCTTCCGAGAACATATAACGCTGTGTCAGTGTTTCATCCGGAAGTCCATCTTCATATACACGTACCGTTGTATCGGATTTTGTCGATACATCATAGTTTTCACCATGAACCATCGCATATACAAAAGAACCATAGTTATAACCATTGTTTTTACCTGCAATATCTGCCTCTACTGTCGCATAGGAACTTCCTTCTTCTGCAACACAGATCATAGAACTTTTTGTTGTTTTATTTGATATTGCTACTACCGGGAACGCCGATTTGGTTTCATCCACCACCATCGTACGGTTTACACCATAATCCCAGCCATAAACATTACTCTGATAGGTCTGCTGGCCTACTTTACCATTGTTGAATCTGATCAATCCGCCAGATCCTTCCGGTACCATGATATATCCCTCTTCCTTCGTATTTGCTGCACACATATATGGCAGAATCTGAAGTCTAACGATCGGATAATCCGTGTTGTAAGAAATCTCTTTCATCGGCACTTTCACAAGAAGATTATTATCCTCCAGTATATAATGCACAGAAAGATCAAATACCGGTTTTCCTTCATTACGTGAAACCTTGTAGCTACCCATATCGTTGATACGGTCTTCTGCTGTATAGCCGGCAGCCACAAAGTATTTTTCACAAGTCTGCAGACGAGTGTCTGTAATATCTTCACTCAGATAATAAATCGGCTCATCTTTAAGATCCGGGAACAATTCCTCTGCAAGTGCAAGAGTCGTTGCCGCATCTTCGTCATCGCTGTTTGCAAGCTCTTCGTAATCATACAACTGATAATAACGATTTATGGAAGACTGTGCAGCACTTGTCATTTTGCTCATATACTGTTCCATCCGTGATTTCTTGATCGCAATCGGACAGATATATGTTTTCTCAAAATCACCGACTGAATAACTTACTTTAATCTCTGTATCGCTCACTTTTTCAATGCTATAGTTGCCATTTACGATACAGGAACCATAATTATCAATTTCCTTTTCTGTGTTCGTACTATTTGAATATGTTAATCCCAAAGTAGCACTTAAAATATCTTTATACTGTCCTGTTGCATTTCCATACTTGGCAATGTCCTCTGCGGATGGATTGGATTTGTATACCTTACCGGTTTTTTTATCGGTAATTTCCACCTGCGTTGATGAACCACTGACACTTACTGCCAGCGAATCATTTTCGATCTTAACATCACCGCTTCCATCATATTCATAGGTTTCCATCTCTGCCGTACTGCCACTTTCTTCATTGCAGGCAGCAAGTGCAAAACAGGAAAGAATCACAACAAGGAACAAAAGCAAACTTTTTTTGAATTTCATCCTGCTATTTCCTCCTTTCATCAATATAATCGGAAGACAGTCTCTTGATATATCGAATAGAAATATGAGAAACCATCACTGATCAAACTGAAGAAGAGTACTAAAAGGAAAACAATAATTAACATACCAACTGCTGTGAACACAATCGATAAAAATGCTTTTCCCAAAAGGAAATCATGAATCATCATAACTGATGCCATCACGAGAAGTCCACACCAGATAAAGGAGAAGTATCCGAAATAGCTGTAGAATGCTCCCTCTTCCTCTGTTACAAAGTTACTCAGTACGATGAGCGGAAGCTGAATCAGTACATACGGTGTCATTGCATACGCCGTACCCATCCAGATATCACTCAGACGTCCTTTTCCGTCGAACAATGTTGTCAGACACCAGTTGGCAACAACATAAATTATGAATGGTACCAAAAACTGCGCAATCTGCAGCAACATATTCACGTCATCCCAGTTTACCGCTCCAAACATAAATCCGGTAAAGCCCAGCTTCAAAAGATTCGTAATCAACACCAAAACAATAATCGTATTGGCAGCTGCGATGGAACCTCTTTTTTCATGGGTCAGATCCCAGAAACCATCGAAAGGTCGAACACAACAGTGTAATGCATAACGTAAGGTGTCACGATAATGAATCCAGCCTTCCTTGTTCGTCAGCTTTTCTTTTATACTCATCCTTTTTCAACCTCCCTTCTGGCTTTTTTCACAAAGCCTATGCCAAAGCCAAGAAGTACAATTATTACCAGAAGGATCAGGATGATATTAATATTATCCTCAAACCACTCTTTACGGTAAAGTTTATATGCTTTGGAATAGTTCGTTGCATCCAGTTTTAATTCAAAATATTCCATTGCCTCTTTGTATTGTTTCTGACGAAGAAGCGCACGTCCAATACCGATATAAGCCTGATCATAGTTACCGTTCTGCTTCAGAACCTGTCTCCAGATATCTGCTGATTTTTCATATTCACCAATCTTGTACTGCGCCAAGCCCTCATTGATCATTTTTCCATACTCTGTCAGTGTAAACTGAGTAATCGTACCGAGGTTCTGATCCACAACAAGAAGGGAATCTCCCAAATCTTCAATAGCAGAAGGATTGATAAAATATCCTGCTTTATATCCGTGTCCACCAAAGGCATATAACATATTGCCTTGGAAGTCATAGGCAAAAATACGTCCTTTGTTCGTGTCCAATGCATAATACACATCATTGTCCAGACAGCAGATGTCATTGAGCTCGGACGGTCCGTTCATTTCACCGCCTTCTGTATAACGCAGATCACCATAAGGATCTTCATAACCATTTCTTACCAAAATATCCGTACCTTTTGCATTCAGTTTACGGATTGGCTCTGCTGCTTCCACTGTTCCCTCAAAGGTACTGATCGTCGCATAGATAAATCCCTCGGAATCCAGACAGAGGTTTGAGTACTCTGTTGGTACAAACAGTTCCATCTGCGCACGCTGTTCTTTTGTCGCTACCATTTTCCAAAGATAGGTAAAGAAGTCATAGGTAACTTCACTGGCTCCGACATATCCGGTAAATGTACCCTCTGTATCAAATTCCATAAAGCCTTTATTGACATTCTGTACCTGTGCAAAAATACGGTTTGAACTATCAACTACTAACTTCTGTGGGATGAAGGATTTTTCTGTATAATTATCATCCTCCGGTCTTGTAATGACCTTGACCGCCTTATAGTTTTTGTCCATATGGACAATCGCCTCATTTGCCGTATCTGCTACATAAATATCCCCCTCCGGTGTCACATAACAGTCATACGGAGATGCGAGTTTTACTTCCTTACCATTCAGATCCGTATAGTGATCAATAACCTCTACCACATTGAATGTGTCATCCTGATAAGAAAAATGAACGATACGGTTATTTCCGGTATCCACAACATAAGTTTCATTATCCCTTACATAGATACCCTGTGGCTCTTTAAAGTTTCCACATGAAAAATCTGAACCTGTAATAATCCGTGTTACGGAATATGCATCCGGTGACTCACGGTCAATATTCCAGCAATCATATGTATACGTGTAATGATTACCATCCGAACTATTGGCCAGCACATCCGCGCTTCCTACAAGGAGGGATGCAACGAGTAACAACGCCATTACAGATGAAAAACGCTTGAATAATCTCATTTTCTTTCCTCCTTTATCAATCTTTAATACCGGAACTAGCCATTGTTTCCAGAATATTGCTCTCTGCCAGAATAAATATGAGGATTGGAACCATCATAACCACCATCGTAGCTGCCGAACCGACACCGGCGCGGGCAACACCACCTGACATGATCTGCTGCAATGCATATGGAAGCATCTTATATTCCTCGGAATAAATATATGCCTGACCCTTTGCATTCCAAAGTGCCTGTACAGAGAAAATAATAACGGTCAGCCAAGCCGGTTTTACATTCGGCATGACAATCTGAAGAAATACCCTTCCTTCCTTAGCACCATCAATCTTTGCAGCCTCGATAAGTGCATCCGGAATCTGTTCCATAAACTGTTTCATCAGGAACAATCCCATCGGAAGAGCGAATCCCGGTGCCATCAGGGACATATAAGAGTCAATCCATCCTAACTGATTCAGTATCAGATAGGTAGGAATCTGCAATACATACGCATTAAACATGATGGCCGACTGAATCATTTTAAAGATTCCCTTGCTTCCTGGGAAACTGTATTTAGCCAGTACATACGCAGCCATAGAACCAAAAATCAGATGACCTACCGTTCCGCATACCGTAACGAGTACGGTATTGAACACATAACGGGTAAATGGCACATATGAACTTGACATTACAACCAGCAGATCCTGAAAGTTGTTAAACGTAGGATTCTTTACAAAGAATCTTGGCGGATAAAGATAAATCTCATCCAAAGGCTTAAATGCACTACTGATGGAATACACTAACGGCAGTACAAAGAAGCAGGCAAACAGGATCAGCATGATGTAAATTCCGATATCTCCTCCAAGAGAACGATTCGGTTTTCTCTTTTTAATCTTAATAAATTTCATCCCTGCTTACCTCCTATCAAGTTCCAACTTTGCTCAATGCTGACTGAATTGCCTTATTCAGCAGAAGCATAACTGCAAACAGAATGGTTGCGATTGCTGAAGCATATCCCATCTCAAAACGCGTTGTACCATAGTCAATCAGATGGGTAACAACCGTTCGCGCCGCATAATCTGTACTTGGGAAACCACAAAGCGCCATGGTGACATCCGCCACACCAAAGGACTGTGTAATCGCCATTACGGCACCGAACAAGAGCATTGGCTTCATGTTCGGCAATGTAATGTACCACAGCTCCTGCCAGCGGTTCTTGACGCCATCCACATATCCGGCCTCGAACTGGGAAGCATCAATACCCTGAAGTCCGGCAACAAAGGAAAGGAATCCCTGTCCAAGACTCATCCACAGTACAATGATGATAACAACGTTCATCATGTAGTTCGTATCTGTGAGCCACAAAATCGGCTCGTTGATAATTCCGAACTTGATCAGGAACGAGTTTACATATCCGTAGGCATCACCACTGAAAAGGATGGTCCATACCAGATACGCCTGACCTGAAATCGTTGGTGCGTAGAATATAACAACTGCTAATGCACGAATAAAACGAGGCAGTTCGTTAATAAACCAGGCGAACAGGAATGACATGATATAACCAAGCGGTCCTGTGATCGCCGCCAACAGGAATGTATTCTTGATTGCAATCAGGAATACATCATCCGAAAGGAGCAGATTGATGTAGTTGTCTACTCCGATGAACCTTGCCGGTTCCAATACGTTATAGTATGTAAAACTGTAAACAATGGACATACATACCGGCAAAATGTAGAATGCAGTAAATATAATAAGATACGGCAACAGGAACAGGTAGCATGTCTTTGACATTTTAGCCTTCTTCCAGGCAATTCCGATATTGCGTTTCTTAATCTGCATATATTTTCCCAGAAAATTCATCCTTACTCTCCTCTCTCTTTATTCTTCCTGGTCTTCCAGAACCGGCAGACCAAATTCTTCTCGTTTGTTTGTAATCTCTTTATTAATCGTGATTACATAATCGAGAATAGTTTCTCGCGGATCCTCATTGTTGTTCATAACTTTACGAATTGCATTCGTGATATGACGCTCGGTGTAATAACCACCGGCAACCTGAGGAAGACCGAAAGCGTATTCCCACTGCTTCTTCAAAGCAGCCGACTCTTTACTGCTCCAGGAAAGTGTATCAAATGTATTTTTATTTGCAGTTGCGTAACGTGCGGAAGCACCCATTACAGCCTCGAGTTCATTTGCGTAGGTTTCCTGAGTTTCAGAATTTGCCCACCATTTCATGAATTCCCAACTGTTATCAACTTTCCCTCTTTCCTCAGCACCGCGAAGCATCATCGAACAGGTTCCCCACGACTGTACGGAACGGTCGATCGTACCATCTTCCTGCTTCACACCCGGAATCATTGCAAAGTTCCAAAGACCTTTAATCTCCGGTGCAAATACTGCCAGCGTATTGAAGTTACTGTAATCGGCAACACCGATCGGCATCTCACCGCTTCGGAAACGGTTTACAAAATCGTACTGTTTTTCCAGTTTGTAGTTTGTAAACAATTTGGTATAGAACTCAAATGCCTTAATACCAGCCGTATTTCCAATCAGCGTCTGCTGCTGGTTTTCATCATAAAGACGTCCGCCGCGCTGATACAACTGTGCATAGTAGTTTGCAAGGTCAGGATTTGTTGTATTACCGATCTTACGCTCTACCGACGGAACCGCAAATGTCATGCTGTTCTTCTGGAGAATCGGAAGAATCTTAAGCACATCCTCCCATGTCTGAACCTGCTCTTCTACATCGATACCGAGTTCTTCGTTGACAATATCGGTACGATAGAACATCACATTGTAGTTCTCCGTCTCCGGCAATGCATATAAGCCATCATTGAACTCGTAAGCTATATAAGCACTTTCACGGTATTCCGAAAGAACCTGATCAAGTTCCGGTCCAAACTGTTTCAAATCTACAACCGCATTTCGCAGCGCATAATTTACAGGCTCTGTCTGTGCGATATTAAGTGCCACATCCGGTCCGTTACCCGACATTGTCGAAGTAAGGAGTGCATTAACACCCTGTGATGTAGCCGTATTAGCCGCATCAATCAATTTGACATTAACCTTAATATTTGTCTTTGGTGTAAATATCTGGTCAACCATGTTTTTCAGAATCGTACTCTGGTCACGACCAGCGGTAATCCATACATCGATCACATCCGGATCATCCGAATCATACACATTACCAAGTGCCGACGAATCACTCATAAAGGAGTTAAAGAACAGCTTGCACTCATGAACCACTTTATCAAAACCGGTCTCATTCACTTCCGGCAGATCCTCTTTTGCCGCTGCGATTGCAATATAATCAATATCCATCGCCGCCGCACTCAGATTGTTGATAGATGTTCCCAGGGAACTGATATTTTCCTTGAAATTCGACAATGTGGAAGGAATTTTATCCGGGCGGTCTACAAATTTCTCCATCTGGGCAGCCAGTGTCTGTGCAACAGAAATCTCTCCTCCCTTTTCACCCGTATAAGCAACTACATCGTCCACAATCTTATACAGTCTTTTGGATTCAATCTTCATGGCATCAAGAACATCCGGATAATACTTTTCAATCTGATAATCACGGTATTCATCCGGTTCTGTACCCGTCAGTACAAGAATCGTACGGTACATTTTGTTCATATTAAACACACTGTCCGAAAGCTGTGACAGATACTGTCCCAGATCCCCCAGCGTAATCTTTAAGCGTATCGTATGGTTTCCTGCAGTAAGATGGAATTTATATGCCTCTCCATTTTCATCCTGAAGACACAGCATTTCCCATGTGTTACTGTAAGTAAATCGAATCTGGGATACCTCTTCAAATGGAATCTCTCCATCGATATAAAGGGAACGGTTTGCTATGTAACCACGGTTATAACCCTGGCGACCCTTGATACCAATCACGTAATCGCCTTCCTGTTCCACATTCATATCCCATTCAATCCAGTCATTCGTTACTTTCCACTGGGTTCCACCAATCATATCCAATACTTGCTTGTCGGTATTGTCCTGTGTAACCTGACCATCCTTGTTCTGATATTCAGTATCACTCGAAGTTCTGTCATAGGAAGCATACAACGACGGAGCCGAACGTCTCTTTGCCGTCTCACCCTGTACTTTCTGGATATATCCGGCAGGAACATTATTGGTCTTTCCACTGTTCTCTGCTGCATACTCCTGATAAGTGAGTGTTTTTTTCTTGTTTCCGATAACCAGTTTGCGAAGAACGAGTTTCTCATTTACCCCTGTCAGACGAAGCTCATTTTTTCCTTCTTTTAAATAGAAACGATATGGTTCAACTTCGTATCCGGTTGAATCCTCAAAATAGGTCCCCATCCATCCTCTGTCCGGATCTTCTATCTGGGTTGCCCGGATTTCATTGCCCTGATTATCCTGTGTACTCTCTCCTTCATCCGTATATACACGGCAGAAAGAAATGGCATCTGCACCGTTGAACGGAACTTCACCATTTACCTCCACTTTGGTCTCAATGGCAATGCCGCGGTCATCCGCATCCGTCGTCGGATAATACTCACCGTAAATATTGTAGTAACCAGCCTCTTTCACATCAACTGTATACGTCACATACCCCTCTTCCGGAATAATAACGGCTGATGTTTTGTCCCCTTCCGGTCCTACATCCTCTCTCTTTTCGACATCTTCACTGCTGTCACTGTAGCCGAAGACATCCACATCGTAGGTGTTTTCTTCTCCTTCCGGAACAGCATCCCCATGCGCTTTTACATAGCGCGCATAAGTATCCGTTCTTCCATAGTCATCGGAAGTTTCGAGATCCACACCTTCATACTTGTCGGAGTTGTCGCTTATTGACGTTCCCTTGAGTTGAAAAAATAGCACAAGCAAAACTATAATTATCACAATCACAAGAAACGTCATTAAGCCTTTTTTCTTCATCAACTTAGACATTGTTGTTGCAATCTCCTTTCGTCCTTTCTATTATTTGCACTTTTCGTTTAGCTTTTTCTAAACTAATACAGAAATACATAAAACACTGTAATTCCGTCTAAATTAGTTTAGATATTGTCGAATTGCACAAACATTTTTTTGTATAATTTGTATACAATTTAGTTTAAAGTATACCACTTTCCTTATAACATGTCTATAGTTTTTATGAAAATTGAACAAAAAATGACTTTTTTTGTTTACAAAATATACACACATTTATTTTGTTATTTACATTCTTTTCTATTTATACTACTATAGATATAGTAATCTTGCACAAACAATATTTTCAAAAAAACAAGGAGAAATTTCTATGACAAAATACTACTCAAATCCAATTCTTCCCGGATTTTATCCGGATCCTTCCATCTGCCGGGTGGACGAGGATTATTATCTCGTAACTTCCACTTTTGCCTATTATCCCGGAGTACCGATTTTTCACAGCCGGGATCTGATTCACTGGAACCAGATTGGCAACATCCTGACCACACCGGAACAGCTTCCGCTCGCTGATGCCGAAACAAGTGAGGGGATCTTTGCGCCGACACTGCGCTACCACGACGGCACTTTTTACATGATAACAACCAATGTAACACCGGGAAACGGACTCGGAAACTTTATTGTTACCGCCACTGATCCGGCCGGTCCATGGTCAAAGCCACATCCACTTGGTTCTGCCGGTATCGACCCGTCTCTTTTCTTTGACGACGACGGCAAATGTTATTACTGTGGTACACAGGAACGAAGAGAAGGCGCAAAATATTTCGGGGACAATGAAATTTACATTCAGGAACTTGATTTGAAAACGATGCAGTTAGTAGGAGAAAGCTATCCGGCATGGCACGGCGCCCTCCGGGATATGGAATGGCCGGAAGGACCACATATATATAAGAAAGACGGCTGGTACTATCTGCTGATTTCCGAGGCGGGAACCGGTCACAACCACGCCGTATCTATCGCCCGCAGCAAAAGCCTCACCGAACCTTTTGAGGGACACCGGGGCAATCCGATTCTGACCCACAGACATCTTGGCTACAACTATCCAATCGTGAACGTCGGACATCCCGATATCGTCGAGACCCAGAACGGCGAGTGGTGGATGGTATGTCTTGCCTCCAGAACCCGTGGCGGATACTACCGCAATCTTGGCCGTGAGACATATCTAGTACCTTTTGTATGGGAAAATGGATGGCCGGTAGTCAATCCGGGAAAAGGAATTGTCGAGGATATGGTTGTCTCTCCTGATTTACCTTCCTGTCAGCTAAATCCTGTACCTGCTATGGAAGATTTTGACTGTGACAAACTTCCTCTTCATTTTATGTATCTGCGCAATCCGATAGAGGAAAACTATTCCCTGACAGCAAATCCGGGGCACCTTCGTATTTCTTTAGGTACTGATACTCTCTCTTCCAAAGGAAATCCTTCCTATGTATGCCGCAGACAGCTCGCTTTTGACTTTACAGCAGAAACAAAGCTGACATTTGAGCCGAAGACAGAAAACGAGAAAGCGGGAATCGCCATCTACCAGAGCCAGTCCTATAATTACCAGCTTCTCACCGGAGCATCCGGAGACCACACAACAGTATCTCTTGTGCGGACAAAAAAAGACACCGTGGAAACTATTGCCACCACACTTCTGGATGAACGGTATCCAGTGATTACGCTGCGCATTATCCAGCAGGAACAGGATTTATCGTTCCTATATCAGTCGAATGACGGCATCTGGCACACACTTGCCGACCATGTAGATGCAAGAATTCTTTCTACAGATGTAGCAGGCGGCTTTGTCGGTAACACCATCGGCCTGTACGCCACATCGGATGGTGTGAAAAGCACTACATACGCGGATTTTGATTACTTATTGTATAAATAAACATTACCTCCTGTGTTGTGAAATAGCAACACAGGAGGTAATGTCTGTTGATATGCTTCCTATCTCCCCTCCAACCTTAGAATCTCCTTTTTTAACCTTTTCATAATTTTCTTTTCCAGCCGGGAGATATAACTCTGGGAAATCCCCAGTTTATCTGCCACCTCTTTCTGTGTCATCTCCTCCCCCGCAGCACTGCCGAGCCCAAATCGCAGACAGATAATCGTCTGTTCGCGCTCACTGAGTGTCTCGAGCGCTTTACGCAGAAGTTTTCGGTCCGCCTCCCGCTCAATATCCTTATATATAATGTCCTCACTGGTTCCAAGTATATCCGAGAGCAGAAGTTCATTGCCGTCCCAGTCCACATTCAGTGGCTCATCGATAGAAACCTCCATCCTTGTCTTGTTATTTCGTCTCAGATACATGAGAATTTCGTTTTCGATGCAGCGGGAAGCATACGTTGCAAGCTTAATATTTTTCGATGGGTTAAATGTGTTAATTGCTTTCATCAGTCCAATGGTGCCTATCGAAATCAAATCCTCCACTCCCACACCGGTATTGTCAAATTTTTTTGCTATGTACACGACCAGCCGCAGGTTATGCTCTACCAGTGTATTGCGCGCCTGCTCGTCCTCTTCTTCTCCCAGGCACTCGATACAGGCTGCCTCCTCTCCCGGCTCCAATGGTGCCGGAAGAATCTCTGCCCCTCCGATATAGTGAATGTCTCCTCCCTGCTGAAACAACAGATTTTTCCAGTCAGGTATCATCCGGAACTGGAAACGGTTTGGTACAGAAATTCTCAGTAACATAACATTGATTCCTCCATTCTACTTATTTTGTGTGTAATGATTTACTGTTTTGGGGTCTGCCGGATTGTAAACATATCCGGATGCAAAATGACCTGATATTCCTGATTTGTGGAAATACTTTCTTTTGCTGCAGCAATCCATGGTTCAGATATTTGAATCTTCTGTCTGTGCGGGCCTTCTATTACCATTTCATCAATCCGGAAAACCCGAATAACCGATCCTTTATTCCCAATCGAATGAAAAGGAATATACCGGAATACTGTCTCTTCCCCGCGTTCCAGAAAAGGGCGCAGAAAAGATTCCGGTGCAATGGATACCGGCTCGTGCCCAAATGGCTCCGACAACTGGTTGCCGGTATCCAGAAGACCCGTCCCGCTTATTTTTCTGCCCCGGTAATAAAGCGATACCCGGTAATAATTTTTATAAGATGCGTTTTCGCGTTCGAAGCAGGGGAGAAACCGGTACAATGCTACCAGAAAAACGGCACTCCCCAAAAGCAGCAGCGATATTCTGCCACCCAATCCTGTTATGCCCTGTAACTGCATAAGCACCGCTGCCAGAAGCCCGGACATAACAAAAAAAGACACAACATTTCCAATAAAGGCACGAAACGTCGTTTTTCCAAACGCTATATAAACCGGCACAAAAACTCCCGGCAAATACAACAGGACAAAAAGGATTTTATATGTATGAATACCACAGACGAGAATTCCTGTCGCCAATCCAGCTCCCACTGATGCTGCTAAAAGTATTCTCCCCAGACGGATTCTTCGTTTCCGGAACATACACTCTGCCACCAGAACAATAACGTTCATACAGGCATTTACCAGAAAGAAAATATCGAGATAAATTTTCATTTCACTTCGCTCCATCTGTCTGTAAAACTTATGTCCCGATTATAGCGGACATCTTCTGCGTAATTTGTCAAACAGACAGGGCAAATCAGGGAAATATTTCTTCCCCTTGCGACATTTTTATATGATTTTTTACAAAATACATAAAAAAAACCACTTTGCTTTGCAAAATCCCACCACAGCTTTTGTCGAAACTATTGCATTCGGTATAAAAATCTTTTAAAATGGAGATACCGTTTTTATTCGCGGAAAAGAAAACATAGAAACAGAAAGGAAATGAATTATGGCAAACCAGAACCCAATAGTGACAATCGAGATGTCAAATGGCGACATCATGAAACTCGAGCTGTTCCCGGAGACAGCTCCCAATACAGTCAATAATTTTATTACTCTTGTAAACAAAGGGTTTTATGACGGACTTACATTTCATCGCATCATCAATGGATTTATGATTCAGGGCGGTGACCCGGTCGGAAACGGAACCGGTGGTCCGGATTACTGCATCCCAGGCGAATTTGCAGTGAACGGATTTGACAATCCACTCAAGCACAGCGCCGGTGTCATCTCCATGGCACGTGCGCAGCATCCGGACTCCGCCGGCTCCCAGTTCTTCATTATGCACAAAGATGCCCCTCATCTGGACGGCTCTTATGCTTCTTTTGGGAAAATTACAGAAGGCATGGATATTGTAGATAAAATCGCGACATGCGAAACTGACTGGAGCGATGCTCCACTGGCTCCTGTTGTCATGAAAAAAGTGACGGTAGAAACATTCGGAACCGAATATCCGGAACCGGAAAAAAGCGATATCTAAAAAAATATGCACCATCAAAAAGGGAGCAGTTTCCATAATCTGCTCCCTTTTATATCGTATAGGATTAGGGTGTCAAAAGGGCGCTTCGCACCAACCGCACACAATATGTGATGTTGCAAGCGAGCTTGCAAACACACATATTTGTGGCGGTTATACCCCGAAGGGGCTTTTGACACCCTAATCCGTATAGTATAGTCCTCAGTCTTTCATTTCTCCCATATAATAAAATCCGCGGCTTTCGAGAAGT
>JAXEJU010000069.1:0-12389 GCA_034101395.1 Eubacterium sp. | reverse complement strand
CCTCTTCGCGACCTTTTCGCTCGCCTTCTATTTTCCCTTCGCCAAATACCATATCATACAATACACACATTTTCTCAGGACCTCCCTCTTTCTTCTGTTTTTCCAGTGTCTTCTTCACTGTTTTATATGTTTTCGTTCCCGCAAAAGCATCCAGCATATCCAGAAATTCTTCCGGATGCATTACTATACGGCTTTCATCCTGTTGGAACTCCTTCAGCTTCTGTCTGTCACCTTTGCACGCCAGATAATCCACTATGTGACGGAAATCTGAATGATACTGTTTCCTTGTTTCCTCATCCTGTTCTGCCAGATCTATCACATGGATAGGATGGTCGGATATCCATGGTTCCCACAGCCGTTTCCGTTCTTCCGGGATATCCAGCAAGTCCATCAGCGACAGGGGATGTTCCCATTTCTTTCCACTGTAGTTTAAAACAAAAGTGACCACCGGTTTTAACTTCTCGCCGTCATTCAGCCACTTTGTCATTGGATGTCTTCCCTCTGCTTCTGCCTGCGCGCGATGTTTCTTTATCTGGTCATAATAATTCACATACTGGTAACCCATGTCGCGAACCGGCATCGCGTTGCAGATATCCGACTGGCTCTCTGCACAGAGAATCGCAATCTCTGTTCCATCTTTTTTATAGCGCATCCGGCTGTCAAGACGGTTTTCTGCTAAATCCTTTCCATCCGGTTTCCCGATAAGCTCTGTCGGCAGCGGTTCCAGTTCCTCCGGTCGCAGCACCGTTTCCCCCGAAAACAGATTTACATTTCCAATATCTGCGAATACATCCGGATAATTTGTCAGATTTTTTGTTGCCTTGTCTTTCTTTCCGATAATGACCCCTCCTTTTGATATAAGCAAGGGGAAATAATTATCAAAAATCCCCTTTGCTCTTTTCGATTTATAAAATGATTTGTAGAAGCAAAGTGAATATAATTATTCCAAGAGCATTCGAAAAAAGATGGATAGACACTTGCTTTTTTTCAGTATAGCGCACATGCATTAAAAACGCAACAAAAAAATTTATTTTATTACAAGCGTAAAACAACCTATTAGTCGTAAAACAACCAAATAAATGTTAAAAGGCATGCAGACACCGCTAAAAGCAGTACCTGCATGCCTTTCCAATAACCTTTACTTTTTCTTAATCCGTAATTGTGATACTTTCAATTACAGGCTGATTTTGGGATTCTACCGTTCCATTGCCATCCGTTACCGGCGTATTTTTACAAATCTCATCTACAACCTCTATTCCTTCTGTCACATTTCCAAAAGCAGCATATTGACCGTCCAGATAAGTCCCATCTTTGTGCATGATAAAAAATTGTGAGCTGGCACTATCCGGATCCTGAGAACGCGCCATGGAAATCACACCACGTTTGTGTGAAATATTGTTTTCAACGCCGTTTGAGGAAAATTCTCCTTTGATGTTCTTGCCCGATCCGCCAGTTCCATTACCGTCCGGATCACCACCCTGAATCATAAATCCACTGATGATACGATGAAATGTGAGACCATCATAAAATCCTTCTTTTGCAAGATTAACAAAATTGGTAACTGTAATCGGAGCAGCATCTGCATCCAGTTCAACCTTGATTGTCCCATAATCTTTTACTTCTATTTCTGCGTGATGTTTTCCGCTCAGTTGTTTGGTTTCTGTCTGTTTTTTTTCTCCGGAAGTTCCACTATTCTTTTTTTTCGTTTCTTCACCGCAGGCAGTTACACCAAAAAGAGTCACTGATAAAATCAAAAGCAGACTTATTATTTTCTTCATCTTCCATTTACCTCATTTCTTTTAATCATCTAATTTCATATCGCCATCTTTTACCCAGCCAAGTTTACGCAGCCCCATATTGATGAGCGGACATAAAACAGCGGGAAGGATAAAGGAAATCAGCAACAGCCCTACCCAGTCCATCGGGGTTATAGCTGATTTGCTCCCCTGCTCTATCGCCTGAGTCCAGCCTGTGTAGACACCTATCTGGCCTACCAGTCCACAAGTTCCCATACCGGAAGATACCGGCGTACCATTCATTTCAAGTTGAAATACACAGGTTGCTATCGGTCCGGTGATTGCCGATGTGAGAATCGGGGCTATCCAGATGCGGGGGTTTTTGACAATATTGCCCATTTGCAGCATAGAGGTTCCAATCCCCTGAGAAATCAGTCCACCGAACCGGTTTTCCGGGAAGGACATCACTGCAAATCCAATCATCTGTGCACAACAACCGGCCACAGCGGCACCTCCGGCTAGTCCGGTAAGCCCCAGTGCTGCACAGATTGCAGCAGAAGAGATGGGAAGCGTCAGTGCAATTCCGACAAACACAGATACAAGTATTCCCATCAAAAAAGGCTGCAAATTAGTTGCCCACATAATCAGACTTCCCAATTTCATTGCTGCATATCCCAATGCGGGAGCACACCAGACTGAAAGCGTCACTCCGACACCGATTGTCACAAGCGGAGTCAGCAAAATATCAATTTTCGTTTCCTTCGACACCGCTTTTCCTATCTCGGATGCCAGAATGGCGATAACGAGTACCGCAAGAGGACCTCCCGCTCCCCCCATTGCATTTGAAGCAAAACCGACACTAATCAACGAAAACAGTACCAATGGCGGACAGCGAAGGGCATGTCCTATCGCCACTGCCATCGCCGGTCCACTCATGGCAGCAGCAAGTCCACCTACCGTATAACCGGTTTCATTTATTGTAACAACCGAATTTTCCAGAAACGGGATATGAAACTGGGTTCCCAGCGTATTTAAGATTGTTCCTATCAGAAGCGTACAAAACAGCCCCTGAGCCATTGCGCCAAGTGCATCCACACCATATCTTCTAGCCGATATTTCAATTTCCTTTCGTTTTAAAAATTCGCGCGTAATATTCACTCCATTTCTTAAATGATTTGGGTTCAAAATTCCTGAATCTTATAATATATTTTCCCAAACACCAATAATTTCCTCACATGTATCCACGTCGATTTCGTCTACAGAACATTTCAAACGTTCAAACAGTTCTGCCTGCTCACCTTCATACTGAAAGTTGTCCATCAAATGGATAACAGACTCCATACCATCTATATCCAGTTCTTCCAACGCATCTCTCATATCCGCAAATAAATTGCAAAGTGCGTCAGAAGAAATATCCGATTTGTCCGCACTCTCCTTCTCCTCCACGAAGAATGGCTGAAAAACTGTCAGATATCCGCGATATTGTGCCAGCATTTCATCTGTATGACTGCGAATCAGTTCTACATCTTTTTCATTGCCTGCCTTCTCCATAAGAGCAGCCTTTTCTGACAGCGACATGGCACCAATCTGTTTGGAAGAACTTTTCAGGGCATGTACTTCTATCGTATAGCCTGTCCAATCCTCTTTTTCCATCAGCTCCTCTATCAACGCAGCTTTTTTGGCAATTACTTTATAATAATCTTTCAAAACATTCCAAAACAACGTTTCATTTCCCAGTAACTTAATTGCAGATTTTGTATCCAGATCTCCAATTTCAATCGTATGGTCAGACTCTTTCCGTCCTAAAGTTTTTGCAGGTCTGTTCGATTTGTTTATTTTTTCTGCCGGGAGCCACTGTTTTATCTTCGAAACCAACGTCCTTAACTCAATCGGCTTAGCGACAAAATCATTCATCCCTTCGCTCAAAAACATCTCTTTCACACCATCGACAGCATTTGCTGTGAGAGCAATGATAGGAACATCATTATATTCCGTATGAAAACGCCGGATAATTCTTGTTGTCTCGACACCGTCTAATTCCGGCATCATGTAATCCATAAAAACAATATCATAATGATGTACAGAAATTTTCCCAATCGCCTCCTTGCCACTCAACGCCGTATCCACTTTCATCTTTATCGGTTCCATCAGTCCTTCTGCCACTGTCAGATTAATCGCGTTATCATCTACAATCAGCACCTCAGCAGTAGGCGCAGTAAAATCAATGTCAATGTCATCCGGATCTTCATCATAAAAGTGCAGGCTCTCCCTGTTAAATATCATTGCTTCATTCAAAGTGTAAAGCGGTTTTTTTACCATAAGAAGATTCGGAAGAGTAAACTTTACAGCATCATAATAATTTAAAAGCAAAGCAACTGTGATCTTTGGATGATTTTTCACATATTCCTGAAGTGCTTCTCCAAATCCCCCCTGCTCTATAAACAGGAAGAGATTTTTTTCTGTTGCAATTTCATATAGCTCTTCCGCTGCAGCAAGCTCCTTGTACTCCACTCCCAATTTCAGACAATCACTTTTTAACTGTAGCTTTATATTCGCGCTGGCTATCAGTCCAACAGCCAAAATATCCGGAGCTTCTTTGACCTGAATACTTTTTACATTTTCCACTACCTTTTGCGGAAACCAGAAAGAGAATTTGCTTCCCTTCTTATATTCACTCTCGACCTCCAGTTTTCCTCCCATCAGTTCAACCAGTTGACGTGAAATCGCCAATCCAAATCCTGTTCCCTCAATATTGCGGTTACGCTTACTGTCAATCTGTTGGAACGACTCAAACAGCTTTCCCAGATCCTCCGGTTTAATACCAATCCCCGTATCTTCCACGCAAACACACAGCTTTATCTCTTTCTCTGACAACACTGTATGAAACATCCGGATAACGACCTTCCCATGCGATGTAAATTTCACAGCGTTATTTACAATATTTAAAAGTATCTGCTTTATGCGGATATTGTCACCGAGCAGCTTATGGGGAATATCGGGTGAAATGTCAAGAATGAGTTCTACGTCTTTATCATCCAGACGTGTGAGCAAAATATTGCTCACATCATTTACGATGGACATAGGTTCATACTCCACCGGTATAATATCCATTTTCCCGGATTCTATTTTTGAAAAATCCAAAATATCGTTAATAATTGTCAATAAAGCCTTGCTTGAGGATTTTATCTGATGAATATAATCTTTTGCAGCCGGAGAGAGCTCTTCCCGCAGTGCCATTTCTGCCATGCCAATAACCGCATTCATTGGCGTCCGGATCTCATGACTCATATTCGCAAGAAAATCCGATTTCATATTTGTAGCCCGCTCAATTTCTTCTTTTGCCTGTAGTGCCAGATATTTTCCATATGCCATGTCCGATAAAACATTGGCCATTGTATACAGGAACTGAGCAGCATGGTCAATGTTTTCTTTGGGTAGAATGTTTACTTTCTGCGCTGCTGCATAAAGACCTTCCGAATCCACTTCAATTTCCTGCGCAACTTCTTTTATCTTTTTTTCTTCCGGCGTTTTGTCAAGTACCTGACCACCAATAAAACACCCCACCAGTTTTCCATCTGCAATAATAGGTGCCGCATAGTCTATAAGACCTGCATGGCAATAGTATGTTGTCGGCTCCCCGTTTTCCCATGTGGCATGAGCACCAAATTTGTCGCATTGTTCACAACGACTCCGTCCAACCGGTGTAGTCCGCGTATATCCCATACAGAACTCGGTAAAATTGGAACCTTTTGTCACAGGAACGCCATTAATATCGGTCGTAAGAGAGGCCATTCCTGTCATGGCCGAGAAAGCATCCTGAATACGCTGTAATACATCTACCGCAATCAAGTCAGTCAAATATAAATCCTTCCCCATAAATATCTCTTCTCCTTCGCTGCTATATCAAATTATGTCCGTCATAAATCAACCGATGAGTTTTTTTATCGTTTCTAACAATTTATTGTGATCAATCGGCTTTAAGAGATAACCCTGCGGCCTTAACACAAGAGCTTTCTCTATTTTTTCCCGGTCGGTAATGCCCGTAAGAAAAACAACCGGAATATCCTTTGTGGCATCATTGGCATGAAGTTTCTCCAATATAGCCGGACCATCTTCTTCCGGCATCTTGTAATCCAGCAAAATAAGATTCGTAGTTTTTTTCTCCAAAAACTTCAGCGCTACTTTACCACTCGTTGCCGTCGCAACCTGGTACTGTTCCCGAAGAAGTTCTTTGATCATCTTCAACATCAAAGGATCATCATCTACCACAAGCACACGTTTCTTTTCCATCGCCATTTCCAGCGCAAGTCGCTCTTCTTCCGCACGCGCTGCCTCTTCCTGCAAACGCATTTGCTCCGCCAGCGCCGCTTCCTCCTGCCGCTTCTTTTCCTTTAAGTAACCTTTAATCCTGTTCTCAATGGAACTTGCTGTAATAGGTTTTGTCAGAATCAATTCAAAGATGCCATCGGTATATTGCTGGCATGCATTACAATCGTCTTCCGAAGCAACAATGGCAAACGGAATATTGTTTTCTTTCAATTCTCCTTTAATGCGTATCAGCCGCTTAAAGAATTCCTCTTTTTCATCACTCAGACAAGAAACAAAAATATCCGGCTTATAATAATTCAGATGATTCAGAATATCCTCATAACGCTCTGATGTAGTTGCCGATATAATATCATTACTCATCTGCATGAAAAAATCATCAATCGTTGTTTTATTTTTCCCTGACAATAATATTTTATATTTCATATAACCCCTTCTCTCTTTGTACGCTGTTTTACCAGACCTACTTCGTTTTTATCTTAATATATTCCTTCATCAGTTCAATGGTTTTTTCAATTCCCAGTCTGCTGCTGTTAATGCACAAATCATAGCCCCTGGAATCTCCCCATTTAAAATCTGAGTATGCATTGTGATATGACTTTCGTTTCCGGTCATGCCGTTTTATTTTACTGAGAGCATCTGCCTCATCCAGATCATATAGTTCCATGATTCTCTTTAGTTTTTCGTTTTTGTCTCCCAAAACGAAAAAGGAAATGGTCGGATAATCCCTCAATATGGTCTCGGAACATCTTCCGACAACAACAAAAGACTCTCCCGACTCTGCTTTATCTTTTAAAAACTCAAACTGCATATTTGCCACATGATCTTCCATCGAACTGCTATGTTCACCAACTCGTCTGGAAAGGAGAGGATTCCTCGGTTTTTCGTCATGTTTTCCCAAATCGTCTACATTTATATTTTTCTTTTCCGCAATTTCATCCAGCATGCTTCTATCATACATTTTAAGCCCAAGTTCCTGTGACAGTTTTAATGCAATTTCATGACCACCGCTGCCAAATTCTCTGCTTAACGTAATAATTACCTGTCTGTCCATACCAGATTCCTCCTTTGCCAATATTTTACGTTATTCTTATTTCTATTATAACATGTTTTTTATGGATTTGCCATCTAAAACTACCTCTGTTAATTTATCTTCTTTATAAGATAATTTCAGGGAGAAAAAGGAATCGCGTTCTTCCATGAGACGAAAAAAAATCTTATCACCTTCCCAGATTGGCAACTCAAACACTTTCTCTTTTTTCACCCATTCCAGTTTTCCCTCATCGCACTCTTTCATTTCGCCGGTAAATCCATCCGCTTTGTATAAGCACATATATTCAACAGCATCCCACGTGTCACAGGTAAATGTTACAATACCGCAAAACTTCCACGATGTCAGCGTAAGCCCCGTCTCTTCTTTTACCTCACGGAGCAGACATTCCTCCGGCGTCTCAGCATTTTCGAAATGGCCTCCCACGCCAATCCATTTGTCCTTATTGACATCATTTTCTTTTTTGGTTCGGTGCATCATCAGATAGCAGCCATTTTTTTCGATATAACAAAGTGTCGTTAAAGAAATCTTTTTCATGGCAGATTTTCCCTTTCTGTATCACTCTTTATCCGTTCCTTCTACATCAATCATCACATACTCCGACTTGCATCCCGTCTTAAAATCAATCGCCCAGCAGGAGATTCCGGATGTGACAATAAAGTTTGTGTTCCCCCTTTTCTCGAGGCCGTAGGTTTTTTCATTTTCCTTTGTCCATTCTCCTACATAATTAATAGGGAATAATTGTCCGCCGTGCGTGTGGCCCGACAGTACAAGATCAACCCCTGCCTGTTCCTGCGCATCATAATCATGCGGCTGATGATCCAGTACAATCATATACTTATCGTCATCCAGCCCCGCAACCAGTTCTTTCATTTCCATGCGGGAAGCCTCCAAACGATCCTGTCTGCCGATGATATAAAATCGGTTGTCAATCAATACGTTTTCATCCTGCAAAACGGTCACCCCGTTTTTTTCAAGTTCAGATATCAAATCAGCACCGCTGTATCCCCGGTATTCCGCTCCGTAGAACCCTTTGTCATGATTTCCGAATGAATAATAGACACCATATGTAGTCTGCAAATCGCCAAGCGCCTTACACGCCGCAATCATATCCTGTTTTGTCGTGTCATCGTCTACATAATCTCCTGTTACAACAACGATATCCGGATTTTCGCTCTGAATCCGTTCCATCTGTTCCGCAAAACCTTCACCGTCAAAGGTTGTTCCAACATGGGAATCTGCAATCTGCACAATCCTCAGGTTCCCAACCTTCTTTTCTGTATTGATGGTATACGATGTCTGCCATACATGATGCGCCATATACCATCCTGCCGCCAGATACACGACAGTGATTACGATGGCAATCACTCCTGCATAATACCGTTTAAACTCTGTACTGCGTTTCTTCCTTATAATATTATTTACCAAATCGCACACGAACCAGATTACCATCCAGTGTATAAAAATGATAATGGCATTGACTGCTCCCAGGATACATCCGGTAAATGCACCAACCAGTACAACCGGAAGTGCGGCAAGCAAAATACGAACCGCTTTTTTATCCCCACAGCATTTATCCACATACGCAAATTTATGAAAACGACTGGTCAAATAAATGACTGCTGTCCCTGCCGCAATAAACATGGCAGAAAAAATAAGCACCCACAAGTTTTATCCCCCCCTTATCGTCCGTATTCTTTCCTGTCAGAACTTATTAATTTCTTCTGACTCATCATCACTTTTACGAATTTCCCGTATCTGCACATAATAGCCGGTCTTGTCATTCACTGCCACATAAACCCGCTCTCCTGCTTTATGTTTGAGAAGTGCTTTCCCCATCGGTGATTCAATGCTTATCATCTGATTCAGGGCATCACTCCTGACAGTTGTCACAATTTTATATTCCTCTTCCATATCGTCGTCTTCAAAGTACACTTTAACGGTATCATTCAATCCCACTTCCGAATCCGACGAATCATCTTCAACGATCTGAGCCGTCTTAATCATCCTCTCCAGATAGCGTATCCGGCTCTCATTTTCATTTTTGAATTTTTTTGCCGCTTTGTACTCGAAATTCTCACTCAGGTCTCCGTGCGCTCTGGCTTCCTTTACATCCTCGAGTGCTTCTCTGCGAACCACGAGTTTGCGGTGTTCGATTTCCTGTTCCATTTTTTCTATATCTTTTTTCGTCAGTTTGTCATACATGACTACATCTCCTCGTATGCTTCAATTTATCAAAAGTATAATTATTTTATATGTATTTGTCAATTTTTATTGCCTGTGATAGAATAATCCACAACTGTTGATTATTCATAAATGGAGGTAACTTATGCGAAGAAGAAGTATCATATTTGTTCTGGTTTTTGCATTATTAACCGGAATGACAGCAAACTTCGTTCCATATACCGGGGTTGAAGCCGCAATGTCAGACACCATTCAGGACATCATCATTTATCACACCAATGATGTCCATGGCAATCAGGATAAGGGAATCGGAATCGCTACTGTTGCGGCGTTAAAGAAAAAGACGGAGGCATCCCTGTTAGTCGATGCCGGAGACGCCACACTGGGACTGGCACTGGCAACTCTTTCAAAAGGAGAGAATATTATTGAGCTGATGAGCCTTGCCGGTTATGATGCCATGGCAACCGGAAACCACGAGTATGACTATGGACAGGAACAATTGCTGAAAAACTGCTCACTGGCGAAATTCCCAATTCTTGGAGCCAATGTTAAAAAAGACGGGCAACCATTTTTACAGGGGGCATATGACGGCGGCATAAACAACGGAGAATACACCGCCATCGAAAAAGCCGGGGTAAAAATCGGTATTTTCGGTCTCACCACCCAGAACACAAGAACAGCTTCCAACCCCGCCAAACTTACCGGCATCACATTTGAAGATGAAATCGAAACCGCGGAACGCATGATTGACAAACTGGAGGAAGAAAAAGCAGATATTATCGTCTGTCTTGCTCATCTCGGTGACAGCAATTCTTCCGCCAAAAACACCGCAAGCGATGTAGCCGCAGCTTTGACCGGAGAGTATTATGGCAAACTGGATGCCATTATTGACGGACACAGCCACACCGAAGAAAATGCCGTCATAAACGGTGTCACCATCAGCCAGACAGGAAATGCTCTGGCAAAAGTCGGCAAGATGACATTCTCCTATAACCGCCAGAGTGGCAGTGTACAGGTAAAGGCAGAGTTATTGACTGCAGATGACTGCAAAAATGTAGAACCGGATGCAACAGTGAGTGCCAGACTCCGGGAAATACAGGATTCACAGAGCAAACAGTTGAACATACGTGTCGCCGATACAAATACAACCCTGTGGGGCGGAACAATCCATAACGTCACAGAAGGCCGTATAACAGAACAGAATCTCGGAAATCTGATTACTGACAGCATGATTGATGCCGGTCAGGACATTATCCGAGACGGCAATGTATCAGAACAATATCGGGAGCTCCCTATTATCGCCGTTGAAAATGGCGGTGGCATCCGCTCTACAATCCGAAGAGGTACTATTACAAAGGGCGATATCATCAATGTGCTTCCTTTTGGAAATGTCGCTTCTTTCAAAGCAGTTACGCCAAAACTTTTGTATGAAATTCTGGAAGCCGGCGTATCTGCCAACACTGCCCAGGATGAAAAAACAGGACTTTTGACATCAGGTGTAAGCGGTGGTTTTTTGCAGGTAGGAGGTTTCAAATTTACTTATAACCCAAATCTGCCGGAAGGCAGCAGGATTTTGGAAGTTATTTTAAAGGGTGAAACAGCCTCTCTTACCCGCGACGATGAAAGCAGACAGATCATTTTGGCTACCAATGACTATCTTATTGCCGAAGGCGATAAATATGCGATGCTGAAAAATCTGCCAACCGTTGCAGAGGGCGAATCACTTGATGTCATGCTGGAGAACATAATTTTAAAACTTACAGAACAGGGAACCAGGCCACTCTCTCTTCCTACAACAGAAGGAAGAATTACAATAAAGAGTAACTATCAGCCAAGTGATTACACCGCATATCTTGAAATCAAAGATGAAAACGAGGAACCGGCTGTCAATCAGATTGTCACCTGGTTTGTTGATGACTCGCCAGAGGGAAAAACCGGACAGACGGACGAGAACGGTCTGCTTGCGGTGACGGTAAGCGACGGTCCTCACACAATCCACCTTGAAGAGGGTATTTATGATGCCTATATCTGTAATTACACCGGAAGTGGTATTCTGACCACCTATACCGGTACTTATCCGGACGTCCAGGTCAAATCAGCCGGTTTAAAACCAATTCCGACTCCTTCCGGGACCCCGGATGCCAATCCGACAACACCTCCGGAAAGTTTTCATGTAACTCTGGATACCGGAACTGGAAAAACTTCCGTCCTCGAGATAACAGACGGTAATAAAATGACCCCGCCTGCCAACAAACCGGCAAAGCGCGGCTACGTCTTCCTCGGATGGTATCAAGGAACTAAGAAATATGATTTTAACTTACCGGTAAAAGGTAATCTTGCCCTGACTGCCAAGTGGAAAAAGGTAGCTGTAAAAAAGACAAAGATTCTGAGCAAAAAGGAAAATGGCAAAAAAATTACCATTTCCATCAAAAAGATAACAGGAGCCGCCGGATATCAGGCAAAAGCTGCAGGCAGCAAAAACCTGAAAAAAAATTCTGTATCGGTATCCGGCCAGTCGAACAAACTAATCTTTAAAAAATGGTCAACTAAAAAATGCTATGTCCGGGTTCGTGCTTATAAACTTGATTCTATGAATAAACGGGTTTATGGAGAATGGAGTAACGTGAAACGGATTAAATAGCTGCAAAAGCTCCGCTACCATGCTGACATGGGCGGAGCTTTTAAATTTCCATAGTTCAAAAGCCTGCATCTAGGCTATCTGTTCCTTACAGTAAGGCAATTCATACAACGTATCCGGATCAATATCAATGCATCGACTTGCATCTCTATTTCCACTTATATCCCAGGCTAGCGTATCATTCATAACCGTACATGCATCAACAAATACCGAAATGTCTTTCAACGGTTTGAAAACTTCTCTATCTAACATGTTTTTCATATCATAGCATACTATTTTCCCATCCTCAAAGTACACAAATACTGAATAGTCCTTCATTGGTATTACTTGAACTACCTTTGGAAACATAAACATCGCCTCCCTATACAAGTGGATTAATTCTATTTAACGGTTTTCCATCTTTTGATAATTCCCAATTCTGCATCAACTCATCTTGATGTAGAACACACCACGC
>JAXEJU010000068.1:0-53833 GCA_034101395.1 Eubacterium sp. | reverse complement strand
GTCAAGAACCGATACGATTTGAACAAGAAATACCTGATCAATAACAAGTTTGGAAATCATTACACCTACGGAACCTATATGAACGGCAATTTTAATACGTGCATGGGTAAACTAAAAATGAAACATCTGCCCCACGATGGCAGACACACCTTTGCTTCACTTATGGACAGCGCCGGAGCAAATGACGTATGTATCAAACTTATTATGGTACACAGTATGAAAAACGACACCACCAAAGGAACCTATACTCATAAGACTTTAGAAGAGCTTCTTACAGAAGTGAACAAGATATAAAATAGTAAATCAAGACTGATTTCTGGATACACTTATGATGTTTCTTATGATTAACATTACACTCATATTCAGCCTGAATCATCTTGAAAAGCAACGGATGGAAATGCTTCAAAAACATCCAAAATCAGTAAAAATAAGTGTATACCACCTGTATATCACTTGTATACCACGTGTATATAATGACCTCAAAATAACGTAAATTATCATCTATTTATGAATATTCTGACAATTCTTTTGTCACTTCAATACATAAAGAAAAGTCCCAGAAATTCAGCATTTCCAGGACTTATCAATATTATATTTTATCTTAGAAATCAGCTATTACACAATACCCTTAGCTGTCATAGCTTCTGCTACTTTCTCAAAGCCGGCAATATTTGCACCAACTACGTAGGTCTTCTCAAAACCATATTTTTTGGATGCATCATCGCAGGCATGGAAAATATTTACCATGATGCCTTTCAGTTTGGAATCTACTTCATCAAATGTCCAGCTCAGTCTCTCGCTGTTCTGGGACATCTCAAGAGCAGATGTAGCAACACCACCGGCATTAGAAGCTTTACCAGGTGCAAACAGAACACCATTTTTCTGAAGATATTCGGTAGCTTCCAGAGTAGTAGGCATGTTGGCACCTTCCGCAACAGCGATTACACCATTAGCAACCAGTGCTTTTGCATCATCGATATCCAGTTCGTTCTGAGTTGCACATGGAAGAGCAACATCACACTTAATTGTCCATACGCCTTTTCCTTCGTGGTACTCAGCACTCTTTCTTGCTGCAGCGTACTCGGTAAGACGGGCTCTCTTCACTTCTTTTACTTCTTTCAGAAGTTCTACGTCGATTCCTTCTGGATCATAAATCCAACCAGTAGAATCGGATACAGTTACAACTTTAGCTCCCAGCTGCTGAGCTTTCTGGGTAGCGTAAATAGCAACGTTACCAGCACCGGAAACAACAACAGTCTTTCCTGCAATGTCATGTCCGTTGCATTTTAACATTTCCTCTGTATAGTACAGAAGTCCATAACCAGTTGCCTCTGTACGTGCAAGGGAACCACCAAATGTAAGACCTTTACCGGTCAGTACTCCTTCGTAGCAGTTGCGGATTCTCTTATACTGTCCGTACATATAACCAATCTCTCTTCCGCCGACACCGATATCTCCGGCAGGAACGTCCGTATCTGCTCCGATATGTTTGCAAAGTTCTGTCATAAAGCTCTGGCAGAATGCCATAATCTCACGGTCAGATTTCCCTTTTGGATCAAAGTCAGAACCACCTTTACCACCACCGATTGGAAGTCCTGTCAGGGAGTTTTTGAAAATCTGCTCAAATCCAAGGAACTTGATAATACCAAGGTTTACTGATGGATGGAAACGCAAACCACCTTTGTAAGGTCCGATTGCACTGTTAAACTGTACACGGTAACCGGTGTTTACCTGTACCTGACCTTTGTCATCCACCCACGGTACACGGAATTTAAGCTGTCTTTCAGGATTCACAAGACGCTCAAGTAAAGCATCTTTACGGTACTTTTCTTCGTTCTTTTCTACTACAGGACGAAGAGATTCAAGAACTTCTTTGGCTGCCTGATGGAACTCTGGCTCTGCAGGGTTCTTCTCAATCAACTCAGCCAATACTTCATCAACGTATGACATTGTCATAACCTCCTTAGTTTTTGTCATATATTATTATATAACAACCTATTAGGAAATGACAAGAGCTTTTTCATTTTTTATTATATCGGAAAGCGAGCCTCTCGGGAAGACAGGTAACTGTTTGTATAGTGATAGTCTCCACTGACATCTTTACCAAACCATTCCGGCGGCAAGAACCGTGTACTCTGCTCTTCGGTTTCAAATTCTACCTCAGCCAGATAAAATCCCTCATAATCCCCATGAAAGACATCCAGTTCAATTCGATATCCTTCATACGGAATAAGATATCGTGTTTTTGTAATCTGTTTTCCGTCTGCTTTTTGTCTGAGATGCTCATAACTTTCTTTCGTCAGTGGAAGTTCCACTTCATCTGATACACAGAGTCTGCCATCCTCTACTGACGGTTTTACTCTATTTTTATAGGTGAGAATATAGTCTTCATTTTTCTTCCGTATACGAATTGTCGGATTACTGCACAGATAGCACTGCTCCAGTTCAAAAGCTGTATAATCCGACAAATTATCCGGAAGTTTACTTACTAGATATTTCTTTTCAATTTCCAATTTATATCCCCCTCTATTCTACTAAAGATGCCCGTTCCAGCGGATAAATACGAAGCCACGCTTTTCCTTTTATATCGGAGCGGTGAATAGTTCCTACCTCAGATTTTCTGCTGTCAATGCTTGCATTTCGGTTGTCACCCAGCACAAAATACTCATCTGTGCCAAGCTGTATTTCCTGTGTTGCCAGTCCGGGGTCCTCTATCTCTTCGCGCCCATAATTTTCATCCAGAAGTTTACCATTGATATAAATATATCCATCCTGAATTTGTACTCTTTCTCCTGGAAGTCCAATAATCCGTTTGATATAATTTACATTATCACCGTGTGGGAAAACAACAACATCAAACCGCTCCGGGGCATGAATATAATAACTTACTTTTTCCACGATCAGCTGGTCACCATTTGCCAGTGTTGTCTCCATGGAACTTCCTTCCACTGATGTGTGGTTTGCGACAAAACGGGTAATTAATAATGCGAGAACAAGTGCTGCAGAAACACAGATAAGCACATGCAAGACCGTGCGCATAACCGGATGCCGTTCAATATATTCTTCCACCGTATCAGAGGATACGGTCTTATCCTCTGATACGGTTGTGTCCTCTGATACGGTCTTATCCTCTGATACGGTTGTGTCCTCTGATACGGTTGTGTCCTCTGATATGGTCGTATCTTCGGATACATTTTCAGAGACCGGTTCTTTAGTTTCAGATTCTGTCTGCACCTTAGGGGCTGGTTCTTCCGAAATAACATTTTTTAAGATTTTATCTATCTCTGAGCGAGTTCCCGGATTCATAACGCTTTTACCATACCCACGCTCTTTCGTCTCTCGTTTTAGAAAATTTTGAATCTCGTGACATACTTTTAAGCTGTCCTCAATCTTTTTTTGTTCTTCCCAGTCTTCTTTCATTTTTCCACCGGCCTTTCAACTGTTATGCGCCCCAGTCGTGCATTTCGAAAATCATCCAGAAGTAAAAAAGCTGCTTTATCCAGATTTGGTTCATTTCCCTTCTGAATACAGCCACGATTCAGGGCAAGTTCCCGAAGCAGAGCCACGCTGTCCAGTGATTCATCCGTCTCGTAATGTTCTTTTAATGTTCCGGGATATTCTGTTACCAGAAATTCAATCAAGTCCAGGGCAAGGTCAACACTTTGAATCAGTTCATCTTTGATTGAACCAATAAAAGCCAGGTGCTGTCCAACTGTCTGATCCTCAAATTTGGGCCATAAAATACCCGGAGTATCTAAAAGCTCCACCTGTTTGTTCAGCCTTATCCACTGTTTTCCCTTTGTAACACCGGGTTTATTTCCCGTTTTTGCACAGGCCTTTCCGGCAAAACTGTTGATAAAGGTAGACTTGCCGACATTTGGGATTCCCACTATCATCGCACGCACAGGACGGTTTAAAATCCCACGCCTGCGGTCTCTCTCTATTTTTTCTCTGCATGCTTTCTGAATCAGATTCTGTACCTGTTTTAATTCATTCCGTTTTCTGGCATTCACAGCAAGTGCCAGATAGCCCTGTTTTTCATAATATTGAATCCAAGGACTTAAAAGAGCAGGATCTGCCATATCACTTTTATTCAGAAGAATGACACGTGACTTATTATTTGCCAGTTCATTTATATCCGGATTTTTACTGCTTGCCGGGATTCGTGCATCCACTAATTCAATTACCACATCAATCAGTTTGATGTCCTCCTGCATGGCACGTTTTGCCTTGGTCATGTGTCCGGGATACCATTGAAAATGCATAATTTCCTCCTTCACTCCTGCTTTTCTTCTTTGCTGCCGTCCGGTCCTCCGATTAGTGAAAATGGGTTGAGCGACAAAATAACTTTTCCGATAATATTCTCTTTTTTTACAACCGTAAAAGAAGTATTCCGGCTGTCATCCATATCTGTCCGGTTATCGCTCAATACAAAGTACTCATCCTCTGCGAGGCTGATTTCGGAAGAAGCCCTGCCAGCGGAAACCATTGGTTCATATTGATATTTTTCCTCGATTTCCTCTCCGTTAATCCACAGATGTCCGTTTTTTATCTGTACTGTTTCTCCCGGCAATCCAAGTACCCGGCGAATCAAAATAGATGAATCATCAAAAACGGTTTCATCCCCCTCTTTCTGTTCCGGATAAAATGCGATTACCGCATGTCTTTTGGGGGTTAAAACAGCATAGGATGTTTTATTTATAATAACATCTTCCCCATTGTAAAGAGTAGGCTCCATAGAGCTTCCAATCATACTTGCCGGTTTCATGGCAAAACGCACGATAAGCCAGGCTATCAGTATAACAAGTGCTATTTCAACAAAATACAACAGTGTTTCTTTTAAAAGTTTTATTCGTCGTTCTTTTTTTTGTTCTTCTTCAAAGCGGAGTCTCATAAATTCACAACCTTTTCTATCTGAAAATATGCAAAGAGGGCAGTAACACGACGCACATTGCGCCGCCCTACTGCCCCTCCGAAAAGCAAATGATTTATTTTACCAGCTCTTTTACCTTTGCAGCTTTACCTACACGGTCACGCAGATAATTCAGTTTTGCTCTTCTTACCTTACCAAGACGAACAACCTCGATTTTTTCAACAATTGGAGAGTGAAGAGGCCATGTTTTCTCAACGCCAACACCGTTGGAGAATTTACGTACCGTAAATGTCTCACGCGTGCTTCCGCCCTGTCTCTTCAAAACTACACCTTCAAAAACCTGTGTTCTTTCGCGCTGTCCCTCTTTTACTTTTGCGTATACCTTTACGGTATCACCCACATGAAACTCAGGGATTTCAGCTTTCAGCTGCTCTGCTTCAATTTTCTTGATAATTTCGTTCATCGTTGTTCCTCCTAATCTTTTTGGATGTTCTTGACGTATTCATTTCCATCAGAGGACCATCTACTTTTTTCACAACATTAAAAATATATCATATTCCCTAATCTTCGTCAAGAACTTCTTTTCCAAAACGAACGGCTATGGAATTGGCATGTGCCGTCAGATGTTCCGCTTTTGCAAACCGGATGATATCCTCGTGAACTTCTTTGAGCGCTTCTTTCGAATAAGAGATGACACTTGACTTTTTGATAAAATCGTCAACCGAAAGTGGTGAGAAAAATTTCGCAGTTCCATTTGTCGGCAGTACGTGGTTTGGTCCCGCAAAATAATCACCCAAAGGCTCACTGCTGTATTCACCGAGGAAAATAGCACCCGCATTTTTTACCCGTGTCATTGTGTCAAATGGATTTGCCGTGAGGATTTCCAGATGTTCGGATGCAATTTCATTTACTGTCTCGATTGCACTCTCCATGGAATCTGCCAGAAGAATATAACCGTAATTTTCAATGGATTTGCGAATAATATCTTTACGGGAAAGTTCTGCGGCAAAAGCCTCTACCTCGGCAGATACTTTTTCTGCAAGTTCTTTGCTTGTTGTCACAAGAATCGCCGATGCCAGTTCATCATGTTCTGCCTGTGACAAAAGATCCGCTGCTACATAGCGCGGATTGGCAGTTTCGTCTGCGAGAACCATGATTTCACTCGGTCCTGCCACGGAGTCAATGCTGACATGTCCGTAAACTGTTTTTTTGGCGAGTGCAACAAAAATATTTCCCGGGCCTGCGATTTTATCTACTTTCGGAATTGACTCTGTACCGTATGCAAGCGCCGCAATTGCCTGCGCTCCGCCCACTTTGCAGACCTCCGTTGCACCGGCAAGATGTGCGGCTACCAGTGTGGCCGGATTCACTTTTCCGTCCGCTCCCGGTGGTGTTGTCATAACAATCCGTTTGACCCCTGCGACCTGAGCCGGAATGATATTCATCAGAACACTGGAGGGATAGGCTGCTTTCCCTCCAGGTACATAAACACCCACACTTGCAAGAGGGGTGACACGCTGTCCAAGAATGACACCGTCTTCCCGCGTGGTAAACCAGCTGTTGCGCACTTGTTTTTCATGAAAAGAACGTATATTGGTAATGGATTTCTTCATAATTTCCACTAATTCTGAATCCACCTGTTCATACGCCTCATTAATTTCTTCTTCTGTCACATACAGATTCGAGGAATCGATGGTTGCATGGTCAAACTGCTTTGTGTAAGAAAATACAGCTTCGTCTCCATTTTTCTTTACATTTTCAAGAATCTCATTTACCGTGTCCTGATATTTGTCATAATTATTCGGACTGCGTTTCAACAGATTTTCTAAAATGTTTTTTCTTGATTCTTCGGTCAATTCTATAATACGCATATATATTCCTCCTTATAAAGCCTGCTTTAAGTCCTTAATCAGTTTGGTGATGCGTTCACGCTGTAATTTCATGCTCGCCTCATTGACAATTACACGCGCTGAGAGCGGACAGATTTTTTCGAGCACTTCAAGCCCGTTTGCTTTCAGTGTGGAACCGGTTTCCACAATATCCACAATCACTTCTGACAGTCCTACAATTGGTGCCAGCTCCACAGATCCGTTCAATTTCACAATTTCCACTGTCTGATGCTTCTGATTGTAAAAATAATCTTTTGCAATTTTCGGGTATTTGGAAGCAACCCGGATTACCTGATTTTTTTTCAGAAGTTCACGCGCGCTGGCAGGTCCTGCCACACACATATCGCATTTGCCGAGTCCCAGATCCAGAACCTCAAGCACTTTACGCCCCTCTTCAAGAATTGTATCACTTCCTACTACTCCGATATCAGCAGCACCATACTCTACATAAGTCGGTACATCCGATGTCTTTGCGAGGAAAAAATTAAGACCGAGTTCCTCGTTCACAAAAATCAACTTTCTTGTATCCTTATCTTTCATTTCCTCACAGGTAATTCCTGTCTGCTCGAGTAATGCCAGTGTCTGTTTGGCAAGACGTCCCTTGGCAAGGGCAATCGTTATGTATTTCATATGCAATCTCCAATTCTCATATATTTACAATCTTAGTATCTTACAGATTAAACTCTGTAATTTCCCCTGTATCATCGATATAAAGGATCGATGATACTTCGCTGCGGGAACCATATTCTTTATAGGCATCCAAAGATGTTTCTGCATTTTTTCGCATCAGTCGTACTGATTTTCCTTCTGAGCGCAGGTCATTTCCGATTTCAATCGCCTTTTTGCGGTTAGCCGAACGATACAGAATCAAAATGTCAGATTCTCTGGCATCAATGACAACCTGTTGGCTTGACAGTGCCGTCATCAACTCATCAAGGACAAAAGCCAGACCGATTGCCGGTGTTTTTTTACCAAACTGCTCTACCAGATTATCATATCGTCCGCCGGTTACGATTGCATCCCCGGTGCCGTAAGTATATGCTTTGAATATAACACCGGTGTAGTATTCATAGTGGGAAAGCATTCCAAGATCAAGTGTTACATGCTCCTCTAACCCATATGTCTTTATGATTTCGTAAATCTTTTCCAGTCGGTCGAGCGCATCCAGTGCCAGCTGATTTCCGGTTTTTTCTCTGGCGTAACGGATGGTGTCCGGGTCACCGAACAAATCAGGCAGTTTTACCAGAAGTTCACGACAGTCATCTGACATTTCGCGACTTTCCATCATGTCTTCAACAGCAAAGATATTTTTGTTCGTCAGGTATTTTCTCAACTGCTCCGTTTCTTCTTCGCTTAGCCCTGCTTCTTCCACAAGACCGCGGAACAATCCTGCATGGCCGATATCCACCTTAAATTCCTTCAGACCGGATTTGAGCAGACATTCAATCGTCATGGCAATCATTTCACCGTCTGCATCGGAGGAATCATCATTCATTAACTCTGCACCCACCTGAGTGATTTCAGACATTTTCCCCTGATATCCGCTGCGGTGAATAAAGGTATTGCCCACATAACAGAGGCGAATCTGCATATCTTCGGCAGCATAATATTTTGCCACACATCTTGCGATAGATGGTGTAATATCCGGTCGAAGCACCAATGTATTGTTGTACTGGTCAAAGAATTTAAACATCTCTTTGGAATTTACGGTTCCCCTCTGTCGGTTAAAGATATCAAAAAATTCAAAGGTCGGTGTCTTTATATCACGGAATCCATAGAGTTTCATCGTATCATGGATTCCTTTCTGGATTTTTGACTGTTTTTCACAGTCTTCACCATAAATGTCCCGCACTCCTTCCGGAGTAAAAAGTAATGATTTCTGATAAGTTGTTTCAGCCATAATAACCTCATTTCTGCACGATATCGTGCACTTTATTGATAAATTGCAGACGGGTGTTCCGATTTTGGAGAATACCCCGCCTCTTCTAATGCCTTAATGATGGATTTCCGGTGTTCCAGTCCAAATGCTTCCATTGTGATGGTAAGCTCTACGGCAGCATTACGGTTAATGCTTACAAACTGGTTATGCTCGAGCCGGATAATATTCCCCTGCTCTCTGGCAATGACATCTGCCACGTGCAACAATTCTCCCGGGCGGTCCGGCAACTGTATACGGACAGTAAAGACGCGTCCACGCTGAATAAGTCCATTCTGCACCACCGACGACATGGTAATAACATCCATATTTCCACCACTGAGAATACAGACTACTTTTTTTCCTTTACAGTCTATTTTTTTCAGAGCAGATACCGTCAGCAGTCCCGAATTTTCAACAATCATTTTGTGGTTTTCCACTACATCTAAAAAGTTGACTATCAAATCGTGGTCATCCACAGTTACAATATCGTCCACATTTTTCTGTATATAAGGAAATATATTCGCACCCGGTGTTTTTACTGCCGTACCATCCGCAATCGTATTTACATTTGGAAGCGATACGACTTCTCCTTTTTTCAACGATTCCTGCATGCAGTTTGCACCCGCTGGCTCCACACCGATTACCTTTATATTCGGATTCAGAAGTTTTGCAAGGGTGGAGACACCACAAGCCAGACCTCCCCCTCCAATTGGAGCAAGAATAATGTCCACTGTTGGGAGTTCTTTGATAATCTCCATCGCAATCGAGCCCTGCCCGGTTGCAACCACCTCATCATCAAACGGATGGATAAAGGTATATCCTTCTTTTTCTGCAAGTTCCAGCGCATATGCACAGGCATCATCGTAAACATCACCATGAAGCACTACCTCTGCACCATATCCCTTTGTCCGGTTTACCTTAATCAGCGGTGTTGTATTTGGCATTACGATAACAGCTTTTACCCCAAACAGTTTTGCTGCATAGGCAACTCCCTGCGCATGGTTTCCTGCTGATGCGGTAATCAGTCCCTTCTGTCTTTCCTCTTCGGAAAGCGTACTGATTTTATAATACGCTCCACGTACTTTATACGCCCCTGTATACTGCATATTTTCCGGTTTTAAATAGATTTTTCCGCCTGTCTGCGCACTGTAATACTCACTATAAATCAGGTTCGTTGGTAAAATTACATTTTTAACCACCTCACTGGCTTCTTCAAATTTATCCAATGTCAGCATTTTGTGGCACACCCTTTCTTTTTTATTATTATCAACTTTTAATCCGTCACATCTGTCTGAAATAAAGCATCAACAAAACTATCCGCATCAAATTTTTCCAAATCGTCGATTTTCTCACCTATTCCGATAAATTTTACAGGAATATTTAGCTCTGACTGAATCGCAATGGCGATTCCCCCTTTTGCTGTCCCATCTAACTTTGTGAGCACGATACCATCTACAGGAGCTACCTGGCTAAATTCTCTCGCCTGTTCCAGTGCGTTCTGTCCTGTTGTACCGTCTACTACAATCAGCGTTTCCAGATGAGCCTGCGGATATTCTTTTTCAAGAATGGTATATATTTTATGAAGCTCTGCCATCAGATTTTTTTTGTTGTGCAGACGCCCTGCCGTATCACAGAGCAGAATATCCACATCCTTTGCCTTAGCTGAAGCTACTGCATCATATACAATAGCTGCCGGGTCGGAGCCCTCCTGTCCGGCGATGATGTCTACGCCTGCCCTTTTTGACCATTCTTTCAACTGGTCAATTGCACCGGCACGAAATGTATCCGCCGCGGCAAGAAGTACCTTTTTTCCCGCCTGTTTATACTGACCGGCCAATTTTCCGACACTTGTAGTTTTTCCAACACCATTGACACCAATCATCAGAATAACCGATTTTTTGTTTTCAAAATTATAAGCATCCTCATGAACTTTCATCTGCTCCTTGATGGAATCGACTAAGAGCCGTTTGCAGGCGGATGCTTCCCTTATTTTCTGTTCTTTCACTTTCCGCTGCAAATCTTCGATAATCTGCATTGTCGTATTGATTCCGATATCTCCCATTACCAGGAGTTCTTCCAAATCCTCATAAAAATCATAATCCAGTTCAGAAGCTCCGTGAAACAGGGAATCCACGCCGGATACAAAGGATTCTCTTGTCTTTGTCAATCCACTTTTTAAACGTTTAAAAAAACCTTTTTTTTCTTCCATACTATCCTCATTTCCGCGCTGTCTACACGCTTTAATTATCCAACTGCTCTTCAATCAGTTTTACTGATACCAGAGTTGAAACTCCTTTTTCCTGCATCGTAATACCATACAAAACATCGGCGGCTTCCATGGTACCTTTTCGATGGGTGATGACAATAAACTGTGTATTCTTTGTAAGCTTGTGCAGATATTTAGCATACCGTTTTACGTTCGAATCGTCAAGTGCCGCCTCTATTTCATCGAGCAGACAAAACGGCGAAGGTTTCAGATTCTGGATAGCAAACAACAAAGAAATCGCTGTCAATGCTTTTTCCCCACCCGATAACTGCATCATGTTGCCGAGTTTTTTGCCAGGCGGCTGCGCATTTATTATAATTCCAGCATCCAGAACATCCTCGCCATCGACCAGCTCAAGCGTACCTTTTCCACCTCCAAACAGTTCACGGAATACTTTGTCAAACTGTTTTTGTATATCGGCAAACTTGGCTGTGAACTGTTTGCGCATCTCTTCATCCAAATCTGCAATAATCTTTTTGAGTGCCTCTTCGGACTCAATCAGATCATCGTGCTGGGTCTTTAATAATCCATACCGTTCACTGACAGATTTGTAATCCTCGATGGCATTGACATTGACATCTCCCAGTTCGCGTATTTTTGACTTTGTTTCTCCGACATTGGCTTTCATTCTTGTGTAAGAAATGGATTCGTCCACTTCATATTCCTGCGCATTGTGATACGTGAGTTCATACTCATTCCACATATAATTTACTTTATTTTCCAGTTTCTCTTCGAGATTATTCTTTCTGGAGTCAAGCCGGAAGCCTTCTTTGTTCAGCTCATTAATATGTTCCATGAGGGCATCACGTTTTTCAAAGAAATCTTTTCTGGAATCGACCATTACTTCTTTTTTCTTTGTTTCCTCTTCAATTTCTCGAAGCAGACGTTCGATTTCCTTACAAAGTGCGCTGTATTTTTCCTCAAAACCGGCAATTTCCTCCTGCATCTTCTCAACTGCACCGTCCGAATTGTCCTGTTCTTCTACCAAATGTTCATATTCTTGAACCGTTTCCTGCAGTCCCCCTTCGATACGGCTGATATTTTCAGCGATATAGTTGTTCTTCTGCTGGAAAGAAGAAATATCCAGTCGAATCTGCGCCAGATTTTCCTGATACTCCATCTGTTTTTCATGATCGGATTCCAGTTCTTTCGTAAGAGTCTGTACCATTTCCCTCGCGTGTTCTTCCCTCTCTTTGCTGTGTCGCAACTCCTCTTCAATACGCTGCAGGGAATCGGAAAGAGATGTTTTCTGGTTTTCAATCTCTTTTCCATCATTCGCAATTGCCAGATACTCTTTTTCCTTCTGCTCTTTTACGGATACTGCCTGTTCATATTTGATTGTCGCTGTGTTTTTGGCAATCTCCAGCTTCTTTAAAACTTCGTTTTTTTCATTCGCCTGTTGTACCAGTCTTTCCACTTCATGCTGTACAGCACTGATTTTCTCCTTACGCTCTACCATTTCCTGCTGCAGCTTTTCAATGTTTTTTTTCAGATTATCCATTTCACGGCGGCGTCCCAGAAGGTTGCTGTTATTCTTAAAAGAACCACCGGATAAAGAACCGCCCGGATTCAAAAGCTCTCCCTCAAGGGTAACAATCCGAATTGAGTAATGATACTTTTTACTGATTTTTAATGCATTTTCGATCGTATCGACGAGAAGATAGCGTCCCACCAGATACTCGACAACCTTGTCATATTTCTTTTCACGGTTAACATACTCTGCTACATTGCCAAGGACACCCGGTTCTGAGAGCATTTCTTCTTTAAATGGCTTGTCTTTTTTCGGTGTCACTGTTGTAAGAGGAAGAAAAGTTGCACGTCCTCCACGGTTTTTCTTCAGGAAATCAATCATCTCTCTTGCTACCTGTTCATCCTCTGTGACTATATTCTGAATATTACCGCCAAGAGCCGTTTCTACAGCAGTCTCATATTTGTTCTCTACCTGTATAATATCTGCCACAACACCAAGCAGTCCCGGATGGCTGTCCTTTTGTTCCATGACACGGCGGATACTCTGTCCATAACCATCGTATCGCTCCGCTATATTCTGCAAGGTGGACAAGCGGGAATCTTCCCTGTGATATTGTTTCTGTGTTTCCTGTTGTTTTGCCTGCAGTTTCTGAATTTCTTCCCTCTTTTTATCCGCTTCCGAAAGAATCGACTTTCGTGCCACATATTCGTGATCCAGCTCTTTTTTGGCTTCTTTCAGTGCCGCTTCTTCTCTCTCCATTGCCTCTGCCGCACTGGAAAGCTGAGATTTGTTTGATAAAATTTTCTGGTTCAGTTCCGCTTTGCGGATGCTGTTCTGCTCAATCAGGGATTTTGCTTTCTGCTGCTCAACGTTAATTTTGGAAGAACTATTGATCGATTCCAGAATCGCCTCATTTTCTGTATTTAACTGTTCTTCCTTTGCTCCGATTCTATTTTCGAGCTCTGTCAGTTGTCCCTGCAATTCTTTCTCTTTTTCCTGCATGGCGGAAAGCTCTGCAAGCGCTTCTTTCTGACTTTCTTTATAATCAGCCAGTTCTTTCTCCGTTTCGTTACGTGTCGACAAAAGCGCATCTATACGCTCTTTATAGAATTCCTTTCCCTGTGTTACCGAAAGGATTTTTTCTTTTGTGATACGAACTTCACTCTCAAAGTTTGTCATCAGAATCTTATCCTGATTCACTTTTTCTTTCTTTTTCTCAATGGAGCGGTCAAATCCGGCGATTTCTTCTTCCACAGCATCATACTGGGATTTTGACTGTTCTTTTTGCTGTTTTGCTTCTTCCAGCTCTTTTCTGGTATTATCTGCATTTTTATCAATGTCTTCAATTTCTTTTTGCAGACTTTCAAAATCCATCCGGAAAAGACCGATTTCGTATCGCTTCAACTCTTCTTTTAAATTCAGATATTCTTTTGCCTTCTGTGACTGGATTTCAAGTGGACCAACCTGTTTTTCAAGTTCAGCCAGAATATCCTGTACACGCAGAAGATTCTGTCCCTCTACAGCCAGACTTTTTTCTGCCGCTGCTTTACGTTTTTTGAATTTGACGATTCCAGCCGCCTCATCAAAAAGTTCCCGGCGTTCTTCCGGTTTACCACTGAGAATTTTATCAATCTGTCCCTGTCCGATAATAGAATACCCCTCTTTACCAATACCGGTATCAAAAAAAAGTTCCTGCACATCCTTCAGACGGCAGCTCACTCCATTCAAAAGGTATTCACTTTCACCGGAACGGTATACACGCCTTGCCACCTGAACTTCCTCATACGGAACATTTAACTTGTGATCCTCATTGGAAATTGTCAGTGCAACATAGGCATAGCTCTGGGGTTTTCGCATCTGAGTACCGGAAAAAATAATATCCTGCATATTGGAACCGCGAAGTTGCTTTGCGCTCTGTTCACCAAGAACCCAGCGAACCGCATCGGCAACATTACTTTTTCCGCTGCCGTTTGGCCCCACAATTCCCGTGATTCCATTATGAAATTCAAATATCAGCTTGTTGGCAAAGGATTTGAATCCATTTACCTCAATACTTTTCAAATACATTTACTATTTCTCCTGTCTCAGCATTAATATCGTTTCGTACGCTGCTTCCTGCTCTGCCGCTTTTTTTGTCCGACCGGTTCCTTTTGCATAATTGGTTCCGTTAATACAGCAGCACACTTCAAATTCCTTGTCATGATCCGGTCCTGTCTCTTTGAGGATTGGATAATGAATATCTGTGTCTCCCCGGAATGTACTTTGAATAATCTCCTGTAATATTGTTTTGCTGTCATAAAACAACTGTTTTTTTTCAATATCAGATAAAACGTAGGTGTGAATAAATTTCCCAGCCGGCTCGAGACCACCATCCCGGTACATGGCACCGATAACGGCCTCAAATGCATCGGACAAAATAGAATCCCTGTCAGCTCCACCGGTATTTCTTTCTCCTCTGCCAAGATAGAGAAATTCTCCGAGTCTGATTTCCCTCGCGGATGACGCAAGACTCATCTCACACACCAGACTTGCCCTCATTTTGGTCATTTTCCCCTCTACCATATTGGCATGGCTCTGATAAATATAGTCACTGCTCACGAGTTCAAGGATGGCATCTCCCAGAAACTCCAGCCGTTCATTATTTGCCGAATATTGCCAATGCTTCTCATTCGCATAGGAGCTGTGGGTCAACGCATTTTTTAATAAATTTTTATTTTTAAATGTGTAGCCGATGATAGCTTCAAATTCAGCCAGTTTATTATCCGACATATTTCCTCCAAATTTTATATATAATAATGGGAAGCCCAGTGATTACCGGGCTTTTATATCAATATCGCATTAATTCTTTATTCGCTCTGTTATCTTGTCATTGATACTGTTTTCTTTAAAAGCAATACACTGGCAGACTGCTGTTTTTATTTCTTTGCTTTTTGAGTTGCCATGCGCTTTTACTACCAGACCTTTTAGTCCAAGCAACGGTGCTCCCCCCTGGCTGCTCACATCAAAGGTTTTGACAAGTCCCTTCAGTGCCGGTTTTACGAGTAATGCACCGATTTTTGTACGAAGACTCGACAGGAATCCTTTTTTGATCAGTCCAAGGAAAGTCAATGCCACACCTTCAAAGAATTTTAGAATCACATTTCCGACAAAGGCTTCGCAGACCAGTATATCCGCACCGCCCTTTACAATTTCACGCGCTTCTACACTTCCAATAAAGTTGATATTTTTACATTCTTTTAACAGAGGATAAGTTTCCTTTACCAGTTGATTTCCTTTCTCTTCTTCTGTCCCAATATTTACGATTCCAACCGTTGGATTCTTTTTCCCAAGTACATTCTCAAAATATACGGAACCCATCTGCGCAAACTGAACCAGATGCTCCGGTCTTGCGTCCACATTAGCACCGCAGTCTATGAGAAGTGACATTCCTTTCTCTGTCGGCAAAAACGGGGCAAGTGCAGGTCTTTTGATTCCCTTGATTCTTCCTACCACAAGTTGTCCACCCACCAAAATAGCTCCGGTACTTCCGGCAGATACGACGGCATCTGCCTTATTGTCCCGGACAAGATTCATCGCTACAACAAGGGAAGAATCTTTCTTTTCGCGGATGGCTTTGGTTGGCACTTCACCCATATCTATTATTTCCGAAGCCCCTACAACTTCAATGTTTTCTTTATTATATGTATATTGTGTAAGCTCTGTCCGGATGGCATCTTCTTTACCAACCAGAATAACTTTTATTTCCGGATGTTCGTTTACTGCTTCTACTGCACCTTTGACGGTTTCCACCGGTGCGTAGTCACCACCCATCGCATCCAGCGCCACAACAACTTTGTTCTCCATAATAATCTCCATTATCCTCCATTCAACAGAAATTTACCCATACATTACAACTATACAGGAAAGAAGGAAAAAAATCAAGGATTGTTAATAAAATCGGTCTTTTCTATGAGTTTTGGACAACTGTTTATCTGTCTTCATAAAAAAATCCGCATAGAATTCACCGTCATCTTCATCATCCGAACAGGCGTCCAGGTTATACCATTTCCCGGCATACTTTACCATGTTCCACGCATGCGGATACCACTTTTTCCCATCTTTTAATTTCCCGGATACAAATTTCGCCGGAATTCCCATCTCCATCAGAATTTTATATAACATGAGCGCATATCCATTACAGACGGTTTTCCCTTTTACATATCCTGCATAGGCAGAAAACCGGCAATTCTTCCGGGTATCATAAGTAATCTGCTCAATGACAAAAGCATATGCACACATTATCTTTTTATACCGCGAACTACACTCTTTCTCTATTTCTTTTACCAACTCGTGTGTAAATCTGTTAACTATTTTCGTCTGTGCTTTTGTTTCAAAATATTTTACATCATAAAAATGCAGGCTTCCACTGGCATAGTAGCAATAAACCTGCTCAAGAATCCCATACAAATATTCTCCATCATCTGTTGTGTTGCTGCGGTCCGACTGACAGGTAATATCATGAAGGGCGCTATAATATCTGCTGTCACTATTGCTGTTTATCCGGTCAACGATAGATTGAACCGTTTTGTCGTAACTGCAGGTAATCCGAAAATTCTTTTTGCGTTTCAAAAACTGTTCCGCTATCTCGGAATATATTTTCTTTTTACTCTTTGCTGCGACTTCTATTGATGGCGGAATATAAAGTACCGACAAAAAAAGCGCCAACATAATTAAAATACTCACCATTTGACGTTTCATAATAAACTCCTTTTCTGCGCGAGTTGAACTTTGGTATACATGAAAGAGAGGGCTTATCCACATATATCAGACCAAATCTCATATCGGGATAAGCCCTCGCAAAAAAAGCATTTACAGGCTTTTTATTTCTTTAATTAGAACTTGCCATTGTCAGCTGCTTCCTGGATGGAAACGGCTACAGCAACAGTCATACCAACCATTGGATTGTTACCTGCACCAATCAGACCCATCATTTCTACGTGAGCCGGTACAGAAGAAGAACCTGCGAACTGTGCATCACTGTGCATACGTCCCAGAGTATCTGTCATACCATAGGAAGCAGGACCTGCAGCCATATTATCCGGATGAAGGGTACGTCCGGTACCACCACCGGATGCTACGGAGAAGTATTTTTTACCCTGCTCGATACATTCTTTTTTGTAAGTACCTGCTACCGGATGCTGGAAACGTGTTGGGTTTGTGGAGTTACCGGTAATGGAAACATCTACACCCTCTTTGTGCATGATTGCTACACCTTCCTGAACATCGTTTGCGCCATAGCAGTTAACTTTTGCACGAAGTCCGTCAGAATAGGATTTGCGGAATACTTCTTTTACTTCGTTCTTGTATGGATCATACTCTGTCTCAACAAAGGTAAATCCATTGATACGGGAAATAATCTGTGCAGCGTCTTTTCCAAGTCCGTTCAGAATTACGCGGAGAGGTTTTTTACGAACCTTATTTGCTTTCTCTGCGATACCGATTGCACCCTCAGCTGCTGCGAAAGACTCATGTCCGGCAAGGAAACAGAAACACTCGGTCTCTTCTTCCAAAAGCATTTTACCAAGGTTACCATGACCAAGTCCTACTTTACGGGTATCTGCTACAGAACCCGGAATACAGAATGCCTGAAGACCTTCACCGATTGCTGCCGCAGCATCTGCAGCTCTTCTGCAGTTCTTTTTGATTGCGATAGCAGCACCTACTGTATATGCCCAGCACGCATTCTCAAAACAGATTGGCTGGATTCCCTTAATCTGGTCGTATACATTGAGTCCGGCGTCTTTTGTAATCTTCTCTGCTTCTTCGATAGAGGAGATACCATACTCAGCTAATACGCCATTGATTTTATCAATTCTTCTTTCATATGATTCAAATAATGCCATGATTCTATCCTCCTCTATTTATTTAAGTACTTCATCGGTTCTAGGATCGATGATTTTTACTGCGTCGTCTACACGGCCATACTGTCCACAAGCTTTCTCATAAGCGGTATTTGGATCATCACCTTTTTTGATGAAATCTGTCATCTTACCAAGGCTCACAAACTTGTAACCGATAATCATATCCTCTTCATCAAGAGCAATACCGGTTACATAACCCTCTGCCATCTCCAGATAACGAGGACCTTTTTTCAATGTACCATACATAGTACCAACCTGGGAACGAAGTCCTTTACCAAGGTCTTCGAGACCGGCACCGATTGGAAGTCCGTCCTCAGAGAATGCACTCTGGGTTCTTCCGTATACAATCTGCAAAAACAGCTCTCTCATCGCTGTGTTAATCGCATCACATACAAGGTCAGTATTCAGCGCTTCCATAACGGTTCTTCCCGGAAGAATCTCAGAAGCCATCGCTGCGGAATGGGTCATTCCGGAGCATCCAATCGTCTCAACCAATGCTTCCTGAATAATACCTTCTTTTACGTTCAGTGTCAGTTTGCAGGCACCCTGCTGAGGTGCACACCAGCCTACACCGTGTGTCAAACCGGAAATATCTTTTACTTCTTTTGCTTTTACCCATTTTGCTTCTTCTGGAATTGGTGCACAACCATGGTTAACACCCTGAGCAACCGGGCACATGTTTTCTACTTCTTGTGAATAAATCATGTCATAACTCCTTTCAGAAAATGTTCATAACTGATAAAATCATACAATATTTTTCAAAAAAAGTCAACGTCTGTCAACGACTTCTCCCTGCTTTTTGTAGATACTGCCTCCCGGCACATATCCTCTCACACTGGACAGCGGATAAATGTTGGTGTGCGGACCGACAACAGTTCCCGGATTGAGAATGCTGCCGCATCCCACTTCCACCTCATCGCCCAGTACTGCCCCCATCTTTTTCAGCCCGGTTTTGATTTTTTCTTCCTCCGTCCTGATCTCAACCAACGTCTTATCTGACTTTACATTGGATGTGATAGAACCGGCTCCCATGTGGGATTTATAACCCAGAATGGAATCTCCAACATAGTTGTAATGAGGAACCTGCACATTGTCGAACAAAACAACATTTTTCAGTTCTGTCGAATTTCCAACTACTGCGTTTTTTCCGACAATGGCACTTCCTCGGATAAAAGCACAGTGACGAATCTCTGCCCCCTCATCAATAATCAGTGGTCCATTCAGACTGGCAGTAGGCGCTACGACTGCCGATTTTGCCACCCAGATGTCATTTCCCCGCTTTTCAAACACATCAGCCGGCAGACTTTCACCAAGTTTCATGATAAAATCACGGATAAGAGGGAGTACCTCAAACGGATAGGTCACTCCCTCAAAAAGTTCTTTTGCTATGGTATGTTTCAGGTCAAATAAATTTTTGATTTCCAACTGTTGCATAGATATATCCCCTTATCTGATTTCTATAATGCTATTTTTATTATAATTATTCGGGAAATAGAATGCAAGGGTGTATTTATCCTTTATATTTTGTTGATATGACACCCAGATATCCATCCACTGCTACGAGTATAAGCACCGGAAGGAAAACGACGAGATATCTTGCATTGCACTCCCAGATCGTCATCAACACAAATATTCCAAGCAGAGCCACTCTTCCAAAAAAAAGACGCTGGCGCAGGAGAAATTTGTTCCATGCAAGAAAAGCCGAAAGCAGCATTCCGACAAGCAGGATTTCATAGTATAGATTTGTCCAGATTAATATACTATCATGATACCTGCCCGTCTCTGACAGAAGATTAACAAAAAAGCCATCGGGAAACTGTGGATTTCTGGCAAGATACCCACTTCCGCCAAAGGTGCTGTCACTCCATGTACGCATCTGCTTCGTGTGAAAGAAAAACCATATATTTTCGGACAGTGTCCTCTCTCTAAGACGTCTGGCAATTTCCTCTTTATCCGCCTCGTTTTTCTCCTCATAATCCGGAAAGCTTTTTGTAAATTCTACATCCTCCTGGTTATAGCCTCCATAGTCCAGAGACATCATAATCCAGTGCGACATCGGAAAACGGTTCTGCGCATACTCTTCCTCCGATATTTCAATATACGAGGAAATTCCACACTCCAGAATATAATGCCCTCCTGCCAGAAATGTAACCACCGCGAGCAGGGAAAAAACTGTCACCCTCCATCTTCTTCCCTGCAAAAGCATAGCAATCAGTATCGCTATAAATACGATAAACGTTGTCACTTTCAAATACCACGAAAAAGCCGCAAGCGCTCCGATGCCGGCAGCAAGAATATATTGTTTCCACTCTGTGCACATCCGGTATCTGATAAAAAGAAAGACCATTAGCGCAACGATAAGCATACCGGATGTATCGGTGTAGGCAAAGGTCGCATACATGTAAAACGGAACACAAAAAAGACTGATAATCCCTGTGATTGCACCGCCTCTTTTTCCCCACAGACAGACTGCCGACAGATAAATCAACAAAATGGACAGCCAGATACAGAGACAGGAAAATACAATCGACACCATATGAAACTGAATAATACCTGCCTGTGGTGCTACCAGCCTGACTCCCTGAAACAGTACCACCAGACAGCAGAACCATAGCTGGTTGTTGGGATATCTGGCAAGGTAGCTTTTATCCGCAATCTCTCCCGTTGAAACAAATTCTGCCGCCTGTAATATCAGCTTTCCGTAATCCCATGTCAGTTCTACCCGGGCACTGTACGCAATTACCGGAATCAGTATCAGGGATGAAAAAAACAGAATCCACCAAAGAAAAGGAAATGGAATCCGTCCGGAAAAATCTGCCTTTTTGTATCCCCAGATGACACCGGCAAGAACCGGTAAAAACAATAGGGCAACAATTCCCTTTTCTACTCCCATATCAAAAAGAACCATAACCACCACAATGCTGAATGCCACTATGTATAGAAGCAGAAAAAATCTGGAGCCGATGTTTCTAAAACATTTCAAGCACCGCAGCCCCCTCCCTGACATACGCAATAAACTCATCAATGGCAGCGGTCGCATTTACCCATCTGCCACCCTCAAGACACTCTTTATCCGTTGTACGAATCCAGCGTCCTTCCGGAAGATATACATTTCGCTTTGTCACTCCCATTTCCGTAATCGGAGCGAACAGGATATCTCTTCCGAACAGATATTCGTCCTCTATCGTATAGCTGTTTTCATCCTCCGGATATTCCATAAAGAGCGGACGCATAATCGAGACGCCGGTTTCTTTTGCCTCTTTCATGTACTGCATCACATAAGGACGAAGCCGTTCCCTCAGTTCAACCAGTTCACGGAGAATGTGATAATCCCGTTCCCCAAAACTCCAGATTTCATTGTCACCACCGCTCATCTCATGGATACCCGGGTGGCGGTCAACATGTCCTTTCGGTTTCACGCGGACGCCATGAAGTCTTGTCACCGGACAGAATACGCCAAACTGGAACCACCGGACTATCAGCTCGCGGAATTCTTCGCTCTCGGTGTCACCGCCCCAGAATCCGCCGATATCAGTTGTCCACCACGGAATGCCACTCATCGCCATGGCAAGACCTGTCCGCACCGATTTGTCCAGTGCTTCAAACGTAGACGGCACATCTCCCGACCACAAAAGCGCTCCAAATCGCTGGGAACCCATATACCCGGCACGTGCGAGCGTGATAATCTCCGTTTCTCCCTCTTCTTTCAATCCATCATAAAACATCTTTTCGTAGTAAAATGGATACAACAAGGCATATTCCTCAAAATTTCCAAGACAGCACCGGATATTGTCATAATGATTCGGAATCATGCCCGGCTCCGCCTCATCTAACCAGAAATATTTGATGCCATAGGAATAATAGTTTTTCTTCACAAGGTTCCACATATATTCCGTAGCCCTTGGATTCAATGTGTCTATATAGTCCTGCTGACCGTAGAAATCCTGCATTCCGTACACACCATTTTCCGTGCGCAGAATCATATTCCGGTCATCCATATAACGATAATTCTCACTTTTCGGATTGGATGTCGGCCAGATGGAAACCATCAGTTCAATCCCCATTTCCTTCAGTTCATCCACCATTGCTTTGGGGTCCGGCCAGAGAGATGGTTCAAACTTAAAATCCCCCTGCTCCGTCCAGTGAAAATAGTCAATGACAATAACGGAAATCGGAATACCCCGCTTTTTGTATTCTCTGGCCACTGAGAGCAAATCTTCCTGACTCTCGTAGCGAAGTTTACACTGCCAGAAACCGGAAGCAAATGCCGGAAAATCCGGTGTGTGTCCGGTCAGAGAAGCATACTGTCCCATAATTTCTTTTGGCGAATCACCTGCCATCACCAGATAATCCACCTGTTTTGTGCAGTAAGCTGTAAAACGGGTGTGGTTATTCGTCAGTTCCACCTGTCCCACCGAAGGATTGTTCCACAAAAAACCGTAGTTTTTACTCGAATAGACAAACGGAATCGAAGTTTTCGTATTGCGGTGCTGCAGTTCACTGACGGTTCCCTTCATGTCAAAGCAGCCGTTGTGCTCGCCGCCCAGACCGTAAAAATGCTCCTTTTTATCCGGCTTAAAAAGGACATTCGCGCGAAATGTATTTGATCCCTTTGCCCGGTAGGTACGGTAAAAGGCATCAAATGCATACTCTGTCATCTCTTCCAATAGAATTTCAAATTCACCGGTTGACCGGTTCTTCTTGTAATAAATAACTTTTCCGTTGTCAAAAAGCTCTGCCCGCAGTCTGCCATTGGTAATAACGGCACTGTGTTCCCTGCTTTCTGTCTGTACCGGAACCTCCGGCTGAGACAGAAGAATCCAGTCCTCATCCTCAAAAACACCGTTTGGCGAAGACTGAAAACGCAATATATCCTTTCCCCACGCAAAAATTTTTACTACTTCATTTCGTTTTTCAAATCCGATATGGTTTTTATTTACTGTAAGATATCCCATTTCACAAGTACCCTTTCTCAAAATAGTTCACTGTTATCATTCCACCGACAGCCCCACTCCGTCCGACTGCCAGAAACTTCCGTCTTTCCGGATTAGGATGATTCCAATCTCAGGATGTTCTTTCTGAAAAGCAACTGCCTTTTCTTCTCCCATGACATATAATGCGGTTGCCAGTGCATCTGCCTTCCACCCTTCATCACATATGGCCGTCACCGAGGAAAGACTATTTTCTGCCGGCTTTCCGGTGCGCCTGTCCATAATATGATGATAGCGGACACCATTTTCCTCAAAATACCGCTGATAAATTCCACTGGTAATGACTGCTTTGTCTTTAACCTTTATTGTTCCGTAAATCGATGCCCCATCCGACGGGTCGGTAATTCCGATCACAAAATTGCTTCCACCTTCTTTTGTTCCCATCGTCTGGACGTTTCCACCAAGGGAAACAAGGGCAGAATCCACTCCGATGCTTTTAAACAGTTCCATCAGTTTTTGGGAAAGATACCCTTTGGCGGCAGCTCCCAGATCAAGCTGCATATTCTCCGGTATCTGAATTTTGTTTTTCGGCAGAAGCTTTATTTTCCGGTAGTCTACATGCGCCAATGCCTGACGGATTTCGTTTTGGGTCGGAACATGCAGATTATCTGTTGTAAATCCCCACGCTTTTACAAGCGGATAAACAGAGATATCAAATAATCCGTCTGTCATTTCTGAGATTTCCTGACATCGGGTAATCAGTTCATAAGTGTCCTCTGATACAGAAACAGCCTTCCCCTCTGCCGCATTCAGTCTGGCAATATCACTCGCAGAATTTGTGACGGAAAATGTTTTGTCCAGTTTATGAATCAGTGAAACTGCCTGTTCTACAGCTTCACCTGCATGACTGCCATATACTGTCAAATCCATAATTGTGTCCATCGCAAATATTTCCCGCTGTACTCTTCCGGAATTCTCCTGTGTCTGCCCGGTTTCAGCGCCCTCTCCCCTTCCATTTATATAGCATCCGCTGCTGCATAAACAGAAAAAACATACAAGCAGAATAAAACAGCTTACCGGTAATTTCTTACTCGTTTTTTTTGCCTGTCTCGAGTACACGCAGCCACAGTAATCCTGACGGTAGAGCCCATATTCGCCCGACAATTCAATGCTCCGCTTATACCCATTCTTTTTTTTAAAATCCGAAGGAAGATAGCTGACACCATATTCTTCTGCACATAATTCGCCAATCGCCATCAGAAGTTTTGCATCCTTGTGAGGGCTGATGGACAGTGTCGTGCAAAAATAATCAAAGGCTCCTTCCGAAGCTCTTCTGGCAGTTTCGGAAAGGCGCAGTTCAAAACATTTTGTACATCTTTCTCCCCGTTCCGGACAATGCTCATATCCCTTTGCCGCTTCAAAAAACAGGTCCGGTTCATAGTCCGCATCCATAATGGAGATTTCCTGTCCAAAGGATACCTCCGACAAATACCGCTTGAGTTCATTTTTCCTCATGATATATTCTTTTTCAGCAGTTATATTCGGATTGTAGAAAAATATGGTAATGTCAAAATACGGATGCAGATATTCGAGTACATAGCTGCTGCATGGGGCACAGCAGCAGTGCAGAAGAAGCCGTTTTTTATTGATCTTATCCTGTGTTTCCAGAAGTTCTGTCAGTTCTTTCTGGAAATTGCGGTTTTCCAATTTGTATTCCGTCGGGAAATTCATACTCCTACATCCTTTCCAAGCGTGATAACTCCGGCAAGATTTCCTCTTTTTCCGTTTGTTGCGCGATGGGAAAATAAAAGCTCTTTATGACAGCAGGTACAAAGACCGCTGACCTGTATATTTTGTTCCGGTATTCCTGCCTCTTTTAAAACTATCTCGTTGGCACGCCACAAATTGAGCTGAAATTTTTTTTCTCCCCTGTCATTCGCTCCTTTATCATACAATATTTCGTCCCACCATTTTTTATCAAATTCCTGATAGAAGGCATCTGCCACATCTTTGCTTACCTCATAGCAGTCCTGGCAGATGGATGGTCCAACTACCGCGAGAATATCGTCCGGCCGGCTTCCAAATTCACGCATCATTGCTTTTACTGTCCGCTCACCCATCCGTGCAACAGTTCCCCGCCAGCCGGAATGGGATGCACCGACTGCACGCTTTGCCGGATCATAAAAAAACAGCGGAACACAATCGGCAAAAAAAGTCATGAGCACAACTTTTTCATCGTTCGTAATCAATCCGTCCACACCTTTTATATCCGAGTCGCAGATTATACCCTTGCCGGCATCCACAGATGTCACACGTTTCACTACCGTCTCATGAATCTGGTCGCTGAAAACAAGTTTTCGGTAATCATAGCCGACTGCTTTGGCAAAGCGACGGTGGTTTTCTAAAACCGCATCCGGATCATCCCCTCTGTGAAAACTGAGATTCATCGTTGCACAGTCCCCGGTGCTGACACCGCCAATTTTTGTGGAAAATCCATGTACCAGTCCTGCTTTTTCAAATATTGGAAAAGTGATAAAAGTCACTCCGTTTTTCTCTCTTCGATTCCAGTTCATATGAATCTCCTTTTCTATAGTCTTTATAATTTTTGCGTCTTTTGGTATACTAATTGTATCATAATAACTTTACAGGGAGGAAAAAATATGCCATGTATTTATGCACATCATTCTTTTGGTGAAAAGGTAGCGGCAAAACTTTCACCGGAACTTCAAAAAATTGTACAAAAATATCCGGAAGAATTCAACGCCGGACTTCAGGGACCGGACTTTCTCTTCTTTTACCGTCCGATGTTTAAGCTTCGGACAAACCAGATGGGATACTGGCAGCACGGCCAGTCTTTTGCCCCGTTTTTGAAAGCTCTCCTTCCTGTTATACGCAAAGAAGGGACGGATTCCGGTACTTACGCTTACATTTTAGGCTATATCTGTCATTTTATGCTGGACAGTGAATGCCACAGCTTTGTCATTCCCCTGTCCGAAAAGCCGGGTTACAATCACCTTGCTATTGAGAATGAATTTGACCGCCATCTGCTCCGCCGCGATGGTTTTGTTCCAATCATGTATCCGGTATGGAAACATGTGCTTTGTAAAGAAAATATCGTCGATGCAATTCACAAAGCATACAGACCACTCGGCCTGACCCAAAAAGCAATTCGCAAATCTCTGTTTAGCATGCGTTTTTACAAACATCTTCTCACCTGCGGTTGCTCTCTCAAGCGACTGATTATCCGTGGCTGCATGTGGCTCACCAGACATTATGCCGAACTGGAAGGCCATATGATGGATCTGCGGCCTAAAAAATATGCCCGCAAAACAAACCAGAGCCTGCAGTACCTGTATGATAATGCCATTCCAGTTACCGCAGAATTATTGATGGATTTTCACCAGAGTGTACACACCGGTAAACCCTTAAACAAACGATTCTTCTGTACCTTTAAAAATAACGAGGAAACCGCTTGATTCGGCATATTTTAAACTACTGTCACTCCATATGTCCCAGATCGCGTTTGTACTGGCGCAGAAATTCATACACAAGCTTACGTTTTTCGTGCCAGAACTTTCGCCCCGGTGCCGTCACAAACTCCATCAGTTTCATGTGACGGTATGTATATTTTTCAAAATGTCTGCACACAAGATCAAAAGAAGGGTCATCTTCCTTTGATGCAATCCAGGCATCCAGTATGATTCCCATTGCCCCCGTATCATCCAGCATATCGGACTCCAGCAGCACCACAAGTTCGAGTGGCGTTGTTTTTTCATGAAGAAGCCTTTTGGTCGAATGTTCTTCAATCAGATAACAGATGAAATCAATCTGTGCCGGCTCATACGAACGCCTTTCCAGATAATCTCTGCAAATGGCAGAACTCTCTCTGGCATGGTTCTCATCCTTCCCGCAGGCATAACCAACATCGTGGAAAATCGTTGCAATTTTCAGAGACTCCAAATCCAGAGCATCATCTTTTAATTCATTGGTTATTCGGATCATCCATTGATAGACACGCCTTGTATGTGCATACCGGTCATATGCAATTTTGTTTTTGCTTTTATCTCCTTTTTGGCGATCATAGCTGTATAACATTTCCTCTACATATTGAAACATCGCCTTATGCTGTCTCATTCTCTTCTCCTTAATTTTCAATAGCAAGATATTCGATCTCAAACTTTGTATCGCATTAAAACAACCGTCTCAATCCCTCTCGTCCATGGAAACATATCGACACAGACTGCCTTTACCGGGCGGTATCCATACTCCAGAAAATCCGCAAGATCTCTAGCCAGGCTGGTCGGTTTACATGAAATGTACACAATCCGCTCCACCGAAAAGTCAAGAATTTTCCGGATAGCCTTTGGATGAATCCCCTCGCGCGGTGGATCGAGTACGATGGTATCCGGCTTTTCTTCCAACTCATCAATCACTTTCAGGACATCCCCGGCGATAAATGTACAGTTTTCAAGATGATTGAGTGCTGCATTCTCTTTTGCCGCCTGCACGGCTTCCTCCACGATTTCCACACCGACCACCTGCTTTGCCACCGGTGCCAGTACCTGGGCAATCGTACCGGTTCCACTGTACAGATCAAACACCACTTTCCCATCGATATCTCCGATATAATCCCGTACTGTCTGATAGAGAACTTCTGCCCCTGCAGAATTTGTCTGAAAAAAGGAAAACGGTGAAATCTTAAACCGCAGTCCCAGAAGTTCCTCATAAAAATAATCCTGCCCGTATAACACTTCTGTTTTTTCTGACTTTACGACATCGGACAGACTGTCATTTATCATGTGCAGAATACCGGCAAAACTTCCCTTTACCGGTAGATTCAAAAGAGCATTTTTATAATCCTCCACCGGAACCTCTCCCTGTGAGCTTGTCACAAGTGCTATTAACATTTCTCCGGTTTTTCTCGCCTTACGCACCAGCAGATGCCGGAGAATTCCCTCATGACTCATCTTGTGATAAAAAGGCAGATTCCTCTCCTGAAAAAAGGACAGCGTTGTCTGCAAAACCAGACGTAAATCTTCATCCACAATGTGACACTGTGGGACCGGTAAAATATCATAAAAACTGCCTCTCTTATGAAGGCCAAGACTGAGCGGTCCATCCTTTACCTCATCGCCAAAGGAAAATTCCATTTTATTACGATACTCCCATTCTGCCGGGCTTGAGAGACATTCTGACAGCGGGAAGTCCGGGTAAACATTCCGCAAAAGAGTCTGCACCTGGTTCAGTTTCAGGTTTTTCTGATTCTCATAATCCATCGTCTGATAGGCACATCCGCCACACTCACTAAAATGAGGACACGGCGGCACCTGATTTTCCATCTCCGATGGCTCTGATACAGAAAGCAGCATTCCTTCCGGTTTTCCTTTTCTCATTTTCTTACAACGGAAAGAAATCTTTTGCCCCGGCAATGTATTTTTGACTATTACCGGCTTTTCCTCTCCTTCAACAACTACGATTCCTTTATTGGGAAATTTAAGAGAAGTTACCACTCCCTCATAACATTCATTTTTCTTCATGGAAGAACTCCTTTATCATTTCTTCTGATTCGGCGTTTTTTTCACCTTTTAGCACATTATAGCATGAATCCACTTCCGTGCCAATACGAAAGAAAGGTTGATTTACTGCTAAAAATCATATATACTTGAGACATACAAGAAGAAGCGAGGTATGATATGATGGAACGTTCCAGTGAAGAAAGCATTATGGACATCCTGAAAAAGCTCAATGAAATTGATTACATTGACCCGGATGAAATTCCAAGCATTGATTTATACATGGATCAGGTTACGACTTTTATGGACGAACATCTGGCTGCGTGTAAACGGCAGGATGATGATAAAATTCTCACAAAAACCATGATTAATAATTATACAAAAAATAATTTTCTTCCCCCGCCGGTGAAGAAAAAATATTCGAAAGAGCACATGTATCTGCTTATTTTTCTGTATTATTTTAAAAATGTACTCTCGATTACCGATATACAGAAAATTTTCAAGCCACTGACGGACATGTTTTATGAAAACAAATCCAGGGATGTTTCTCTGGAAGAAATATACCGCAAAATCTTTAAGATGGAACGTATCCAGACAGACAACCTGACAAAAGATATTCTGCGTCGCTTCAAGGCATCCCAGAATCTGTTTCCGGAAGTTAAAAACGAGGAGGAGGCTGATTTTCTCTCCCGCTTTGCAGTCATCTGTCTGCTCAGCTTTGATGCATATATGAAAAAACAGTTAGTAGAACGCATGATAGACGAAACACTTTCAGATAAACCGAAAAAATAGTACCGGATCTGAAAGCAGTTCAGAAAAGAGGAAATAAATGAACGAATTATTAGAAGGTTTAAATGAAAAACAAAAAGAAGCGGTTCTCCATTTTGAGGGACCGCTCCTTATTTTAGCCGGAGCCGGTTCTGGAAAGACAAGAGTACTTACACACCGCATCGCTTATCTTATTGAGGAGCATCAGGTCAATCCTTACAATATTCTGGCACTTACCTTTACGAACAAAGCGGCAAATGAAATGAGGGAACGTGTGGACCGGATTGTGAGTTACGGAGCACAAAATGTATGGGTCAGCACCTTTCACTCAACCTGTGTAAGAATTCTCCGTCGCTTTATAGACAGTCTCGGTTACGACCGGAACTTTACGATCTATGACGCCGATGACCAAAAGTCGTTGATGAAAGATATCTGCAAGCACCTCAATATCGACACCAAAAAATACCGGGAGAAAACATTTTTAAATGCAATATCCCACGCAAAAGATGAATTGAAGACACCGGAACAATACGCCGATGAAATTTCAAAGGAACATGTTCCGAGAATTTTTGCAACCGTATATAAGGAATACCAGAAACGGCTGAAAAATAATAATGCGCTGGATTTTGATGATCTGATTATGCTGACAGTACAGCTCTTCCGCTCCAATGCGGAGGTTCTTGACTACTACCAGCAGCGCTTTCAGTTTCTTCTCGTAGATGAGTATCAGGACACCAACACCGCCCAGTTTGTTCTTCTTCATCTTTTGGCAGACCGTTATCAGAATCTGTGTGTGGTCGGTGATGACGACCAGTCCATTTACAAATTCCGCGGTGCAAATATTTATAATATTTTGAATTTTGAAAAATATTTTCCGTCCACAAAAATTATTCGTTTAGAGCAGAATTACCGCTCTACCGCCAATATTTTAAAAGCGGCAAATGAAGTAATCAAAAACAATGAAATGCGCAAGGAAAAAGCACTCTGGACAAACGCAGAGGAAGGAGAACCCATCTCCTACAACCGCTATGATACCGAATATGAAGAGGCACAGGCGATTGCTTCCGATATCCATAAAGCAATTTTACAGGGTGGAAAAAGTTTCTCAGATTTTGCCATTTTGTACCGTACCAATGCCCAGTCGCGCGTATTTGAGGAAAAACTTGTTTATGAGGGAATTCCATACCGTATCATTGGTGCCATCAATTTTTATGCGCGCAAAGAAATCAAGGACCTTCTGTGCTATCTGAAAACAATCAATAACAGTGCAGATGACATCGCCATCAAACGAATTATCAATATTCCAAAGCGTGGCATCGGCCAGACGACAATCGGTCGTATCACAGATTATGCGATGCAACAGGAAATTTCCTTTTATGAGGCTCTCACAAAAGCAGATTCTATCCCTGGTTGCAACCGTGCTGCGGCAAACATAAACTCATTCGTCAGCCTGATCGAACTGCTTAGAAGTAAACTCCGGGATGAGACCTATTCTCTCGAAGACCTTCTGAACGAAATTATCGACACAACCGGCTACGTCCGCCAACTGGAGGCAGAGGACACCGTAGAGGCACAGTCCCGCATTGAAAATATAGATTCTCTGCTCAACAAAATAGTCCAGTACGAGGAAGAATGTGAAGAAATACCTACACTGGATGGGCTTTTGGAAGACATCGCACTTGTCGCCGATATTGACACTGTCTCAGAGGATGCCGATCAGGTCCTTCTCATGACGCTTCACAGTGCAAAAGGATTGGAATTTCCTTATGTTTTTATGTGTGGTATGGAAGAAAATATTTTCCCGGGTTCCATGGCAGTTTTTGGTGATGATCCGACTGAAATGGAGGAAGAACGCAGACTTTGCTATGTCGGCATTACCCGTGCCATGAAAAAGCTCACACTTTCCAGTGCCACGCAACGGATGCGGAATGGAGAAATTTCCTTTAACCGCCCATCCCGTTTTATCAATGAGATCCCGAGATTTCTCATAAAACAGAGTGCGGGTATAACACGGGAACGGGAATCCAAAAACACAGCCGGAAATTATTCTTCCCAAAAAGCCTCCGTTTACTCGGGAAATAAAGAAAATCCGTTCAAAGATAATCCTTATATACAGAAGGGTTTTTCCGGTTCTTCGGCTGACGGTGAACCGGATTATAAAACCGGAGATACGGTGTCACACACAAAGTTTGGAACCGGAGAAATCATTTCTATGACAAAACTTGATAATGATTACGAAGTCGTTGTAACATTTGAAAAATTTGGGCAGCGGAAATTGCGTTCTTCTTTTGCAAAGTTGAAAAAAATATAATTTTTCAAAAAATGAGTAGTATAAATAAAGAAAATGTGTTAAAATAAAAATAAGCATTTTGTATAGTAGAAAGGATGGTCAGTATGGCAGGAAAATTCGATGAACTTATGAACAAAGCAAAAATCAACGAGTTATTGAATAAGAAAAAGGCTGAGGACGAGAATAAAACATGTTTATTGTGGATTCTCGCAATCATTGGTGCTATTGCATCTGTTGCTGCTATTTCTTATGCAGTATACCGTTTTATGAATCCAAAGTACGCAAACTTTGATGGGGATTTTGATTATGATGAGTTTGAAGATGACTTTGAAGAGGATGACATTGATGACAATGATGTCTATGTAAAATCAAAGAAATCAGAGTAATATCTCGATTATCATTAACCGGAAATGAATCAGGTGCGGCTTCAATGGGAAACTATCTTATGATCCCATTGAAACCGCACCTTTATTGTTTAGCATCACTGCGCTTTTATACCAGCTCATCTACTTTCTTTGATATGGCAAATGCGAGTGCACCCGGACCGATATGACAGGAAACACTCAGTGATAATGGATCTACCCATATATTCTGTCCCGGAAACTCAGCCTCCAGTTCCTTTTTAAACGTCTGCGCCTCCGTATCATCTGCCGTATAGGCAATCTCCATGTGAAAATTACTACCGTCCGGATTATGAAAACGTTCCTCCAGATCCTTTCTTATTGCCTTAATCATGGTATTTTTAGCCTGCTTCAATGTCTTGACCTTAGCATAAGCATCCAGTTTTTCTCCCTGAATCTGCAAAACCGGTTTAATGCGAAGTACCGTTCCGATAGCTGCTGCAGCCGGTGTCACACGTCCTCCTTTTTTTAAATACGAAAGTGTATCCACCATAATATAAATACTGGATTCAAATTTTTCACGCATTAAAATTCTTTTGATTTCAGCACCATCATAACCCTTTTTCGCAAGTTCAGCAGCATCCAGAACCGACTGTCTCTGTGTCACCGATATTCTCTGGTTATCAACAACAAAAACTTTATCTTTAAATTTATCTTCATAGGAAAGCATCATCGCGGTTCCACAGGAACTGCTCAATCCACTCGACATCGGAATGTAAATAATCTCTTCGTAATCTTTCAATACACTGTCCCACAAATTCCGCAGGGTCTCCGGATTAGGCTGCGAAGTCGTCACATCTGCCCCCTGTGTCAGATACTCATAAAATTCTTTCTGGGTCATGCTGATATCTTCATAAAAAATTTCATCATTTACAAAAAAAGGCATCGGAACAACCTGTATTCCCATCTCCTTTGCCTGCATTTGTGTAATTCCACTATTACTATCCGTAATAATCGCAATTTTCTGCATAAACATATCCTCTCCTTCACTATAAAATAGATGATACTATTTTTTCCATACTTTGTCAAATTCGACAAAACATTGGACAAAACAAAGTCCGCTTGCTATAATAATACCCGATGGTAAAAAATAATATTAGTAACCATATGGTTTTCGCGAGAAATTAATAGGGAAGACGGTGTGAGTCCGTCACAGCCCCCGCTGCCGTATTCTGGAATGTGTATCATATATGTCACTGGTGAATAACTGGGAAGGCTTGGTACACGGTAATTCCGCAAGTCGGAAGACCTGCCTTATGGTGTGAAATATGACCTTTCGGAGGGAGAGGAAATGTTTTGACTATCGTTACTCTTAGTCATCACAGGTCTTGTCATGCCCATTTTTCCAAATGGTCCGGACAAGACTTTTCTTTTATTGTCTTTACATCAAAATAAAATACGCTATATGCGGGAAAGAAGGAAATTATGAAACACGTAAACAAACTATTATCATTTGTGCTTGTACTTGCTCTCACATGTTCACTGACAAGTGGATTTGTCTCAAAAGCAGCCGGTACCATCACCGTAACACTTCGGATTGAGCAGGATGATTCCACTCTTCTGCCACCGGTTTCTGTCACCTTAACAGAAGAAGACAAAAACAATGATTTTGGCATCGGGCTGTCAACCGGCAGTGATGCCGCACAGTCACCACTGCGTGCTTATGCCAAATACCTTTCCGAAAAAGGTGTGACAAATGAAGACATGGGCAAATATATCATTGCCAGTCCATCTGATTGGGGCGGATTATACGTAACCGGCATCTCCACAACCGGAGACGGCATCGGCGCTGCTTCTACAGAAGGCAAAAGCGACGTATACTGGATGTATAATGTCAACAATATAGCCGGCGCTGTATCCATGTCGGAATATAATCTGAAGGATTCCGATTCTGTTGTTATTTACGGATTGTGGAGTCCATGGCCAGCGACCGAAGAAACCCTCTATACAGCATTTGACAGTGAGACCTATAATACAACAACAAACAGTGTTACCGTTACCCTTACCGGTTATGGAACTTCATACGATGATAATGGAGCTGCCATTTCTTTTACAAATCCAGTTGAAAATGCAACTGTCCTCGCAGTTTCTGAAAACGCAGAAACCATCACGGGTAAGACGGATGCAAATGGCAAGGCCGTTCTGTCTTTCCCTGAATCAGACAAAGAAGTTTCTTATGTACTTACAGCTTATAAAACATCCAGTGACGGAAGCCATTATACGATTTCAAGGCCATATGCACTGGTGACAGTTGCGGCGAAAGATAATAGCTCAATTACCACAACGCCTTCTGTCAAAAAACCTGCAAAAGTGAAACAGGTTAGTGCAAAGGTAAAGAAATCAAATAAGGCAAAAAAATCCGTCGTCATTTCCTGGAAAAAAGTATCCGGTGCAAACGGCTATCAGATTTATGTATCAACAAAGAAAAAATCCGGTTACAAAAAAGTTGCCGATGTCAAAAAGACTTCTGCAACAATAAAAAAGAAAAAAGGAATCTACTATGTGAAAGTTCGCGCATTCAAAAAAACAGAAGGGAAAAAACTTTCCGGTTCCTTTAGCAGTATCTGCAAAGTAAACGTAAAATAATGTTTAACATGGAGGCTGAATTGAAAAAAGCAAACCGATTAATAATTACTATATTACTTGTGCTCTCTTCTGCTGTGACGTTATGCGGCTTTTCCACCTTTCGCAATGAGACCGGGGAAGAAAATGCCAATATCATATCCGGGAAGACACCGATTGATACGGAAAGGAGCGGTGCCATATGGCACCGTTCTTTTTCAGAGGATACCATTTCCTATAATTCCGTTCCGGTAATCCGGGGGCAGGTAATCTATGTTGTGAACCAAAATAAACTCTTTGAATTAAACAAACAGGGCACTATTCTCCGGCAGATGACACTGTCTGCCAATATGAATTCGGTCTGCAATCTGTATAATCAGGGCGATTATCTCTATATTCCTCTGGACGGAGGACGCATACAGTGTATCCGGTGTTCCGATATGCGCTCTGTCTGGGTCAGCGAAGCTTTTGGCGGTCAGTCCCTCTCCACAGTGTATTATCATCAGGGATATTTATATGCCGGAACTACAAACACACCTGCTGGAAAGACAACCGGAATTTTTTACTGTCTGGATGCCTCTGACGGACACACCATATGGACGTATGAGGACACAGAAACCCCCGGAGGATATTATTGGAGTGGAGGTATCGTAAAGGGAAATGCTATCTTCTTTTCCGGAGACAATGGGATTCTTGTCTCCCACAGCCTTCTGGAGGATGAAGTGTATGATACGTGGACACTCACGGAGACCGGGAAAGTCCGGGCAGGCATAACCTGTGATGCCGAAAGCGGGGCTCTGTATACCACCTCAAACGATGGCAGGATTCATCGCATTGAAGTGACTGAAAATGGAAAAATACAGACCGTATTATCAAAAAAAATTGTATCCTCAGCAAAAACAGCCAACTGCACCAGCACTCCTTCTATTTGGAAAAACCGTCTGTATGTAGGAAGCATGGCGGATGGCTGCGGATATATTCATGTACTAAATGCAACAACACTTGAACACCATTACAGTGTTTCTACCGGGCAGTTCAAAGAGGTAAAAGCGTCTCCTCTTGTTAGTACCGGGTATGCAGCAAAAGGAAATAACGAAACCGTCTATATATATTTTACCTGTAATGCCCTTCCGGGTGGCATATATATGATAAAGGATTCCCAGTCCGCAACGAGTGCTTCCCTGCAGACACTGTTTGTTCCCGATAAAAAACAGTTCTGCATATCCAGTGTGGCAGCTGATACAGATGGTACGTTATACTATTCCAATGACAGTGGAAATCTCTTTGCCGTGCAGGGGCTTGTAAGTATAAAAAAACCAGGTAATGTAAAATGGAAAAAGAAAAAAGGAAAATGGATATGGACACTTTCGTTCAAAAAAAATGAGCCGAAAGCACAGACTCTCGTATATGTCCGATACAATTCCGGAAAGTGGAAAAAAATCGGCACGACGAATTCCTCAAAGTACCGTGCCACTTTAAAAAATAGAAAAAAAATCCGGATACGTCTGCGTAACCGCCAAAAAAACTCGAATAAAAAATGGGTGTATTCTTCCTATACCAAATCTTACCGCATTCGTTGATTTTTAGCTGACGGCTGTGCTATACTTAATACAGGATTTGATAGGAATGGAGGTTTTTATATGGATGAACTGACAACTTTACAACACTGGGTTGACGAATGCAGTAACATAGTGTTTTTTGGTGGTGCCGGAGTTTCAACCGAAAGCAATATTCCGGACTTTCGAAGCGTAGACGGTCTTTACAATCAGGAATATGATTATCCGCCGGAAACCATTCTCTCACATACGTTTTTTATGCGAAACACGAACGAATTTTACCGTTTTTACCGCAATAAAATGCTTTTCCCGGATGCCCAGCCAAACAAGGCACATATCGCACTGGCAGGGCTTGAAAAAGAGGGCAAATTAAAAGCGGTTATCACACAGAATATTGATGGCCTTCATCAAAAAGCAGGGAGTAAGGAAGTACTGGAATTGCACGGTTCGGTACTTCGGAATTACTGCATGAAATGTCACAAATTCTTTTCTCTGGAAGATATTATGGCACAGGACGGCATCCCAAAATGTGAATGTGGTGGAACGGTTAAACCGGATGTGGTTTTGTATGAGGAAGGACTGGACTCCGATATTCTGGAACGCTCGATCAATCATATCCGGCATGCCGATATGCTGATAATCGGGGGAACTTCTCTGGCTGTCTATCCTGCCGCCGGACTAATCGACTACTTTACCGGAAATAGGCTTGTGCTGATTAATAAAGACAAAACAGCGAGAGACTCCCATGCTGACCTTGTAATCAACGAACCAATCGGTGAGGTTTTGGGACAACTGAAATACTAGTGGTTAACATGTACCAACCTCTAAAAGTTAAACCTGAAAATCTAACAATTGGAGGTTGGTAATTTCCCACTCTTTTTTCCATACATGAGAGGAAGAATAATCCGCTTCGTAGGTTTATTTGCTTTCATCCACTACTTCATCCAACCATTCTTTTATTTTATATGCGGTTCTGCTTGCTCATTTGAAAAATCAGGAATAATATTATAATATATTTCTATTTGATGCTTCACGATTTCGATAGTTCGACTTGATGGCATATTTGAAATTCGTTTTTCCAATGCATTATAATTAAATTTCAGTGATGATGGTAAAACGCTGGCCTGTTTATAAGCATTTGCAGAAAATGGCATAGATACACATTTCTCCATACATTCGTCTATCGTATCTAATGGCGGAAATTTTGAAAAGATAAAAACATTTCATCAGGCTGCAGAAAATTTTTTGAACGGCAACCAGAACGATTGTTAACCTTACACTGTTTATATTCTACAAAATTTGATAAGTTTGAACATTTCAGAATTTCACTGGCTAATTCTTCTGCGAACCCTTCGCTCCCGGTAAGATTTTCTTTGTACCAGTAGCCATTATCATAATATTTTTTTTGCGTGCCCTTTGAACTTCCGCTTGTCATAACAAGTGCCTCTGGCGATAATATATATTCAATCACGAATTTTCACATCCTTCCATGTGATGTTTTCTCCCGGCAACCTTATCCAGTAAAAATCCTCCCAAGTTACTCCATGAGAAACTTTGCACCACTCCCATGGATTATTTGAATCGATCCCCGCTTGTTGCAAAATATTGGGTAAATCGGCTCTTCCATTTTCGTAACACCTGGATTCCAGAAAATAATATATTGTTTGAATGTTTTCGTTATCCCCATGGAAAAATTGCCAAGTCCCATCAAAACATTTTTTTATAGATAGATTGTTGTTTTTAAATCGAATTTCTGCAATTTTTATGTCCTGGAACATAATATCGAAATCATATCTTGAATTTTTCATAACAATCACCTCTGTTTTTATTATACAATATTTTCCCCTATAAGCAATATGTAATATGTCTGCGGAATTAGGAACACAAAAAAAAGAACCTCTATTGGCTCCTCTTCCTACGAATATAAAATATTTAATGGAAAATTTCAAAAAAATCAGAACACACTTTCGATACGCCCTTCAAAGCCAACGAAAAACCGTTGGCTTTGAAGTTTTATTAAACGGAGACGGTGGGATTCGAACCCACGTGCCCGTGAAGGCAAAACGATTTCGAGTCGTTCTCGTTATGACCACTTCGATACGTCTCCAAAAACAAACAATATGATTAAACCACGAAATCACGAATTTGTCAATGCCTGAATTAAAAAGAGTTCTACCGCAAGCTGGTCTGACAATTTGCCATTTTTAAATTTTTCCTCATAATCTGCCCGTTTTTCCAGCATTTGTAACAGCTTGCTTCGCTTGAACAAGCCCGCCTGTCTGGCATATTTTTTCACGGTAAAAGGAGGGATTCCAATACTTTTTACGATTTCTCCCTGGCTCGCTCCGAGAGCAGACAGTTCCTTTATCTGCAACAGAATATTGATGTGCCTCGAAAACAGATACAAAATTGACATCGGGGATTCTTTGTTCGCAAGCAAATCGTCGTACAACTTCAAAGCCTTTTCTTTTTCTCCGAGTGCAACGGCATCAATCATTTCGAAAATGCGGGAAACCGTCACACCTGAAGAAATTGCCTCCACATCCGATATTTCTATGTCATGGCGCTCTCCCACGTAGCCAATCAGTTTTTCGATTTCTCCGGAAAGAAGTTCCATATCTGTCCCAACACGCTCTACCAGCAGTTCAGATGCCTGTGTAGAAATTGCTTTATCTGCCCGTTTTGCATATCCGGCAATCCATTTCGCAAGCATCGCTGCATTTTGTGCTTTGCATTCCGTAATGCAACCATTTTTACTCATCCATTTATATAGGCGGTTTCGTTTGTCCACTTCCCTTTCCACAAAAACAAGATAGGTCGTATCCGGAAATGTATCCATAAAATCTACCATATCCGATGCATTTTTAAAAAAACCACTGTCCTGCACAACAATCAGTCTCTGTGGTGCCATAAATGGTAAAATCTGCGCAACATCCGCAATGGCGGATGGATTGGCCTTGTCCCCCTGAAATACGGTACAATTCATTTCATCTTCCGGTTGGGAAAGTTTTTCTTTTAAAGAATTTCTGTAATAGCGGACCATATACCGTTCTTCCCCGTATACCAGGTGAAATCGGGAAAAATTTCCGGTCTTTAGTTGTTCAGTAATTGTAAGCATATCCAACTCCATTTCTCAAAAATCAACATGATCCGGATCTCCATGCATCTGATCTTTATTCAGGCTGTCTATTTGCTGAATTTCCTCCTCAGAGAGTTCAAAATCAAAAACATCTGCATTTTGAACAATCCGCTCCTCATGCACAGACTTTGGAATCGTTATAATTTCATTCTGTATATCATAACGCAATATAATCTGTGCAACCGTTTTGTTATGTTTATCTGCCAGTTCTTTTAAAACCGGCTCATCAAACGCCGCACCCCTTCCGAGCGGACTCCATGCCTCTGCTGCAATCCCGTGGTCTTTACAGTAAGCACGCAGTTTTTTTCTTGTGAGATACGGATGACATTCAAACTGGTCAACAGCAGGTGCAATATTTGCTTTCAGACTGAGTGTTTCCAGATGATGCTCGAGAAAATTGCTGACACCGATTGCACGAACCAGTTTTTCCTCATATAACTGCTCCAGCACTTTCCAGGTCTCGTGTATTTTTTCAGGAACCGGCCAGTGAACTAAAAACAGATCAACATAATCCAGATTCAACTTGCGCAGACTCTGTTCAAATGCTTCCCGCTGTCTGCCTTCCCGCTGTTTATCATTCCATAATTTTGTTGTGATAAACAGTTCTTCACGTGGAATGCCACAATTACGAACCGCATTTCCCACATCCTTTTCATTGTCATAAAATGCCGCCGTATCTATCAGGCGATATCCGTGCCGTATTGCTATCTCAACCGATTTTTCCGTCTCACTGCCGGAAGCATAAACACCCAGACCAAAAATCGGCATTGGAATTCCATTATTTAATATGACATGTGACTGTAATGATTCCATTTTCCACCTCGTTATAAAAGGAAATTTTGTGATACATTTTCATTCATTATACTAAAAACCTTATTTCTTTTCAACCGGTTCATAATTGATCTGACCTTCAACATATTTCCGTTCCATGTCATGCCGCATTTTACGCTGTTCTACGGTGTCAAACAGTATGGAAAAATCATAATCTTCCGGATAGAGCTCGGCTTTTTTTTATGCGGACTTTCCGGCGCAAATTCCGAAAGATACCGCTTCATTTCTTTTTCCCCGTATGCCGCTTCGGCAGCTGTTTTCAGCATGTGCTCCGGCATTCCCATTTTCTGCGCAATATAAAAGGCACAGCTCTCCCCTGCCTCACCTATCACCATCTGATAGGTTGGCATCAGGGTTTCCCGGTCGAATTCCATTCTCGCATTGATTACCCGTTCTGCATGTTCTGCATATTCTTTCACCTCCGGATAATGTGTCGTAACAAGAAACAGGCAGCCACTCTGCCGAAGTTCTTCGAGAATCGCCACAGCAATTCCCATTCCCTCTGCCGGATCTGTCCCTGATCCCAGTTCGTCCATCACGACGAGGCTGTCCTCATCTACACGTTCAATAATTTCCAGCACATTTTTAATGTGTGAGGAAAACGTCGAAAGATTTTCCATATCAAATTCCATCATTTTATTTATATTCATAGTCAATCTCCTTTTTAAATGCAAAAAGACCATAGCAGCCAAAAAAGCATAAACTATGGTCCGGAATTTATGTTATCATAAATAAAAGCATGACAAAAAGCCATGCTTATCCCACAATATTAAGCAAATGTATGGCGAAAAAAGGGCAGACTTAACGCGTATATAACGAAATCACCCCTGACAATATTTAGTTTGCCATTTTCTCCATTACCACAATGCTCAACATACAATTTATCTCCTATTGATTATTTTTATATATTACATTATAGCTGGCACACATTTTTTTTGTCAACCAAAAGTTCTTACTCTCCATGTCTCTCCATCCGTGTACAAAGTAACCGCGCCGTCGTTCATCGTGGAAAAAATCTTTGAAGCGACGGTTAAGAGCCTTTCTATCGTCTCCTTTGCCGGATGTCCGTACCGGTTTCTCTCACCTGCTGAAATAACCGATACGTCCGGGCTGGTTTTTTTAAGAAATTCATCACCCGATGCTCCTTTGGAACCGTGATGACTTACTTTCAGATAATCGGTCCGGGACAACTCAGAAAGTATCTCACTCTCCGCTTCCATTTCCAGATCACCGGTAAACAGCCCTTTGAATTTCCCATATTCCACCTGTAACACAAGGGAATAATTATTTTCAGATTTCCACTCATATCCGGATGCCGGATGCAAACAGCGAAAGGTCAGCGCACCTGTCTGTAAAGTGTCCCCTGCCTGCATCTTTTTCACCGGAACTGCTGCACTGCGACATAATTGTTCTATTTTCCGGTACTCCTCATCGGGATTTTTTATCGCCGGCAGGACAACGGTTCCTATCGAAAAACCCATATGTGTGGTATTCTCGAGAATCTCCTGAATCCCGTTTATGTGATCACTGTCGCTGTGTGTGAGAAAAAGATAGGTCAGTTCCCCTATCCCCTGGCTTTTCAGAAAAGGGGCAATCCGATATTTCGCAATCTGGCTGACATCCGAACTTCCGCCGTCAATCAATACGGTTGCCCCCGGCACCTGTAAACAGGCACAATCGCCCTGCCCTACATCAAGGTTTGTGATGGTAAAACCGGATGATGGCTGCTTTGGCAGAAGTAGAATAACAAGAGCTGACACAAGGAAAAAGACATTTCGCTTCCTTTTGCAAGGATAGAAACAGAAAATCCCAAAAAAGAAATAATACAGGATAATCTGCCACAAGTCCGGCTGACCGGTAATGATACAGCTTCCAGGCAGTCTCTCTGTCCACTGGCAGACGATATGATAATAACGCAGAATAAAATGCGCGGTTCCCGACACAAAATTTCCTCCCACAGACCAGATGGCAGCTAATGAACTTCCTCCAATTGTCATGACAATTAATGCACTCATGAAAGGAAGTATCATAACATTGACCAGGACGCTATATGGATTGTATTGATATGAAAAATATAAAACAATAGGAAATGTGACAAGAAAAACACACAAAGAGCTGATTATGGCTGACCCAAATTTATTTTTTTTCATGACCAGATCATGAAATGGTTCGAGAAAAACAGTGATTCCCAGCACCGTTCCATAGGATAACAAAAATCCGCTCTGAAACAAAAGAGCCGGTTGGAACACCAACTGAATTATTGCACTGAGCGCAAGTGCGGACAACCGGTCATAACGTTTTCCCAGAAAACGGGCGCCAAGCATACAGAGCATCATGATGACCGCTCTTTTTGTTGAAACCGAAAATCCGGTAAGTTCACCGTATAGCAGAAGAAACGCAGCGGTAACACAGGCTGCCGCTTTCATCGGCATTACATAACGCCGGAGCAGAAAGAACACCCCTGCTCCCAGTAAAGAAACATGGAGTCCCGAAATTGCCAGAATATGGGCAATTCCATTTGTCTGATACAAATCCTTTATCTCTGTTGAGAGGCCGGATTTTTCACCAAATATCATCGCAGCCATAATGCCGGCTTCGTCCTCAGGCAGACATTTTTGCAGATTTTCACAACACGCAGTCCGCAGTTCATAAAGCCATTGCTCCAATTTATCATAACTATTCTTTTTTATCGTCAGTGCTTTTGCAAAAAATTTATACTGGATTCCCTGTTCCCTGTAATACTGATACTCATTGAATTGTCCGGGATTTCCCGGTTTTGAGAATGATGAAACGGTTCCATCCAAAGAAATAATCTGACCTATTTTTAGACCGGTAAAAAGAGATTTACCGAATGACTCATAAACCTTCATACGCTTGCAGAACAGCCTGTCCCCCTTCATCACATCGCAGACAACGAGGGTTTGACTGTTCTTTAATCCTTGAATTTGTTCAACCTGACAAATCAGCTGCATCGATTCATAAACGGTTTCCTTATCCTCTTCGGATGAAAAAAATGCGTTTCCGAAAAAGATAATTGCTGCCAAAAGCACTGACGCCACGCATAACGGGCGTCCCTTCATAAAACATCTCCTCTCTAATTATCAGTTCCCGCCAACAGCAAATCCAGATTTCTCTCAAATGGAAGATGAAAATTAAGTATCTCCCCATATTTATCCTGTGGTTCTCCATCTATCGAAAACTGAACTTTATTGACATTGGGAAGCTCACATAATGTATTTACAATCGAATAAATAACAACATCACTTGAAACATCTGCTTTCATTTTTGTAAATTCCCTGCTCAAATCCACATAACAGATATTGTCCCGGATGGTTGTACTGTTAAGAATGGTATCCGAAGGAATTGTGGAAATGATATGTGAAGTATCCACATCCGGAATTGATGCCGGTCCATCAATCAGTTTCTGTACCAGCATCTGTGCCAGAGGTTCTGCTGCATTATACGTTACCTTTGCCGACAGAGGACGCAGTTTATGCCCCTCTTCATCTGCAAAATACAGTGTCACCTGCTTACTCTGTTCTGCCTTGTCATCATCCATATCCATAATAAAATGATCTGCAGACATAAGTCCCACGGCAGTCCCATTAATCATCAGCGGCTGATCTTCAATATAAAATTCAACATAGTCAATTCCATCCACCTGACATAGTGTTTTTACTACCGCAGCACGTGACAAAACTTCTTCCAGACCACTTATATTATTATAGGCTGCTGTAAAGTATACGGAAAGCTGGTTTTCTTTTATCTGAAAATTGTTTACCTCCAACCCCTGCGGTATCGGGCGCTTGTATTTACCATCTGTACTGTCTGTCTGCAGTTTCTGAAAAAGTTCTGTCAGTGTTTTAACCATATCCTGTGCAGCATCGGAACAATAGGTTTCTTCGCTCGCAAGCCCCGTCTGGTCTTCATCCAGATAATAGACAAGATACCGTGTTCCATCTGCAGTCTCTTTTTTGTCTGCGCAGGAGGTTAAAAAACAACAGAGCATAAGCATAAGCAAAAACAGAATTCTGCTCATTTGATACCATTTTACAGCAAACTGTCGCATCTATATCCTCCCCTTACTCAAGATAATTTAATGGAATACGCACATTAAAGGTCGTCCCCTGTTTTTCAACACTGTGAACCTTAATCGAACCCCGGTGAAGCAAAATTGCATTTCGTGTAATCGCAAGTCCCAGTCCATTTCCACCGGTTTCTCTGGATCTTGCCTTATCCACACGGTAGAAACGCTCGAAAATATTATCCTGCAGGTCCTCCGGAATCCCGACTCCGGAATCTGAGACTTTCAGATAGAAAAATTTATGGTCGGCATTGAGAGAAACTCTGACCCAGCCGTTATCATAATTGTACTTGATTGCATTTTCTATCAGATTCCGGAATGCCATGCCAAGCTTCACTTCATCCATCTGTGCCGTCACCGGCCGGACACTCTCGAAAATAATTTCAATATTCCTTTTATCGGCAATCGGCTGTAACTGCTTCAATATCTGTTCAACAAATTCATTTACGTTTACTTCTGTAATAATAACGGAAGCAGCATTCTTGTCCATTTTCACAAGAGAAAGCAAATCGTTGATAATCTTATTCATACGTTCCAGTTCTTCATTGATATCAACCATAAACTCCTGGTAAAGTTCAACCGGCACATCTTCCTGTCCTATCAGCGATTCTGCAAGTACCTTGACAGAGGTAATCGGTGTCTTTAACTCATGGGAGACGTTCGATACAAATTCCTGTCTCGCATCTTCCAGATTTTGAAGTCCACTCAGCATATTATTAAAATTGTCCGTAATCTGTTCCTCTTCGTGATAACGTCTCAGTTCCATCGTCTCATTAAAATCACCGGATGTAATCATGGCAATCGAGCCTGCTACCTCGCGCATCGGACGGACAATCTGCCCCGAATACAGAACAGAGGCAACAATAACGGCAACCCCTAACAATAAAATGAGTGTCAGGGCAATGTTTTTTATATCATCCGTCAGACGATTGATACTGCGCAGTGAAAAATCCATAATGACAAGACCTCCTATCGAGGACTTGTCTGCTCCATAAACAGGGGAAAAAATACGCACATTGTCTTCTGTCTGCCGGATTATTCTTTTTTCTTCCCCTCTTAACATACGGACGGCATCTTTCTGCAATAAAACCTTTCCCTCTTCCAGTCCATACGTATCTTTTAACACAACAAGACCCGAATCTGCGATCAGTATTCTTCCATCATAAATGTCAGATATCTGTGTCAGTTCCGAGTCTACCTCTGTGGCCACATCGTTCGTCAAAAATGCGGAGGAAACAATCAGATTGCAGATGACAGAGCCCCTCGCCTGTAACTCCGTAATCCGGTTATCAACCACCTTATTCCTGTAAGTATTTAAAAGAACTACCGTAAATATCAACAGCGGAATCAATCCTACCAGTATCAATACTCCCAAACTCTGGGCCCTCAGGCTTTTTATTTTTTTTATCTGCTCTTTAATTCTTAAAAAAATAGCCAACACCCCATTTGGTATGTATATAATCCGGTTCGCTTGGATTTTTCTCTATTTTTTCACGCAGACGCCGAATATGGACATCTACAGTTCTGGCATCTCCGGGATAATCATGTCCCCAGACATCGTTCAGAAGTTTATCCCTGCTGTATATTTTATTGGGATGATTCATAAGCAGCTCAAAAAGATCAAATTCTTTGGCTGTCAGATTAATTTCTGTATCTCCACGAAATACACGGCGGCTGTCCGTATCCACACGGATATCTCCGAGATCAATCATGCTGTCCTCTTTCTGCTCTTCTTTCTGTCGTTTGCCACTGCGCCGCATAATTGCCTTGATACGGGCTTTTACCTCAAGAATATTAAACGGTTTGGTAATATAATCATCCGCTCCATATTCAAGTCCGAGTATTTTATCCATGTCATCACCTTTTGCCGTAAGCATAATTATCGGTACATCTGAAAACTCACGGATTTGCTGACACACCTCAAATCCTGACATTTTTGGCAGCATCACATCCAGAAGAATCACATCATAACGGGTATTATGCGCTGCTTCGAGCGCTTCCTCCCCATCATATGCATAATCAACACTCATCCCGTCCTGCTCCAGGCTGAACCGGATTCCCTTTACAATCAGTTTTTCATCGTCTACTACCAAAACTTTCTTTGCCATAACTACTTATGCCTCCACTCAATCAGACTACTATCTGGTTTTTAATCCTATTAAATATACCCTCTTTGATACCGGATATATTCATGATATCCTCTATCTTCTGAAAGGCCCCGTTTTCTTCCCTGTAAGAAAGAATCTGAGCCGCTTTGGATTCCCCTATCCCACTTAACGTCATCAATTCTTCTTTTGAAGCTGTATTCAGATTTACCTTGCCACTCTGGTCGATAGAACCTGCATTTTCTGCCTTTTTCCTGCTTTCTTTTTTTCCTTTTACTGGAATTACAAGCTGCGTGCCATCGGTTATTTTTTCTGCCTGATTAATGGAAAAACGATCTGCCTTTCCGGTAAATCCGCCCGCCTTTTTTACCGCTTCAACAACACGCGGTTCCGTGGAAAAAGTATATACACCGGGTTTTTTCACCTCGCCGCATACATGGATGTATATCTTCCCCGTACGATTCGATGAGTCACGTTCCTTCGTCTGCGGTGGATTTGTCGCAGTTTCAACTTCTTTATCCGAAAAACCTTCGGTGACAACAATATCCGAGTCATCCCGAATACCACTGAAAAGATATAAAACTCCGCAAAGAATGACAGCGGCCAGACCTGACAACAACTTTATTATATTTTTTCTGTTCATCATATTTCCTTTCTGGCTGGAAAGGGAAATTCGATGTACAATTTTATTTTACCATGAATTTTTAATTTGACAACACAATTTTTTACAAAAATATTACAATTTTATTTCGTTTTTGCTTACTTGAATTTAAATATTACAATTCCTGCCAGTATTACAACCATACCGATACATTTGCGCCATTCAAAAGGCTGTTTATCTACTCCAAAAATTCCCATCAACTCAATCAGATAAGCAATCAAAAGCTGTGCTGCCAGAATAAACATGGCAGACCGCGCCGGCCCTATGGAATTCATACTGAAAATTACGGTATACGTGATAAATGCACCTATTGCACCACCGAGAAGCATATATTTCGGTGTTACCTGAAACAGACTTCCCACTGTCCCATCCCGTCCGGTTATAAACCAGGCAAGCACACAAACAACAAATGCTGTGATCTGTACGAACGATGCCGATAGCCAGATACTGCTCTGCTTTGTCACTTCCGCATTAAAAACACCCTGAATGCTCATCAGCGCCCCTGAGATTGCGGCAACCAGAATACCCCACATAAAAAAACACCTGCTTTCTTTTTACACTTTCCAAAAAAACTTTTATCTGAAAAAAGTATAGCCGGAAAGTACTTTATTTATACGAAAGCAGGTGTTCTCTTATTCTCTTTTGACAATGTATATTACAAAATATTTTCTAAAATATGAATCATTTCATCTACATGTTTTTTCTCAATAACAAGTGGTGGGATAAAACGAATCACATTTGCTCCGGCACTCATGAAAATGACGCCCTGCTCAAGTGCTTTCATAATATACGGCCCCGCCGGTTCTGATAATTCAAGACCACACATCAGTCCCATACCGCGGACTTCTTTTGCAACTTCTTTTTCTTCCACCAGCTTTTCCAGTTTTTCTTTCAGATAAGCTCCAATCTCTGTTACATGCGCCGGAATATCATTCTTTTCAAATTCCTCGAGAGTAGCAGCTACTGCTGTCGCCGCTAATGGATTTCCACCAAATGTAGTTCCATGATCTCCCGGTACAAGTGCCTCTGCAATCTCGGACGTAGTGGCAATTGCTCCCACCGTAATTCCGTTTCCGATTCCTTTCGCCATCGTAACAATATCCGGCTGAATGCCATATTGCTGGTAAGCGAACATTTTTCCGGAACGCCCCATTCCACACTGAATTTCATCACAAATCATAAGGATGTCGTTTTCGTTACACAAATCACGTATCCCCTGCAAAAACTCCGGATCTGCCGGATAAATACCACCTTCACCTTGAATCGCCTCTACAATAATCGCATAGGTATTTTCGGTAACGGATTTCTTCACACTGTCAAGGTCGTTATAATCAGCAAAAGTGACACCGCCAATCATTGGCTCAAAAGGCTCGCGATACTTTGCCGTGCCGGTCACAGAAAGCGCACCCATGCTTCTGCCGTGAAATGCCTTATTCATCGATACAATCCCGTGACGGTTTTCATGCCCTTTCATAATGGCATATTTTCTAGCCAGTTTCAGCGCTCCCTCATTTGCTTCTGTTCCGCTGTTCGCCATGAAAACCTTGTCCATGCCGGATGCCTTAGCAAGTCCCTTTGCCGCTTTCATCAATGGTTCCGAATAAAAATAATTGGAAAAATGGATTCCCTTATCAATCTGGTCTTTCAACGCATTTTTAAAGAAATCATTACTGTAGCCCAGCGCACACACAGCAATACCGCCGCCAAAATCCAGATATTTTTTCCCCTCCGTATCAAATAGATAAACATCCTCTCCATAATCTAATACAACCGGATAGCGGTTATACGAATGAATCAGATATTGTTCGGACTGTTCGATTTGTGTATTCATACTTTTCCTCCGTTTCTGATGCTTTTTCGCCTACTCCTGCTCATGCGGATAAAGCTTTAACTGGTTATCAATGATTGCCGTTCCGATACCTTTTTTGGTAAAGAATTCCAGAAGCAGACAATGTTGTTTTCGTCCATCCAGAATATGCACACGGCTTACCCCCTGCTCAACTGCCTCTATACAATTGCGGATTTTTGGAATCATTCCACCGCCGATTGTTCCATTTTCAATCAGTCGTTTTGCCTCATCCAGTGCCAGTACCGAAATCAATGTATCCGGGTCTTCCGGGTCAAGGCAGACACCGTCAATGTCCGTCATAAAAGCAAGCTTCTCTGCGTGAATACATTTTGCCACAGCACTTGCCGCATCATCCGCATTGATATTGTATGCCTGATAGTTTTCATCCATACCAATCGGTGCAATAATCGGAATAAAATCTTTTTCTATCAACGTGTCGATCAAATCCGAATTCACCGATTTGACCTCACCAACAAAACCGATGTCCTGCCCTTTTACCATTTTTTTCTCACAGAGCATTGTAGCACCGTCTTTGCCACTGATACCGGCTGCTTTCACACCCAGTTTTTCCATCATCTGAACCAGATGCTTGTTTACCTTACTCAGAACCATCTCTGCCACTTCCATGGTCTCTTCGTCCGTCACACGGAGTCCCTCGACAAACTTACTCTCTTTGCCCATGTAGCCAAGCCATTTACTGATTTCCTTTCCTCCGCCGTGGACAATAATCGGCTGCATGCCGACCAGTTTCAGAAGAGCCACATCCTTAATGACAGACTCCTGCAGCTTTTCATCAAGCATCGCACTTCCGCCATACTTAACCACCACACGTTTTCCGTTAAAATCGCGTATATATGGCAACGCCTCTATCAGCGTTTCTGCCTTCAGCATTACTTCCTGTAAATTAGAATCCATTGTTCTCATCCTTTCTTCTATCTGCAAATCAACTTCTGTAATCTCCGTTTATTTTCACATAATCGTATGTAAGGTCACATCCCCAGGCAGTCGCCTCAGCCTCGCCCTCTTTCATGTCACACACAACGGTAACCGCCTCACGGCTGAGAATTTTTTTCGCCTTATCTTCATCAAATACAAGAACAACTCCATCTTTAACCAGAGTGATGGATTCTCCTTCGGAACCAACCGATAAATCAATAATCTCCGGGTCAAAGTCCACACCCGAATAACCAAGGGCACAGAGAATACGTCCACAGTTGGCATCACTTCCGAAAATCATGGTTTTCACAAGATTGGAACTGATTACCGACTTGGCAAGAATCTTTGCCTTCTTTTCATTTTCACAGTGAATAATCTGCACTTCAAAAAGCCTGGTACATCCCTCTCCATCTGCCGACATCTGTTTCGCCAGTTCTCTTGAGACAAAAAGAAGTGCCTCTTTGAAATCTTCATATGCCTTTGTTCCCTTTTTTATCGTCACTCCGGAAGCCCCATTGGCAAGCACAAGATACGTGTCATTCGTAGAGGTATCGCGATCAACCGAAATCATATTAAAGGTATCCGGTACAATTTCACTTAACAGTTCTTTAAGTTCCTCATGGGAAATGGCCGCATCGGTCGTTGTAACACTGAGCATCGTTGCCATATTCGGATGAATCATCCCCGACCCCTTGCACATTCCGCCAAGTGTTACCGTCACCCCATCCACATCAAACTGGACAGCTGCTTCCTTAGATACCGTATCCGTCGTCATAATTGCTTCAGCTGCATTTTTTGCCGCCTCTCTTGTATCGGAGAGATCTTCTTTCAGAAGAGCTGCTCCCTTTGCTAACGGTTCTTTGGCAAGTTGCATGCCGATGACTCCGGTTGATGCGGTAAGCACCTGCTCCGGTTGAATCTGAAGCTGTTTTGCCACTTCTTCTGCCATCACATAATTCAGTTGTTTTCCCTGCTCTCCCGTGCAGGCATTGGCGATACCGCTATTCAAAACAACCGCATGAACCGTCTTTCCAGCCTCAACAATCTCCTTATCCCATTTAACAGGAGCTGCTTTTACTACATTTGTAGTAAACGTACCTGCACAGGATGCTGCTCTTTTTGTGTATACCAGAGCCATATCTGTTCTACCCTGATATTTTATCCCAGCTGCCGCACTGGCAGCCTGAAATCCCTTTGCCGCGGTTACACCGCCATCTATCTGCTTCATGGTAATCCTCCATTCCTGAGTGTTCACACTCCATTCCGTTTTGTTGTTTACGGTACCATAGGAACCAGACGAAGCCCCTCAGCTTCATCCAGTCCAAACATCAGGTTCATGTTCTGGACAGCCTGCCCGGCAGCGCCTTTTGTGATATTATCCATAGCCCCCATCATAATCACACGTCCGGTGCGCTCATCCAGTTTTACGTTTACGTCCACAAAATTACTTCCTTCCACCCATTTTGTTTCCGGGCAAACACCATCATCTAAGAAACGGACAAAATATTCATTTTTATATGCCTCTTCATATACTTTCCGTATCTGCTCTTTTGTTGTTCCCGGTTTCACTTTTGCGTATGCCGTAATCAAAATTCCCCGATTCATCGGTATCAGGTGAGGGGTAAAGTTAAGCGTTACTTTCTGTCCACTAATATACGAAAGCTGTTCTTCGATTTCCGGCGTATGGCGGTGAGTTGCCACCCCGTATGCCTTGATATTTTCATTCACTTCACAATATAGATTTGGCACTTTTGCTCCACGGCCGGCACCGGATGTTCCGGACTTGGCATCTATGATCAGCGTATCCATATCAATGAGCCCTGCCTTTGCCAACGGGTACACCGACAATGTCGAACAGGTCGGATAACATCCCGGATTTGCAACAAGCCGCGCTTTCTTTACCTGTTCTCTGTTCAGCTCGCAAAGACCATAAACAGCCTCTTCAATAAATTGAGGGCTTTTATGCTCTATTCCATACCATTTTTCGTAAGTTGGCACATCTTTAATGCGGTAGTCCGCACTGAGATCAATTACTTTGGCATGGGAAAGTATCTCTTCATCCAGTAAACCTGCAAGGTATCCCTGTGGTGTCGCTGTAAAGATAACATCTGCCTGTCTGGAAAGCTCATGTAAATCATCACTTTTGCATACATTTTCCACAAGCTGAAATACATTTCCAAATACAGAGCTGAATTTTTTGTCTACATAGCTTTTGGAACCATACCAAACAATTTCTACCTCTTTATGCTGCAACAGCAGTCTCACAAGTTCCTGTCCGGCATAACCGGTTGCACCGATAATTCCAACCTTAATCATATATGTAATCATCCTCTCTCAAATACATTATTTATGCATTTATTGTGAATATTTATGCATATTATTCATAAACTTTTTTTATTATACCCCTTTTCTTTCAATTATGCAATACTAAATGCTTATTTATTTGATTTAATCTTATATGAAACAATTTCCCCCTTGCATATTATTCATTGTTAGTGTATATTAGATACAGGAAACTATTTCAATACAAATGGAGGTCATAATTTATGAAAGAAAAAGTTATATTAGCTTACTCCGGCGGTCTGGATACGACAGCAATTATTCCATGGCTGAAGGAAAACTTCGATTATGAAGTAATCTGTGTCTGCATTGACTGCGGACAAGGAGAGGAACTGGATGGATTGGAAGAAAGGGCAAAATTCTGCGGTGCTTCCAAACTGTACATTGAAGATGTAGTAGATGAATTCTGTGATGAATATATTGTACCTTGTGTACAGGCACATGCAGTATATGAAAATAAATATCTGCTTGGTACTTCCATGGCTCGTCCTGTTATCGCAAAGCGTCTGGTCGAGATTGCACGCAAAGAAGGGGCAACTGCTATCTGCCACGGTGCTACTGGTAAAGGAAATGACCAGATTCGTTTTGAACTTGGTATCAAAGCACTTGCACCGGATTTGAAAATCATCGCAGCATGGAGAAGCGACAAATGGACGATGGATTCCCGTGAATCCGAAATCGAATACTGTAAAGCTCATGGTATCGATCTTCCATTTTCTGCTGATTCCAGCTACAGCCGTGACCGAAACCTGTGGCACATCAGCCATGAAGGACTGGAACTGGAAGATCCTGCGAACGAACCAAACTTTGAACATCTGTTAGTTCTCGGTACGACTCCGGAAAAAGCACCTGAAGAAGGCGAATATGTTACGATGACATTTGAAGCCGGTGTTCCAAAGAGTGTAAACGGCAAGGAAATGAAAGTTTCCGATATTATCCGCACCCTGAATGAACTGGGTGGCAAACATGGTATCGGTATTGTTGATATTGTAGAAAACCGTGTTGTCGGCATGAAATCCCGCGGTGTTTATGAGACTCCTGGCGGAACGATTCTTTACGAAGCTCACCAGCAGCTTGAGGAATTAATTCTCGACCGCGATACATACGCCCTGAAAATGGATATGGGTAATAAACTGGCTCAGATTTGCTACGAAGGCAAATGGTTCTCTCCTCTGCGCGAAGCAGTTCAGGCATTTGTAGAGTCCACTCAGAAATATGTGACCGGTGAAGTTAAGTTCAAGCTCTATAAAGGCAACATTATTAAGGCAGGCACGACTTCCACATACAGCCTCTACAACGAAAGTATCGCTTCTTTCACAACCGGAGACCTGTATGACCACCACGACGCAGAAGGATTCATTAACCTGTTCGGACTTTCCACGAAAGTTCGCGCTATGAAAATGGCTGAGGTTGAGAAATAAAATTGAATAATAGAGGGAGCTGCTTCACTAAACGATTTGAACCGTGAAACAGCTCCTTTCTTTTTGTCACTGTAAAATTCCTAAATCCAATTGATAGATAAAATCGGTTTTCAATGTCTCCTTTTGCAA
>JAXEJU010000067.1:0-11100 GCA_034101395.1 Eubacterium sp. | reverse complement strand
GGCTCACGCACCAGTGTTGGGGGATATGTGGAGGAAGAGCCGGAGGAAGAAAATTCCGCTCAGTTTGATGTTTCCGACCGCCGGACACTGGATGAAGTCGTAAACTGGCTTCTTGGCATGGGATATATTCCAAGTTTCTGTACAGCGTGCTATAGAGAAGGGCGCACCGGAGACCGTTTTATGAGTCTTTTAAAATCCGGGCAGATTGTAAACTGTTGTCAGCCGAATGCCCTTATGACATTAAAAGAATATCTGGAGGACTACGCGTCAGAAGATACAAAGGCGAAGGGGGAAAAGGTAATAAAAGAACAGCTTGACGTAATTACCAATCCGGTTGTAAAGGAAAAAGCAGCTCAGTATATTGAGAATATACAGGATGGACAGAGAGATTTTCGTTTCTAACGGAAAATGAGGAGGAGTGTTTTGTTCGAGGGTTTATTGGGAAAAGAAAAATGTGAAGATACCGGGAAGAGAGCATATTTTACCGATTTTAACCTGGATATATGCATATCCAGAATCAATAGTCTTACTAAGGGATATGATTTGCTGCCGTATTACCACTATGTGCCGAATAATCCGGAAACGACTGAATACCGGCGAATGATTACCGGCGACATGCAAAAGATATCTTTGCAGGAATGCTTTGAGCGGTATGCAAAAGCCATTGAACAGGTAAGAAAACAGGAAAAGAACAGCACATACAGCCATCACCGGCCGGAGGAAGTGAAATGGCATGCGGATGCTTTGTATCGCTATTCTACAGCAGTGGAAACTCTGCGCGGAGAGCTGAAGCAGATGTCCGGGCTCTCTCCTGCGATGGAAGAACTTGTCCGGTATCTGGAACAGTATACCGGTACAGCAGAATATACGCAGTGGAAAGAGATGGCAGAGCAGGTTCACAGGAATCTTGACGGACAGCCGGTATTCTTTGCAGCTCAGAAAAATAAAGTTATCGTTCAGGACAATTCTGAGAAAGAGCCATTTCACAAAAGAATAGTGCGCGCATTCCGATTGCCGGAACAAAGTGAAAAAAAGACAGATATGCAGGAAGAAAGCCGCCCGCTCAGCGTATTCGAGGAAATGATGGCAGAGCGGCTGGTAAAATCTACAGGACAATCGAAGGCGTTGTCAGCTCTTATGAAAATCCGGATGGATGAGAAATTGTTGCAGCTTGCGACGGATGTTCAGTTTTATCTCGGTTTTTTCAAATTCTGCCGCTTTATGGAAGAGAGGGGATACGGATTTTGTATTCCACAGACCGGTAAACGGCTGCTTGTGAAGAGTGGTTATGATGCTGCGATGGCAGTGAAAAGTGAGCGGCCGGTAATTCCGAACGATTTTGAAATCGGAGAAAAAGAACAATTTTTTGTTATCACAGGAGCAAATGGTGGGGGAAAGACTACTTTTGCACGGATGATAGGACAGATTCTCTATTTTTCAAGGATGGGTCTTATGGTGCCGTGTGAGAAGGCAGTCATACCGCATTTTACAGATATTCTCACTCATTTTTCGGATGAGGAGAGTGAAAAAAGCGGGCGTGGTAAACTGGTGGAGGAACTCACCAGACTGGAGCCGATGATGAAGGCGCAGCAGGAAAATGTGTTTGTAATCCTCAATGAACTTTTTACAACAGCAGCCACACTGGATGCCGGTATTATGGGAAAACGCGTAATTGAACATTTTGTGAAAAACCAGTGTTATGGTATTTATGTCACTCATATTCAGTCGCTGGCGGAAGAAGGCGACGGTATTGTCAGTATGGTGGCTGAACTCCGGGAAGACCATCACACACGGTCGTTTAAGATACAGAGAAAGCCTGCGTCGGAAGGAGAATATGAAGACTCGTTAATTACGAAATATCATATGACCTATGAGCAGATGAAGAGGGTGATGGGATATGGCAATTAACTTTTTCAGGGAAGAGCCGGATAGTTATGCAAACTCTTCTGATATTATGAAGGATCTGAATATGACCTTTATTGTGCGCAATATCGCCAATGAAAACTACGGAGATGCGCCGTATATCGCAGAAGTGCTACAGCACCCTCTGCGCCGGGAAGAGGATATAAAGAAACGGCAGCAATTGATTGGGACGGCTTGCCGGCATGAGGGGCTTATATCGGAACTGCGCCGCATTATCGTAGAGACATCCGAATGTCTGGACCAGCAGCTCAAGGCGATTCAGGACAGCAGAGGAAAACATCTCACGCATGAGACAAATATCGGTATATATCTCGAGGCGGTGCGACATCTGGTACAGGGACTTGATGAATTGTCCGCTCTGATGAACAGGGAAGAAAAACTGTTTTCTGATACCCTGTTCCGGGAATTCCGGGATGATTTTTACCGGGAAGAAACCCGGGAAGAACTAGAAGAACAGAAATATCTGGTCAGTCATCTGGACAGTTTTAAGGACAAAGGCGAAATGCTTTTGCAGGTTTCAATCGGCGAGGGATTTAAACTGCAGGATATGCAGATACTGGATGTAAAAGAAAAGGCGGGAAGGCTTCAGACCGGATTTTTCATGACGAAAAAAAATCCGGCAATTGTGGATGAAAAAGTGTATGACAGCGCGGTGGAGTTCATTAACCGGACAATACTGGAACTTTTAGATGAATGTATTCCATTTTTGCTGCGCTGGCAGGAGCTTTTGCATCCGATGAAGCGCCAGGTTATGTTTTTGAATGGATGCGCCGGATTTTATAACCGCTGCCGGGAAAAAGGAATGTATTTCTGTATGCCGGATGCGGAAGAAAAGGCAGCAGACAAATTATATGAATTATCACTGGCACTGCAGACACTGACAATGCCGGTTTCGAATACGGTGGGGTTTCCTTCTTACCGTACCATCATTGTTACCGGGGCAAATCAGGGAGGAAAGTCTACTTTTCTCAGGAGCCTTGGCATTGCCCAGGTTATGTGTCAGGCGGGAATGTATGTGCCGGCAAAAGCGTATCCGCTTCATGCCTATCAGGATATTTTCCCGCATTTTACAAGGCGCGAAGATGCTACGATGAACATGGGTAAATTTGAAGAGGAACTGCATCGAATGGGAGATATTCTCGAAAAATCAAAGCCGGATACTTTATTTTTACTGAATGAATCGTTTGCAACCACGACGGAAGTGACTGCCTACCAGATTGCCATGGATTTGGTGCATGCCGGTATGGAGACCGGACGCACGATATGGATGGTGACACATATCACAACTTTTGCAAAAGCGCTTTTTGGAGAACACAATGACGAAGTTCTGTTTTTATCCGCAGGTCGCAGCGTAAATGAGGGGGAGGTGCGCTACCGGATGATAGAAAAAATGCCTGAGGACACAAGTTACGGGCTGGAGCTGTATGATGAGATGATAAAAAACGTGTAGCGCAAAGGGGAAAATCGTGCAAGCACGATGGTGATTGCGGGTGTGTGTTACAAAAAAAGCTGACTCATCAAAATGGGTCAGCTTTTTGTTACAACCTATTGTAATACCTAAACTTTTACATAAATATATAAAAATTAGTCCATTAGAATCCGATTATAACTTGGTTACGTTTGCAGCCTGAGGTCCTTTTTCGCCTTCGATTACTTCAAACTCTACCTCATCGCCTTCATCCAATACTTTGAAGCCGTCCATCTGGAGAGCGGAGAAGTGTACGAATACGTCATTTCCCTCTTCATCCGAAATAAATCCGAATCCTTTTTTGGCATTAAACCATTTCACTGTACCTTTCATGTGTTTTGCCTCCTAAAAAAATATTTAACACGTACTAACCATAACACAATGAAAGGTAAAAGTCAAAAAGAATTTTGCAAAGTAGATAAAAATATGATACTGTATAAATATCGTTGTATTCTGCAAAATAAAATTAACTGCCGGATGCTATTTACGCCTCCGGACAGAACAGAAATCATAAAGTGAGGAATGGAAATGGAAATCAGGAATTGTACAGCATATGAACAGATGGAAAAGCAGGAACTTACCGGGTTGAACAGTATGGGGTATCTGCTGCAGCATAAAAAGACAAAAGCAAAAATAGCGTTAATTGAAAATGATGATAATAATAAAGTATTTACCATTGGATTTCGCACGCCTCCAAAAGATTCAACAGGTGTAGCACACATTGTGGAACACACGGTTTTATGTGGCTCAAAACAATTTCCGGTAAAAGATCCGTTTATTGAACTTGCCAAAGGTTCTCTGAATACGTTTCTCAATGCCATGACGTATCCGGACAAAACGGTTTACCCGGTGGCAAGCTGCAATGACAAAGATTTTCAGAATTTGATGCACGTTTATCTCGATGCCGTATTTTACCCGAATATTTACCGGGAGGAGAAAATTTTCAAACAGGAAGGTTGGCATTATGAACTTGAGAGTGTAGACGCACCGCTCAAATATAACGGTGTGGTTTACAATGAGATGAAAGGGGTATTTTCCTCACCGGATCAGCTTATGTGCCGCAATATCCAGCATTCCCTTTTCCCGGATACTGCTTATGGCGTAGAATCGGGCGGTGATCCGGCAGAGATACCAAATCTTACGTATCAGGATTATCTCGATTTTCACAGTCGGTACTATCATCCATCCAATAGCTATATTTACCTGTATGGGGATATGGATATGGAGGAAAAACTGAACTGGATTGATGAACATTATCTGAGCAGATTTGAATATCTGTCAGTGGACTCGGAAATCAGAACGCAGGCTGCCTTCGATGAGCCAAAAGAAGAATATGGTTTTTATTCGGTGACTGAGGGCGAAGATGTCGAAGGAAAAGCGTATTTCAGTTATAATGTCGTGTGTGGAAATTCGCTCGACCGCAAGCTGTACCAGAGTCTGCGTGTCCTTGATTATGTGTTGGTAGAATCCGTAGGGGCACCGGTAAAACAGGCACTTTTGGATGCCGGTATCGGAACGGAAATCAGCAGTATTTACGAGGAAAGTATGAAACAGCCATGGTTTTCAATTGTGGCAAAAAATGTAAAGATGGAACAGAAAGAGGAGTTTCTGCGTATCGTCAAAGATACTCTGGCGGATCTTGTGAAAAATGGTCTTAACAGAAAATCTCTTCTCGCGGCGATTAATTCCATGGAGTTCCAGTACCGGGAAGCCGACTTTGGCTCCTATCCGAAAGGGTTGATGTATGGACTGCAGACGTTTGTCAGCTGGCTGTATGATGAGAGCAAACCATTTATCCATCTGGTTGCCAATGATATTTTTGAAGAACTGAAACAGGAAATCGAGACGGGCTATTTTGAACAGTTGATTCAGAAATATTTTCTGGATAACAGTCATGCAAGTTTTGTCAGTATTCAGCCGAAAGTCGGACTTACCGGCCTTATGGATAAGGAAGAAAAGGAAGCGCTCGCCCACTATAAAGAAACTCTCTCTAAAGAGGAACTCGAAACACTTGTAAAAGAGACAAAAGAGCTGAAAAAATATCAGGAGGAACCGACACCGCCGGAGGCTCTCAAATGCATTCCTCTTCTTGCCAGGGAGGATATCGGCAAAAAAGCGCAGCCATTTTATAATGAAAAGAGGAAACTTAACGGGTGTGATGTGCTGTTCCATGATATCCATACAAATGGCATCAGTTATCTCCGCTTTGGATTTGATATTAAGGATTTGAAGGAGTATGCGCCGTATATCGGTCTTCTGACAGAACTGATTGGCTCTGTGGATACGGATATTCACGATAAACTGGAGCTTGGTAACGAAATACTTCTCCATGCGGGCAGTTTTTCTGTGTCAGTTTCAACGTATGAAAAGAAAAAGAGCAAGGACTACGCGATGATGCTTGAGGTCACGACAAAAGTCCTCTATCCGGAAACGGACTATATGCTTGGTCTTGTGAAAGAAATTTTGACCTCATCTCATGTTTGGGATGAGAAGAGACTGCGCGAAGTAATCGGTGAGGTACGCACAGGAAAGCAGATGAGTTTGCAGGCTTCCGGCCATGCGACAGCCGCGTGGAGAGCAATGTCGTATCTCAAAGAGCGTATGTATTATGTGGAACAGTTAAAAGGTGTGTCCTATTATGATTTTCTCTGTGACATGGAAGAACATTTTGAGGAGCGCAAGGACAATCTGATTGCTGTGTTAAAATCACTGGCAGAGAAAATATTTGTAAAAGAGCGCCTGAGCATGGGGATTACCTCCGATGAAGAAGGATATGAAAACCTTGCCGGCTCCGTGGAAAAACTTACGGCTGGTCTGCCGGAGAAGGCAGGGGAAAAAGTAGTTGAGCCGGATTGGAAGCTCTCCCAAATTCCTGTAAATGAAGGATTTAAGACAGCAGGAAAGGTGCAGTATGTGGCAAGAGCCGGAAGCTTTGCGGATAAAGGGATTGCATATGATGGCTCCTACAAGGTGGTGAAAACTATTCTCAGTTATGATTACCTTTGGAACGAAGTCCGTGTCAAAGGAGGTGCTTACGGAGTTATGTGTGCCTTTTTGGAAGAGGGCATGGCATATCTGATGTCTTACCGCGATCCAAACCTTGCCGGTACAAATGAAGTTTACAAAGGAATTCCGGAGTATCTCGAAAACTTTGATGCGGATGAGCGGGATATGATGAAATATATTATTGGGACGATCAGTGATATGGACACTCCGCTTACCCCGAGAGCAAAGGGCGAACGCTCTTATCTTGCGTATATGACAGAAACGGAGTTTGAAAGTAAGCAGAGAGAACGTGACCAGGTTCTCTCCACCGACAAACAGGCTGTGCGTAAAGCTGCTGAAATGGTAAAGGCAGTTCTTTCCGATGGTTATATCTGTGCGCTCGGCGGAGAAGAAAAGATAGCTCAGGCAAAAGAACTGTTTGGAACTGTGCGGACATTAAAATAAATGGAAAAACGGGGAAGAGGAAACGGAGGATTCGATGGAAAAAGTTTTCAAATCAGGATTTGTTACACTCGTAGGAAGACCGAATGTGGGGAAATCGACACTGATGAACCGGATGATCGGACAAAAAATCGCGATTACATCCAATAAGCCACAGACGACAAGAAACCGGATACAGACAGTATATCATGACGATAGAGGACAGATTGTCTTTCTTGACACTCCCGGTATTCACAAGGCAAAGAATAAACTGGGTGAATTTATGGTAAATGCAGCGGAGAGCACCTTCCGGGAAGTGGATCTGGTACTGTGGTTAGTAGAGGCAACGACCTTTATCGGAAAAGGTGAGAGGCATATCGCAGAACAGTTAAAAAAATCGGCGGTTCCGGTCATTCTTGTCATGAATAAAATCGATACGGTCAAAAAAAGTGATATTTTAGAGTGTATTGCGGCTTACAAAGATATACTGGATTTTGCCGAGATTGTTCCGGTCTCTGCGAGAACAGGAGAGAGTGTAGATGAGTTGATTACAACGATGTTTAAGTATCTGCAGGAGGGACCGCAGTTTTATGATGAGGATACGATAACCGACCAGCCGGAACGTCAGATTGTGGCTGAACTAATCCGTGAAAAGGCACTTCGTCTGCTATCCGATGAGATTCCCCACGGAATCGCTGTGTCGATAGAGCGGATGAAAGAAAGACCTGGCAAAAACATTTTTTATGATATTGATGCAACGATCGTCTGTGAAAGAGATTCCCACAAGGGAATTATCATTGGCAAACAGGGCAGTATGCTGAAAAAAATTGGTACGGATGCCCGTTGCGAGATAGAGGATTTTCTGCAGGCAAAAGTAAATCTGAAGCTGTGGGTAAAGGTAAAAAAAGACTGGCGTGACAGTGACTTTTTGCTCAAAAACTTTGGATATAAAGAAAATGAGGGTCTTTGAAGTTTTGGAAGATAGTACCATCGTAGAAACCGCATAAGGTTCAGTTGGTAAGGATATCCTATCGGTATGATAAAAATCCCGGGAAAGGGAAAATTTACATGCAGGAGGAAATCATGAGAAACGAACAAGACTGGGAAACATTTGCCCGCAGCGGACGGGTATCGGACTATCTGGCGTATGTGGGAAGCGGTGAGAAGAAGGAAAACCGCGGAGAGAACGCAGTGAGAGAAGAGAGGGGACAGCGTGAAGGAACGTGTGATGGGAATGGTGCTTTCGGCGGCTACCATTGGTGAATATGACAAGCGCGTGGTACTTCTGACAAAAGAGCGCGGACGCATTTCTGCGTTTGCCAGAGGGGCAAGACGTCCCAAAAGTTCTCTTTCTGCATCGACGGAGCCATTTACCTTTGGAGAATTTTATATTTACCGGGGAAGAGATTCCTATACGATTGAGCAGGTTGAAGTGAAAAATTTTTTTCCGGAACTCCGAAAAGATCTGGAAAATCTCTATATGGCTCTCTATTTTTGCGAAGTGGCAGAGTATTTTACAAGAGAGGGAATGGAGGCAACGGCAGAGCTCAATCTGTTGTATGTTTCGCTCCGGGCACTGTTTGTGCCCTCTATTCCCCGGGAACTGGTACGTTACATATATGAATTCCGGATGCTGTTTACCGAGGGGGAAGCACCGCGGATGTTTTCGTGTATCCGATGTGGCAAAACAGAAGCGCTGCATCATTTTTATGTGGGGGAAGCCGGCGTTGTCTGTGATTGCTGCCACAATGGAAGAACCGGAATTACAATTTCAGAGACAACCGTTTACACGTTACAGCGAATCCTGTCATCGCCGCTTGAAAAGCTGTATACATTTACTGTCGGGGAAAATGTACTACAGGAGATTCGTGCGGTTGTCGGAAAATATTTTGACCGGCATACAGACAAAAAATTCCAGTCTCTTGCCATGCTCGAGTAATTCTCTCTTGAAAAAATGCTTCCGTAATAGTAAAATGATGAATAAGTGTGAATGAAACAAAAAATGTGGAGGAATTCAGTATGGAAAAGACAATGGATAAAATCGTAGCGTTGGCAAAGAGCCGTGGATTTATTTACCCGGGTTCGGAAATATATGGTGGACTGGCAAACACATGGGATTATGGAAATCTCGGTGTTGAATTAAAGAATAATGTAAAAAAAGCATGGTGGCAGAAGTTTATTCAGGAGAATAAATACAATGTCGGTGTAGACTGTGCGATTCTGATGAATCCACAGACGTGGGTAGCCAGTGGACATCTGGGTGGATTCTCGGATCCGTTGATGGACTGTAAGGAATGTCATGAGCGTTTCCGTGCTGACCAGCTTATTGAGGCGTATGCAGAGGAAAATGGAGTTGAACTCGATGGCTCTGTCGATGGATGGGACAAAGAAAAAATGGAGGGTTTTATTGAAGAACACAATATCGCCTGCCCAAGCTGTGGCAAGCACAATTTTACCGAAATCCGTCAGTTCAATCTGATGTTTAAGACGTTTCAAGGTGTTACAGAAGATGCCAAAAATACGGTGTATCTTCGTCCGGAGACAGCACAGGGAATTTTTGTAAACTTTAAAAATGTTCAGAGAACTTCCAGAAAGAAAGTGCCTTTTGGAATCGGACAGATTGGTAAATCATTCCGAAATGAGATTACACCGGGTAACTTTACATTCCGTACCCGTGAGTTTGAGCAGATGGAACTGGAATTCTTCTGCGTACCGGATACGGATCTCGAGTGGTTTGCTTATTGGAAAGAATTCTGCATCAACTGGCTGCAGACACTTGGCATCAAAGAAGAAGAGATGCGTGTCCGTGACCACGACAAGGAAGAGCTTTCTTTCTACAGTAAGGCGACCAGTGATATCGAGTTTTTGTTCCCGTTTGGATGGGGCGAACTCTGGGGAATCGCAGATCGTACGGATTATGACCTGACCCAGCATCAGAATACCTCAGGAGAGGATATGAGCTATTTTGATGATGAGCGCAAGGAAAAATATATACCATATGTCATTGAGCCTTCGCTCGGCGCAGACCGCGTGACACTTGCATTTCTCTGCAGTGCGTATGATGAAGAGGAAATCGGTGAGGGAGATGTGCGTACGGTAATGCACTTCCATCCGGCACTGGCACCGGTTAAGATTGGTGTGCTTCCACTGTCCAAAAAGCTCAATGAAAAAGCAGAGAAACTTTTTGAGGAATTGAGCAAATATTATAATTGTGAATACGATGACCGTGGAAATATCGGAAAACGTTACCGTCGTCAGGATGAAATCGGTACACCTTATTGTGTGACCTATGATTTTGATTCAGAAGAGGACGGAATGGTAACCGTGCGTGACCGTGATACGATGGATCAGGTTCGTGTCGCTATCAGCAAACTGAAAGAATATTTTGAGGATAAATTTACATTCTAAGGTATGAAAAAACGAAATTATACAAAAAGGCAGATGGCTGTCATTATACTGTTAAGTATTGGGATGATAGCACTTTCGGTGACCTTGAACCGACTGCATCCGCCGGATAAGAAACAAAAGCAGGAGACGGTGACACCAGGTGCTGTTACTACGGCTGTAGTATCCGAGGAAACTGCTACTCCAAAGCCTACACCGACGATTGATCCGACAGAGAAAATAGCAACTTTCCTGCAGGGACCAAAATCATGGGGCGAACGCCGGGTATGGTCGGGAGAGTGGGGTGACAGTTACTATGATGGTGGAAGTTTTGGCGGTTTTGGATGCGGTTTGTGCTGTATGGCCAATATCTACACATCGCTGACACCGTATGAATGTTCCCCGCTTGACATGTACAGATATGCCCAAAATAAGAGTGGTTACGGAGGCGGCGGTGCCATCGACTGGGGTTATATAAAGGAAACTTTGAAGAGCGCAGGCTTTACATGTGATGTAGGAAGAAAACCTTCCTCTTATGAGCGTTTTCAAAAAAAGGTAAAGAGTGCTCTGGCAATGCTCGTCGTCGTCAGCAGTCAGGACAGTACCTGTTACTGGAAGGATACTCCGGGGCATTATGTTACCCTGTTTTTGTATGATGAGAAAACGGATTGCATTTTTCTGGCAGATTCAGGAGACCCGGATCATAACAGACAATGGGTATCCCTGAAAAAAATCTATCGTTCATTAAAGACTGCGAATAACTGGCAGTACCTTGAAGTGACGAAGTATGAAAAAAGTGCAGATACCTGGAGACATCATGGGTATGGTGGAACTTGTATTCTGCCGGATTAAAATTAAATAGGGCGTTCACACTGGCGAAGAAAACGCCAGTGTGAACG
>JAXEJU010000066.1:0-4847 GCA_034101395.1 Eubacterium sp. | reverse complement strand
TGGTGGACAACAAAAAAAGACCATCTAATCGTTTGATTAAATGATCCTTTATCTTGTTTGGTCTCAATATATTTTTAACTTATTGCTGCAATTATGCCGAATACAAAAGCGAGCAGGTAATACAATGTACATATTACCCCGAGGCAGATACCAATAATGCCGCATATATTGCCGGCAGTAATGTTTCCGCTCTGGGAACCCTGCTTTTTAGCCTTATTTGCCATCACGATTGCCGCAATGCCAAGCCCTATTGCAATAATCGATGAGGAACACATCACAATAGAGAAAATTCCCATTATCAGGGAAACGGTCGCATCGCTGTCTCCCGAGTTATAATTGTATTTGTACATCGATCGATCCTGACCGGCATTGTTATTTTCTGTCTGTTTTGCGAACGTTGTATCCACACTGGTCTCAAGCGGACTTCCACAGGATTTGCAAAACTTTGCACCTTCTTCGTTTTCGGTTCCACAATTTCTACAAAACATAATAATCTCCATTCACTTTGTAACAAACGCGCACAGAAACGTACATAACGTTCCCGTGCGCGCATGAAATTTTCCCTTTTTATTCTCCCTGCTGCAACATATGATTGATTTCGTTCTGCATCAAAGCGTATGCAATAATACCAAAACCAACAATATGAAGAATCAGATACAACACGCTGGAGTTACTGGATGGCATATTTCTCTTCGTCTTAGCGAAATCAACTTTCTCGCCCTGTTTGTATGCCCAGTAAATTCCATAGATACCGCAGGTTACCAATGTAAGCAGGAATGCAGTTCCACCAGATGTAGGTGCTTCCACCTCTGCCAGTGCATTCAACTCATCCGTCAGCTTGATAAACCAGTAGATTCCATAGATTCCACAGGTTACGATGGAAAGAATGATGCAGACTGCTACATTTTTTTGTTGGATTCCCATATAATTATCCTCCTTAAATTAATATGTACTGGTGTAAAACTTCTGTTTATGACACCACTTCGTTACTAGTATATTAAAAAAGAATAAACGTGTCAACAATATTTATAAAAATAATGTTGACATCCCGGGAAAAAAGTAGTATTATATCAATGTAATCAAAGGCGATTTGCATTTTTGCAAATTGCCTTTTTTACATTACAAAATCCCCTAAGTTTTTTTGTCATTGCATGGCTCCACTGACTGGAGCCATCCCCCTTTGCTTTTATCATTGGCTTTTGCCGATGATTGCCTATATATAGTTTAGTTCTCTATTCCCCAGAAAAGAACCGCTTTTGCGGTTCTTTTCTATTAATCTTATTTATATGCATGCGTATGAGGTCTATATGACAGAAATAAATCAACTACATCAGCCGCCAGCCACTATGGTATTTATTTTTCAGCACCATACCGGTCCGCTTTCCCCATCCCAACGGATATCCATCCACACATACGAGCTGCCAGCCTGCGTCTCCATTGCATTCCTCTTCTGTAAGCGTCAGGGTCTCACCTTTAAGATAACGAATTACACGTTCATCCTCCGAGGAAAGCCAAAGACAGTTTTTATATTCTCCGGCATGCAGCGCCATTGCTAATGACTGGCTAGGTTCAAAACGGTTCTTTTTGATTTCCCCCATAAAAAGACCGCTGCGCAGAAAACGAAGACCCCGCATTTTGGGCAGACACGATGGCATATAGTACACCATTCCCTGCCTGCTTTCCAGCCTCTCCGGCTCAAAAACCCGAGTCAGATTACGGGCAAAATTTTCAAACAGCTTACGTTCCTCTCCCTTCAGGCCACCACGTATCTCGTGATAGCTCTGGATTCCCTCTGCCGCCTCTTCACTTTTTTTAAAGAGGGCAAGAAAATGTCCCTCTCCGTCCAGCCGGTGCGGAAATATCCGCACACATTTGCGGATTTCTTCGTTTTCACTGTCTACAAGCTCCGGCATTCCGGGAGCAAATCCCTCGTAGCCGTCCATTTGCACCAATTCCATATGGGAATCTGCAGCCAGAATTTTCGCCACGGTTCCTTCATCCTCCATAGGCGAAAATGTGCAGGTCGAATACAACAGCATTCCACCCGGCTTTAACATCGGCAGTGCCTGCTTTACAATCTCTTCCTGAAGTCCGGCATAATATTCCGGTCCATTCTGCTCCCAGGCTTTTACCATGGAAGGGTCCTTACGAAACATTCCTTCTCCGGAGCACGGGGCATCAATGAGGATTTTGTCAAAGAATCCGGTAAAATATTCCTGTAACTTCTGCGGATATTCGGTCGCAATAAAACTGTTCTCCACCCCAAACAGCTCAATATTTTTTAAAAGTGCTTTCGCTCGTTTTGCGCTGATATCGTTGGCTATAAGAAGACCTGTCCCATGCAGTTTTGCTGCCAGTTCTGTCGCCTTTCCACCCGGTGCAGCACAAAGGTCAAGCACCGTTTCGCCCTCATTTACCGGAAGACGGGATGCCGGTGTCATGGCACTCGGATCCTGCAAATAATACAGCCCGGCAAAATAATACGGATGTTTTGCCGGCTGGACACTGCTGTCATAGTAGAAGCCATTTTCCACATAAGGGATTCTGGTTATCGGAAACGGGGCAATTCTCTCAAATTCCTCCACCGATATTTTAGCGGTATTGACTCGAAGACCATATTTTCTCTCATCTTCCATGGAAGCGAGATAATCCGGGTATTCATCCAAGAGAATCCGCTTCATTTCTTCACAAAATTTTTCAGGTAAATCCATCTTTTTTCTCCTGTCCTGCCAGATGCGTAATTATTTATAATGAAAATCCAAATGGGAGCAGCTCACTGAGTTTTTTCACCGTATAGTCCGTCTCACTCTTTGCCATAACGACCTCAAAACTCTCTGGTTTACAAAACTCGGACATCACCTGTAAGCAGACACCGCAAGGTGACGGTGCCACCATTTCTCCCTCTTTTCCCCCCACAATAGCAATCCGGACAAATTCCCTCTCACCTTCGCTTACCGCCTTAAAAAAAGCAGTTCTCTCTGCACAGTTTGTGGGTGAATATGCCGCATTCTCAATATTACATCCACAGAAAATTTTCCCGTCTCTGCATAACAACGCAGCACCTACTTTAAATCCCGAATACGGCGTGTATGCCTGTTCTCTCGCCTCTATGGCAAGTTTGATTAACTCCTGCATCCCAACATCCTCTCTAACATTTTCGAAAGACATCTTAATCTCCATTTCTGAGCGACTTGTCGCAAAGAGGCGACGAGAAACTCGCGTATGCGATTTCTCGTTTGCCATCAAAGCTATTTGCTTTCACACGATTTTTCCATATAACTGATAAACCGGTTGCCTGCCGCCTTAAATTTCTTCTCATATTCCGTCCTGCTTACGGTCAGCTGTTTCCCGGAATCCGGGTCAAGCAAATACAGTTTCGTCGTCGTGTAACCAGCAATGACAACAGCTTTTTTATCGCTGAGCATCGCAATCACGGACTTGTTATTGCTGACAAAGTAAAGTACCTGCTCCAGAGTACAGCCTTTGAGATTAACCGGACGCTCCATATAATCTGCGAGCATATTGTAAAGCGGTTTCTCACTTTTCGTAAGTTCAGAAAGTGCTACTCCCGCATGATTCTGCATGAGTACCATATAAGCGCAGGCCGTCAGATTGGACACCCCACCACCACTGCGTGTCATCTCGATACCTCCAATGCTGTTTTGCAGAAAGCTTCCGCTTCTCTCCCAAACCACCTGATGATTACTGGATACTACAACACCCATCTGCCGGTCTGCTTCGCGAATAGCACTGCCTATGCTTTCAAAAGATGCGGTTATCTCGCCCACTGCGTATACATAGTATTTGGCAATCTTTGGCTGCTCCAGACGCACCGTCCGTCCACTTGTCATATAAGTTTCCGGGCCTTTTACAAGCTGTGGCGTCTCCTCCATTATAAAGGAAGACGGAAAGTAAATATACCATTCGGTCAACGATTTGTTTGTTATACGTGAAGTATAACCAAACCGCGATGCCTTGCTGTCTGTCTGGTTCAATATGCTGTCTCTTCCGGCATCCACATATCGGTTTCCACTTTTTTTGCATAGTGAAATGTTGATTACATTCCCGTTTGAATCAATTCCCTTTATATATTTTCCGGATTTTGCAAATTTTTTGAGTACCTCTCCTTTTGTATTAGCAATATACAATTCATAGCATGGGATGATACGGGAACCGTCACTGTTCTGCGTGATTGCGTCTTTTTTGACAAATCCATACACAACATTTCCCTCAATGACACCAAGCAGACGAATCCATGATTTTTTATCCGGCCGGTATATCACCTGTTTCTCATCTTTTTCAAGATCAAATATGGTAATGCTCTCCCCATATCCGGTACTCAGTGAAGAGGACCAGACATAACAGTTCGCTCCCTGCATGGTCATAAAGGAATGTGCCTTGATATTTTCAGCCAGTTTCTCCAGACGTTTACCTGTCATATTATAGGCATAAACGGTATTGGCCACCGTAAAATAATAAATACCACGCGGACTCACATAACCATATTCATCAAAGTCCTCCCTCAACTGCTGATAGGTACTGCTAATCGGCATATACACCATTTCCCGCAGGATTCCATCCGCTTTATACTCATAAAGGACTATTGCCACATCGCCCTCATAGCTTCCTCTTGGAAAATAACCATAGACACAGAAATACAGTGTTCCCTCGCTGTCCAGCTTCAAAAGCCGGATACCCTGTTCATCGTATGCACGATATCTGTAGGATGCTTTTTCACTGAAACTTTCATAAACCGTCATGATATCACCGGTATCCATATTGTATTGATACAGGGTACCACCCCGGGCAAAATACAGTTTTTTTTCATCCTCTGTGGACATCATCTG
>JAXEJU010000065.1:0-20948 GCA_034101395.1 Eubacterium sp. | reverse complement strand
ACTGCCTGCACCGCTCCAAAAGCGCCGGTACAGGCAGTCTGTTCACTTAAAACATGTTCGAAATTTTATCCCATAAATTTTTGAAAAAATCTGCGATTTTATCCAGAAATCCTTTTGCCTCATCCAAATTGATATCCAAATCCTTCAGCTTATCGTAGATTCCCTGTGCCTGGTCTTTCAAAGTATCAATGCTCAAATCCAGACCATTGATTTTTTCCATCAGGTCTAACAGCTTCTGCTTCTGTTCCTCTGTGAGCGAAACATTCAGCTCGTCGGCTGCCTCGTCAATCGCATTCATAATGTCATCTTCGGATGACAAATCCCCGCTGACAACCTTGTCTTTGAGCAATGCCACCATCTGGGCGGCCTCGTCTTTGCCAAGACTCTCTCCCAGTTCACCGGTTACGACCAGCTCATTAGTTGCCGCATCTGCACTGTCACTGTCAATGACGTCACCGGTCATCGTTCCGTACGCCTTCATGGCGCCTACCAGCGCCGCTGTTCCGGAAATCTCAAACGGAGCTGCCACGACAACATCGGCATCACTGATTCCCGCAGTTGCCAGCGCATTGGTGTACATTTCCTCTGTACAAAAAGAAATGTTGTGCGTCTCGACGGAGATTCCACTGCCGGCATCCGCCTCCTCAATTTTCACGGAGGACAGAGCCCTTGTGCCGATTACACTTTTGTCCAAATATTCATCCAGATACTCATGCTCCTCGGCGTTGGTCACCTCTATGGTTTCATAATCAGCAAGCTCGGCGCGGCTGACTCCCATCTGGCCAAGAACCGTGTCTTTCTGACTTTCTGTCAGGTTAGCTCCCAACGCAATAAACGGTTTGACGGTAGCCGAATCAGCCTGTGCAGGTGCTGCCTGCCCGATAGAGGCAGAAAACACCATTACACTTGCCATAACAGCAAATATTATCTTTTTCATGATTTTCCCCCATTTCTGTGCCGCTTCATGACCCAGTATCACTTTTATAACGCCTTAATGCGCTCCAGTGCCTTCTTTGTGTTCTCCGCGGAGCCAAAGGCGGTGAGACGGAAATATCCCTCGCCACTCGGGCCAAAGCCTGAACCAGGAGTACCGACTACATTGGCTTTTTCCAGGAGCATATCGAAGAAATCCCAGGATTTCATGCCATCCGGTGTCTGCAACCAGATGTATGGCGCATTTACGCCACCAAATACGGTATAACCCATACCGGTCAGACCTTCGCGAATCTGCTTTGCATTATTCATATAGTACGCAATCTGCTCTTTTGTCTGTGCCTTTCCGGCATCGCTATATACGGCCTCACCGGCTCTCTGAATAATGTATGGAGCACCGTTAAACTTGGTTCCATGACGGCGTGCCCAGAGGCTGTTCAGAGAAGTTTCCCCGCTCTTGAGTTCTTTTGGAACAACGGTAAATCCGAGACGGGTACCGGTAAATCCGGCATTTTTGGAAAAGCTTCGCATCTCGATCGCACAGGTCTTGGCACCGTCACACTCGTAAATACTGTGTGGTACATCCGATTCTGAAATATATGCCTCATAGGCAGCATCATAGATGATAACTGCTTTATTGGCATTTGCATAATCAACCCACTTCTGGAGTTCATCCTTCTTGAGTGTCGTACCGGTCGGGTTATTCGGACAGCAGATATAGATAATATCCGGTGTTTTTTTCGGAATTTCCGGGACAAAATTGTTCTCTGCTGTGCATGGCATATAAACTACATTGGACCAGCACTCTTTGTCTTTGAGATATTCACCGGTCTTTCCGGACATCGCATTGCTGTCAACATATACCGGATAAACCGGGTCTGTCACGGCAATTACATTATCCTGCGAGAAAATATCTACAATATTACCGGAGTCACTTTTTGCTCCGTCGCTGACAAATACCTCATCAATTGCGATTTCTACACCTCGTGCTTTGTAATCATTGTCCACGATAGCTTTGCGCAGAAATTCATATCCAAGATCCGGAGCATAGCCATGGAATGTCTCCGCTTTCGACATCTCATCCACTGCTTTGTGCATCGCTTCAATAACTGCCGGTGCCAGTGGCTGGGTCACATCCCCGATTCCCAGACTGATTACATCTTTATCCGGATTTGCTTCTTTAAATGCAGCCACTTTTCTGCCAATGGTTGAAAAAAGATAACTGCCAGGTAACTTCAAATAGTTGTCATTAATCTTAAACACGTCTTTATCCTCCTTATAGCTGGTTTTTCATAGCTATTTTACATGATAACGCAATGATTTGCAACTCCCCGGCCCAATTATTTCACAGTGACTGTAACCTTTACTTTTTTCCGTTCAAAGAAAAAAGCCTGCAATCCGGATTTTACTGTTAAAATCCGATTTACAGGCTTCTTCTATATGTTTTACCGGTTATTACAGTTCAACAGCACCTGTTGAACCATTTTTCAACCGCTCATTGATGACATAATATGCCTTGCCATCTTCCGGTTTTATATACAACTTAACTCTCTTAATAGCAGACGCTTTTTTTCCTTCTGCTTCCCATGCAGCAACAACTTTTTCCATAATTGCTTTTTCAGATACCTCAATTCCCTGATACTGAACAAATACATCTGCTTTAACATCTGTTGTCTCTTTCTTTGTCGTCTTACGGGTGGTCGTTTTCTTAGCTGTAGTCTTTCTGGTTGTGGTTTTCCCTGCTGCAGGCTTCTTAGCTGCTGCCGGCTCAGCTTTTACAACCTCCGGCTCTTTTGTTTCTTTCTTTTCCGAATCAGCCAATACATTAACCGGTTTTACGGTTTCTTTCTCCGTCTTCTGTGCTGTCTTTACATTCTTTGCTACTGGCTCATTTACTGTTGCGTTTGTCTTATTTGTAGCTTTGCGTGCCATAAAATAAACCCTCCATAAAATCACATTTACTAATTTCAAAAAAAATTATACACCTTTTATAAAAATTTTACAATCACAAATTATACGAAAAAAAAAAAAAATTACCGCAAGAAAATGAACACATTTACCAAAACCCCTTTACATTTCCTTTCTTTTCCCTTAAAATAGGGATAAATATTATCGTAAAGGGGATACTACTCTTACGGAAAAGAAAGGATGGAATAACCGATGAAAAAATTTTTTAAATTTCTGCTTGGTTTTGCAGCAGTAGCTGCTGCTGTCGGTGGAATTTTATATTTCCTGAAAAATATCCTGATGAAAGATTATCTGGATGATTATGACGATGATTTCGACAACGATCTCTATGAAGAAGAAACGGACGAAAGAGACTATGTAAAAATTACTCCGGATGCTTCAAAAGCTTCCGATTCTGACGAGGCAGAAGAAACTGCTGAGCCAGATGATATGCTGGATGAAGAGTAATAAACGATAGCTGTACCGCTTACAGGCGGTGTAACTTTCCTATTTAAAAAAGAAATCACAAATCAACTCAACGTCTGCTGATTTGTGATTTCTTTTTATTATAACGTTGGGATCCCAAAGTCATGTATTTTCCTGCAAGCATAAAATGCATGACCTTTTGACCCTGGCATCATTTTATCTTGCCAGTCTTTTTGTCATACTGTACAAAAGCTCGTCCACATCCTTTTCCATGGCAAGTGCTTCATCAATATCAAAATCACAGAAAGAACCATCCCGGTAAGCTACTACACGATTTGTCTTGCCGGCAATCAGAAGATCCACTGCACGGGCTCCCATGGCTGATGCATATACACGGTCACGACAGCTTGGATTTCCGCCTCGCTGAATATGTCCAATGACAGTTGCACGGGTCTCAATACCGGTTGCCTTTTCAATCTTCTCTGCCAGTTCATGCGAATTTCCAACGCCCTCCGCATTTACGATAATATGATGTTTTTTTCCGGTACGTCTCTTGGCGAGAATCTGGTCGATAATTTCCTGCTCATCATTGTTGTAACGTTCTGGAATCATCACATACTCGGAGCCATTGGAAATACCACACCAAAGGGCAATATGTCCTGCAGTACGTCCCATTACCTCGATGATACTGCATCGCTCATGGGATGCCGAAGTATCGCGAACCTTGTCCATCGCCTCCATTGCCGTGTTGCAGGCAGTGTCAAATCCTATCGTGTATTCGGTACATGCAATATCAAGATCTATTGTTCCCGGAATCCCAATGGTATTGATTCCATTTTCTGAAAGTTTCTGTGCACCGCGGAAAGAACCGTCACCACCAATTACAACAACACCATCAATTCCATGCTTACGGCAGATATCCGCAGCCGCTTTCTGTCCTTCCGGTGTCGTCATCCGCTCACACCGGGAAGTAAATAAAATGGTTCCACCTCTCTGCACAATATCGGTAACACTCATCGTTTCCATCTCATAGATATCTTCTTCCAAAAGACCGGCATATCCCCGACGGATACCTTTTACTTTCAGTCCACTTGAAAGTGCCGCACGCACTACGGCACGAATTGCTGCGTTCATTCCGGGAGCGTCCCCGCCGCTTGTCATCACTCCAATTGTCTTAATTTCCTTAGCCATTGTTCTTCCTCCATTTCTCTTCAAAACACGCTATTTTTATTCTACTATGACTGTAAACTTTTTTCAATACTCTTTTCGACGACTTTCACATTTTCAGAACCAAACTCCTGGTATAGTTTTTCCAGAAGTTCCCGGCACACTTTTGTTGAACGGCTGTTAGGCAGGCGTTTCTTCGCTCGTTCTCGGGAAAGGAATATATTCACACCATCCCTTCCATCAAATTCTGCCAGAATCTGAAAAAGAACGGCTTCCTTTTCCAGATATTCTTCTTTTGTTTTACACTGAATCCACAGTTCCCGATCCATCTCGTCAAATGGCAGAACAGCGGAACAAATCAGTTTTGCCGGCTTGTCCTCCTCGACAGTCACTCTTCCTTTGACAAAGACCTTTCGGTCCTCTTCCAGCGTCAGACGGTATTTTTCATAGTCTTTTGGAAACACAATCACCTCAACCGTACCATACAAATCCTCCACGGTTATAAATGCCATCAGATTATTTGTCCTCGTGGTTTTCACAGTTTTTCCTGTAATCATTCCCCCAATGACTGCCCTCTCTTCATCCTTCACTTTTGGCATTTCTTCTCCGTCCGCCGGAATAAAATCTGCTGTCGTCCGGGTGATGTTTCGCTCAAGAAGCGTAATATATTCTTCCAGCGGATGTCCACTGATATACACCCCGAGTACCTCTTTTTCAAAAGCGAGTATCGTTTCTTTGTCATACTCTCCTACATCGGGCATCGCCACATCAAGTTCTTTTTTTTCTTCCGGTGCAGCGAAATCAAACAGTGACATCTGACCGGTCATCGTATTTTTCTTTTCCTGATTCACACCGTCCACAACACTTGTATAAATCATCATCTTCTGCTTCCGTGTTCCCGGCAGACTGTCCAAGGCTCCCGCTTTTATAAAACTTTCCAGCGTTCTCCGGTTCACGGATTTTCCGGACAACCGCAGGCAGAAATCTTTCAGCGTTCGATACGGTCCACCAGCCTCTCGCTCTGCTACAATCTCGTCGATAACCGGTTTCCCGACTCCTTTTATCGCCGCCAGACCATAGCGGATATTTCCCTCATGAGGCGTGAAACGAAATTCTCCTTCATTGATATCCGGCGGGAGAATTTCAATTCCCAGCTGCCTGCAATTCATAATATAACCAGTTATTTTCGCAGTATGCTCCATAAATGAAGTCATAAGTGCCGCCATGAACTCAACCGGATAATGACATTTCAAATATGCCGTCTGATAGGATACAACAGCATACGCTGCTGCATGGGATTTGTTAAACGCGTATTTGGCAAAGTCTGTCATGTCATCAAATATTTTTCTCGCAGCTTCTTCCGGAATTCCACGCCGTATACAACCATCGACTCCCTCTTCTTCATTTCCATATATAAAATTATTCTTTTCTTTTTCCATGACGGATGCTTTTTTCTTTGACATGGCACGGCGCACCAGGTCACTCCGCCCATAGCTGTACCCTGCCAGATCACGGACGATCTGCATCACCTGTTCCTGATAGACGATACATCCGTAGGTAGGAGCCAGAATCGGCTCGAGCTCCGGACAGTCATACTGAATATTGTCCTGATTATTTTTCCCCTGGATATACTTGGGGATAAAATCCATCGGTCCCGGACGATACAGCGAGATTCCTGCTATGATGTCTTCCATATTCTGCGGTTTTAATTCTTTCATAAAGTTTTTCATGCCCGCACTTTCAAGCTGGAATACACCTTCCGTATGTCCGGCGCTGATCATCTCAAACACTTCCGGGTCTGCATAATCAATCTTACGGATATCAAAAGCACCATCCACCGCATCATCAATTACTGTCAGCGTGCGCAGACCGAGAAAGTCCATTTTCAAAAGACCCAGTTCCTCAAGTGTATCCTTTGTGTACTGGGTGGTGATACCTCCATCCGCAGAACGGGAAAGCGGCACAAACTCGTCCACCGGCTCCGGGCTGATAACAACTCCCGCCGCGTGGACAGAGGTGTGCCTTGGCAGTCCTTCCAGACGCAGTGACATGTCAATCAATTTTTTTGCCTGCTCGTCCACCTCATACATCTGCCGCAGTTCCGGATTCATTTTCAATGCTTTCTGAATCGTGATATCTAACTCCATCGGGATTGCTTTTGCAACACTGTCCACATAGGCATACGGGTAATCCAGCACTCTACCCACATCCCGTATTACCATGCGCGCTGACATCGTTCCGAAAGTCACAATCTGCACCACATGATCTTCTCCGTACTTACGGTTTACATAATCAATAACTTCCTGCCGTCTCTCATAGCAGAAATCAATATCAATATCCGGCATTGTGACACGTTCCGGATTTAGGAAGCGCTCAAACAGAAGATTGTACTGGATCGGATCGATCAGGTCCGTGATTTCCAATGAATACGCCACTAGGCTTCCCGCCGCCGATCCTCGTCCGGGTCCCACCGGGATTTCATGATCTTTCGCATATTTGATAAAATCCCATACAATCAGAAAATAGTCCACAAATCCCATCGTACTGATAGTGTCAAGTTCATAATCCAGTCTCTCGGTTAATTCTCCGGCTTTCTTTTCCCCATACCGCTTCACAAGTCCTTCCGCACAAAGCTCCCTCAGATAACTCTCTGATGTATATCCTTCCGGTACATCAAAGTGTGGCAGCTTGTACTTGCCAAACTCAATCTCCACATGACAGCGGCTTGCGATCTTGTGCGTATTTTCCAGTGCCTCCGGCGCATACAGAAAAAGTTCTGCCATCTCTTCTCCTGATTTGAGATAATACTGGCCGCCCTCATAGCGCATACGGTTTTCGTCGGACACTTTCTTCCCTGTCTGAATGCATAACAGAATATCATGTGCTTCTGCATCCGAATCATATATATAATGCACATCATTTGTTGCCACCAGTTCTATTCCAAGCTCATTGTGCATGCGTAGAAGTCCCTGATTCACTGTTTTCTGTTCCGGAATCCCGTGATCCTGCAGTTCAAGGAAAAAATTATCCTTTCCAAATATTCCCTGCAGTTTACGCGCCTCTTCGCACGCCTCCTCATACAGTCCCCTCAGCAGTAGGGACGGAACTGCTCCTGCCAGACAGGCACTGAGCGCAATAATGCCCTCGTGAAACTCTTCTAATACTTCATAATCCACTCTTGGCTTGTAATAAAATCCTTCCGTAAATCCCCGAGACACAATTTTGGTCAGATTGGCATACCCCTTATTATTCTCAGCCAAAAGAACCAGATGATGATAGCGGCTTTCATTTTCGCGCCCATCTTCTCTGTGTGTTCCTGTCTCTCTGTCAAATCTTGACCCCGGCGCCACATACACCTCACAGCCAATGACCGGATTTATTCCAGCTTCCCGTGCTGCCCTATAAAAATCAATCACTCCATACATGACTCCGTGGTCGGTTATGGCAAGGCTGTCCATTCCGAGTTTCTTTGCCTGCTGCACTATTTCACTAATCTTACTGGAACCGTCCAGAAGGCTGTATTCTGTATGCACATGTAAATGTGTAAAATTCATCGTGCCTCACCTTTCCTTTATCGAATATAGAACATCACCCCGCGACCGGTATTCTCTCCGGCGCAGGGTGTAAGTAATTACTCTCTATCCATTTCCTTCCGAAATATGTTCAGTGTCCAAGAAGAAAATTCTCAATATTTTCCATGGCAGTAGTCTCATCTTCCCCATCCACCGACACCGTCAATTCTTTTCCAGAAGCCAGTCCAAGTGTCATCATTCCCATAATGCTCTTTGCATTTACCGTTTTGTTATCCTGACAAATATTAATGTTACTTTTATACTGGCTTGCTACCTGCACGAGCATAGCGATTGGTCTGGCATCTTCCTGTTGAACGTTAACGGCAATATTTTTCTTAATCATGATTTCGATTTCCTCCATTAGAATTCTCATTCATTTCTTTGCGTAAATTTACTGCAATTTCACTTAACTTTCTCAACCGGTGATTCACCCCTGATTTACCGATCGGCGGGTCAAGCATTTCCCCAAGTTCTTTCAGGGGCACATCCGGATTGTCCAGACGAAGTTCGGCAATCGTTCTGAGATTCTCTGAAAGAGTTCCAAAACCTATCGTATCATATATATACTGAATATCATTTACCTGTCTCGACGAAGCAGATACTGTTTTTTTGATATTGGCCGTTTCGCAGTTTACACGGCGGTTAATAGAGTTGCGCATCTCTTTGAGTATACGCACATTTTCAAACTCCATCAGCGCAACATGCGCACCTGTCACATTCAAAAAATCTACTATCTGTTCCCCATCTTTCATATATACGATATAGTTTCGTTTTCGTTCTACAATTTTTGCATCCAGCCCAAAAACACCCATAATTTCCTGTATTCTCACAGCGCGCCCGCGGCTTCCTGCCATCAGCTCCAGATGATACCGGCTGTTCGGGTCTGTAACCGAACCGGCAACAAGAAAAAAACCCCGCAAAAACGCCCGTTTACAACACGGCTTTTGAATCAAGCCGTCCGGAACGAGCACGTCACTGTCAAAAATTTGAATTGCTTTCATAAAAGTCATGACATCCTGTTCCCTCAGCAGATATAACATGTACTGATGTCTTCCTTTTAATGATATCTCCGGCTTCGTATGAAAGACCTTCTTGATTAACATATAATATTTTTGCGCAACTGTCAAGTTTTCTGTGACAAACTTCACAATATTATTCCCATTTTCTTCCAAAATTATCTTTCCATTGACAGAAAACAGGGCTGCGAGTTCCGCAATCTGACAGTGTTTTGCCTTTCCCACCTGTTCGGATAACTCATCCTTTACTTTTCCTGCGAACGACATATGCTTCGTAACCGATCCTTCTCTATATCTCTATGCTCTTTCTTGCATCCATATTCTGTGTTATCAAATTTTTCATAAATGGCATTGGTCAAAGTGACCGAGCGATGCTTTCCGCCCGTACAGCCGATGGCAATCACAAGCTGTGTTTTTCCCTCCACAATATAATTGGGAATCAGAAAATCCAGCATATCTTTCATTTTGTCCAAAAAACAGACTGCCTTTTCCGAACTCATAACATAATCATAAACTTCCCGGTCATTTCCCGTAAGTGGTTTTAAACTGTCCACATAAAACGGATTCGGAAGAAAACGAACATCAAAGACCAGATCTGCATCCGATGGAATTCCATATTTGAACCCAAAAGATACAAATGTCAGATAAAAATTGCAGAAATCCTCTTCCTCCAAAAAAATCCGGTCGATTTCCTGCTTCAGCTCCCGAATCAGCAGTTTGGTTGTATCAATTATATAATCGGACTGTTTTTTTAAGTCTACCAGAAGTTCTCTTTCCTTTTCAATGGCAGAATCCATGCGCCCGCCATTTGCCAGCGGATGCATTCTCCTCGTCTCTTTATATCGCTTCACAATCACTGGAGTAGAAGCCTCCAGAAACAATATCTCCAGCGTATATCCTTCCGCTTTGAGTCTTTCCAGTACCAGAGCTGCCTCCTTCAGTGAACTGCTGCCTCCGCGTATATCCAGTCCCAGCGCCACCCGTTCAATCTGTTCACTGGAATCTCCTGTCAGCTGCATAAAGGTCGGAAGCAGAGACACCGGCAGATTATCCACACAAAAATATCCATCATCCTCCAGTATACGCATGACCGAACTTCTTCCGGCACCGCTCATACCCGTAACAACTACAAATCTCATTCTCTCCTCACTTCTACGCTGCTTTCTGCGCATAACAAGTTTGTGTCAAGCAACGCGCAAACACAAACTTGCTGAGAGAAAGATTTGAAAAATCTTTCTCTCTCCTCCAATCTCTGCTAACCTGTCAGAATTTGCCTATCATCCGGACCTCCGGTTCCAAATCCACCTGAAACTTCTCTTTTACCGTGTCCTGCACATCCTGCATCAACTGCCGAATCTGTGCTGCCGTCGCATGTCCCCGGTTCACAACAAATCCGCAGTGTTTTTCCGAAACCTGGGCATCTCCAACCCGGTATCCACGCAGTCCCGCATCCTCAATCAGCTTCCCGGCAAAATATCCTTCCGGACGTTTAAACGTACTTCCGGCACTCGGATATTCCAGCGGTTGTTTTTCCCTCCGCTTCCGGTTCAGTTCTTTCATCTGTGCCTTTATTTGTTCCGGTTCACCTTTTTCAAAAGAAAAAATAGCCGACAAAACAATATACCGCTCCTTTTGCACGATACTGCTCCGGTATCCAAGTTCCATTTTCTCTTTATCAAGAACAAGCCTATCACCTGATTCCGTCAAAACCGTGGCACTTTTTATGCAATCCTTTATTTCTCCGCCATAAGCTCCTGCATTCATCGTAATGGCTCCTCCCAGAGTTCCGGGAATCCCGGATGCAAATTCAAAACCTGTAAGTCCTCTGTCCGCCAGTCTCGAAGCCATCCGGGCAAGAGAAATACCGGCCTGCGCCTCTACCGTACCATCTGGACGAAATTCGATTTTTTCCAGTCCTTTTCCGATTTCAATGATGACACCGTCATACCCGCCGTCTCCAACGAGAATATTACTCCCCCTGCCAATCAAATAAAAGGGAAGTTTCTTCTCTCTTGCAAATCGGAGTGCCTCCGGGACTTCCTCCATCGTCTCCGGAACCAGATAGAATGCGGCCGGTCCGCCTACACAAAAGGTAGTATGTTTACTCATCATTTCCTGTTCCAGTCGAATCATACCAAAGTATCTCCATTTCCTGATTAAAATAATATCATGCGGACAGCGCCATAAATTCCAGCATCATTGCCTAGTTCTGCCAGGCGGAATTTTTTGTCGCGGATGGCATACATGGCATTTGCCTCATAATATTTTTTCACAACATCCAGAATCATTTCTCCAGCCGCTGAAACACCGCCGCCAATCACAAAAGCTTCCGGATCCATCACATGTGCGACATTGCTAAGCGCCACTCCGAGATACTTGCCAAACCGCTCGACAATTTCCATACAGTAGGCATCCGATGCCCTTGCTCCGTCAAATACCTCTTTTGCTGTGAGTTCATCCGCTTTTGCCAGACAGGAATCTGCAGGCAGCCCGTTCTTTGCCATACGAACAATCCCGGTCGCAGATGCATACTGTTCGAGACAGCCATAATTTCCGCATCCGCACGCTTCGGTTTCATTCATTTCAACTTTTATATGACCGATTTCACCGCCTGCACCCCTGCTTCCGGTGAGAATCTTTCCATTTTGTATAATACCGCCGCCGACACCGGTTCCCAATGTCACCATAACGATACTGTCATATCCACGGCCGCCACCTTTCCACATCTCACCAAGTGCTGCCACGTTCGCATCATTTCCAACTTTTACATTTCCGACACCGGTAAGATCTGCCAGTGTGTTTTTGACGGAAAAAACTCCCCATCCCAGGTTTGCACACTTAAGGACTACACCATCAGCTGTTACCGGTCCCGGAATCCCCATACCGATTCCTTTTATATTTCCTCCCCGGCTCGCCCTTTTTTCTTCTATACTGTCCACAATATCCGGAAGCACATGGGTTCCGTTTTCTTCCGTGCGCGTAGGAATTTCCCATTTTTCGAGAAGCTCCCCGATGTCAGAGAACAGACCGAGTTTAATCGTCGTTCCCCCGACATCTACTCCTACATAATATGTCGCCATCCTCTGTTCCTTTCTATTTATTATGAATTTGCCAGATTACTTGTCACACGATTGTATAACTCTCTTGCCGCATTGTATCCCATTTTCTTCTGACGATAATTGACCGCCGCCGATTCGCAGATAATTGCAACATTACGTCCCGGGCGAATCGGTATGGAATGACATACGACCTTGTTTCCAAGATATTCAATATAGGACTCCTCCAGTCCCATCCGGTCATATTCTTTTTCCTTGTTCCACTCTTCAAGTTTGATTACCAGATCAATCGACTGCGTATTTTTAACACTCTCGACACCAAACAGTGTCTTTGCATCTATAATGCCAATGCCGCGGAGTTCAATAAAGTGTCTTGTAATATCCGGTGCAGAACCAACCAGTGAAGCATCGCTGACTTTCTTTATCTCCACCACATCATCCGATACCAGACGATGTCCTCTGTGAATCAACTCAAGTGCCACCTCACTTTTTCCGATACCGCTCTCACCGGTTATCAGCACTCCCTCGCCGTATATATCTACCAGAACTCCATGGATACTGATGCGGGGAGCAAGCTCTACTTTCAACCACCTTGTCGCCTCCGCAGAGAACGACGATGTGTCTGTTTTGGCTTTAAAAATCGGAACCCCGTATTCTGCGGACAGTTTCAAAAATTCCTCCGGCACCGGTAAATCACGGCAGAATACGATGCAGGGAACTTTGTAGGACATAATGCGCCCCATCATTTCTGCACTTTTTTCCACCCCTTGTTTTTCCATATAGGTGTGCTCCACCTGCCCGATAATCTGGACACGATGGTGGTCAAAATAATCAAAGAAGCCCGCAAGCTGCAGTGCCGGCCGGTTTACATCTGACTGGGTAATTTCGATGCTTTCGGTATCAATCTCCGGTGTGAGGTTTTCTATTTGCATTTTTTCCATTTTCTTAATGAATTTTTTTAAAGATACTGTATACATGATTCCCTCCATTCTGTCGCTTTCAAAATATACCTGTTTTTATCATATCATACCATTTCTGTTCATGCAAGAACCCGGATTGGTCTTATTTCATCTTGACAAATATCCTGGTTTCGTACTAAAGTAAATATTACAAAAAAGTTCATGTACGCGAATGGAGGAAAATTATGAGTGAAGAATGTTCACATGACTGTTCAAGTTGCAGCAGCAACTGTGATTCCAAAAATCCGGAGAGTTTTCTGGAAAAACCACATCCAAACAGTAAAATCGGTAAAGTTATTGGTGTTGTAAGCGGCAAAGGCGGAGTCGGAAAATCCATGGTGACGGAGCTTCTTGCCACCTCTTTTGCACGTCAGGGATATCACTGCGGAATACTGGATGCCGATATCACCGGGCCTTCCATTCCAAAGGCTTTTGGAATGACTGAAAAAGCGATGGGAAACGAGACAACAATCTTTCCCGTACAGACAAAAAAATATGGCATTGATGTTATGTCTATCAACCTGCTTCTTCCCAATGATACTGACCCGGTTGTGTGGCGCGGTCCGGTCATAGGCGGAACCGTTAAACAGTTTTGGACAGATGTGCTGTGGGATAATGTTGACTACCTTTTTGTCGATATGCCACCGGGAACCGGTGATGTTGCACTGACTGTATTCCAGAGTATCCCGGTAGACGGCATCGTCGTTGTCACAAGTCCGCAGGATTTGGTATCGATGATCGTGGAAAAAGCCATGAAGATGGCAAAGTTGATGAATATCCCGGTTCTTGGTCTCGTTGAGAATATGAGTTATATTGAATGTCCGGACTGTGGCAAAAAAATTGCCATATTCGGCGAGAGTCATATCGACGAGGTTGCCGTCTCCTATGATGTTCCGGTTCTTGCCCGGATGCCGATTAATCCGGCAATGGCTAAAGCATGCGATGATGGTTTGATTGAAGATTTTGAAACGGACTATCTCGAAAAAGCAATTGATGCAATACGGTAACGCAGGAAAGGAAGGATATTGTGGAAAACAGAATTTGTTATATATTTGGAGCAGGTGAGAGAAGCGGCTGTGAAATCTCGCTCTCCCCGGAGGATTTTGTAATCGCCGCAGACGGAGGCTTTGACTATCTGAATGATCTGGGACTTCGTGCAGATGTTGTACTTGGTGATTTTGACTCTGTCCTCTCCTATGAACTGCCATCTGACAGCATCCGTTTTCCACGGGAAAAAGACGATACCGATATGATGCTTGCTGTCAAGCTCGGACTGGAAAAAGGGTATCGGGAATTTGCCATATACGGTGGTCTGGGTGGACGCCTGGACCACACGCTTGCCAATCTGCAGGTTCTTGTATATCTCTCACGCAATGAGGCATGTGGCACCCTTTATAGCGACAACTATGCCATCCGGGTCATCAGTGATGGTACCATTTCTTTTGGAAAAGATCATCCTGCCAATGTAGAGGGAAACCTTTGTTCTGTATTCTCCGTCAGTGATGTCAGCGTAAAAGTTACTATCCATGGTTTAAAATATGAAATCAATGATGTCAATCTAACCAATTCATTTCCTCTTGGCATAAGCAATGAGTTCACAGGAAAAAAAGCCTATATAAATGTAAAAAAAGGTACCATCGCTGCGCTCTGGTACCTTCCCCGGTTATAGCCCAAGGTCAACCGATATAATTTTATCAATCGGACAGTCACTCTTTCCTTTTTCGTCTGTTCCTTCCAGATACGTCATTGCCGCCGATTCAAACAGGATATACAGTTCATCCCCGTTCATTTCAACTTCTTCTGCCATCGGTGGAAGTGCTATCGCCATTTCTTCTTTCCAAGTTTCATCCGGATCCCACATTTCTTCCGAATTCCATGTGGCATCAAAGACCATCAGTTCTGAAATAAACCAGTTTTTCGTCTGATTCCGTCCCCAGGAACGACTAAAAATCGCCTTCCCGCTCTCAGAGAAAGTTATTCCCTGTACACAATACGGTATCGTGCGGACAGCGGATTTGGTACTTCGGCTCTCCAGTTTCAACGAACCGGAAAGTCTGGCATGCGTTCCATCGTCCATTTGCCTTATTCCTTCAACCAAAACATCTTCGCCAGGGCTGCGGGCACTCAGTAGTTCTGCCAGCGCACTTCTGTCCGGTATTTCCTGATTATTTACACGGGTGATAATATCTCCTTCTTCAAAGAAGGTATCTTCTTCGTCGTCTTGTTTCATTCCCTCTTTTTCTGTAACTACAGAGACAACGATTGCCCCACCGGACACACTGGCGGCCTCCTTTTCCTCTTCGTCGAGTTCAGACGTGGTGACCCCCAGATAATCTTCTTCGGCAGAGTGGAGATACTTGGATACTTCGCAAAGTTTACCATCTTTGTACTCATAAGCGCCCATCGTCGCTTCCCGTCCGGCATCCGGATTCAGAAATTCCGTCACCCACAAATACCCGTCCTTTGGGTTGTACGCGATTGCAGATGGTTTGTTTGCCACTACGTGAAATCCGTCTTCATCCGACATCACAAGCTCATCCGGTTTATAATTCACACAGGTTTTTGAGCCGGTAACATGGGTTTTCAGAGCGGAATACGGAATTCTCTGGAGACGGTTGCTCTCGGAGTGACATATCCATATGTTTCCATCCTTCAAATCGCCACCATCATAGGTAATCCCTCCTACATGGCTTTTCTCTGTCAGTATCAGTGTATTCAGATAAGTTCCTGTTTCTCTGTCATAAACAAAGACACAACTTTGATGTACGTCATCCATGCAATACGCTGTTGTCAGTAAATAATCTCCTGCGACACAGATTCCCTGCGGACAAAGATTATTACACTGGACATATTTTTGAATCAAATCATCCTCAGCAGTCGGACCAAGACCGGGAATCACAAATTTTCCTTCCACAGACCATGAAAAGTCAGTAAGTTTATAATTCTGGCAGGCATAATTCAGAATCGGATAAACATAATTCTTCACACTGGCATCCGAATCTACTTTCCTTACCGGTTTTCTTGCTATATTTACTTTAACCGCTGCTGATGCCGCCTTATAACAGGCAGTAGCTGCCACTTTCATGTATACAGTAGCTGTACCGTCATTTACAACGGTTACCTTTCCGGTATTTGTTATCTTTATCACATTTGTCGTATTGCACGAATACGTTACTGTGCCTTTTCCCTTTGACGGAACCGCTGTAATCTGGAAATCCCCGTCTCCTTCCACAGCAGAATAGACTTCTTTTCGCGGAATCAGACTGCGTGAAGCCTTTAATATCCTGAATTTTGCCTTTTTCTGCCCACTGTATTTCTTTTTGTTTTTTGTTGAAATCGTTACGGTTGCTTTTCCGGGATTTTTATTGTCTTCGTATGAAATCTTATAGTCTTTTTTTGTTTTCAGTTTCTTTCCCTGCAGAACCACCTTAACAGATGGTTTCTGTTCTTTTCCTGTATAGGTATAAGATGTCTTTCCAAGTGTAACTACTGCCTTTGACAGGGAGACTGTCTTTTTTTTTGCCTGTACGGTTTGCGTCTGCAAGACCGCTGATATCGCCATAAGAAACAAAAATACTCCCAATCCCCTGTTCAATTTTTTCATGTCTGACCACCTTTTTTGTTTATTCGAGAGATATCCACATAACCGGGCGAATGAGCATTCCTGATTTGTCAACCGGATAGCCATATTCAACCACCTCACCAAGTCCGGATACAAATTCTGTCGCATTTCCCTCTTTTCCCGGATTACGGAGTCTCATATTATTCACATTTTCATTCAGTATCTTTTTGTACTTGTGAACCTCGTAAGACGATAATATATAAACATAATCCTGTGTCAAATTTCCGGCATCTGCAGAATATTCTTTATTCTCTGCAACAGGTACATCGGTAAGCTGAATTAATTCTCTCTCACTCTGCGTGAAATATTTGTTCAGATACTCATCATTTAAGAAACGGCGCAGATCACTGGTCGCCCAGTTCACAGCTTCCGGCTTTTCATGATAGCGGAGCTTTTTCTCTCCCTCTTTTTTCATAATACAGACTGCATTTTCATTTTTCTCGAGCACAATCCAGTCTGTCTTTCCAAATTTCACCGTTGCTCCCTTTCGCGCTTCTCCAAGCAGAGTCTGCTCTATCTGTGCGGCCTGGTTCTCACTGTCACTATAATTGTCAAGAGACCGGAACATATCTCTTGCCATATCTTTGAATCCAATACCTTTTTCAATATGGGCAATCACATAGCGGCTTCCATCAATCTGAAAAGCTGCGATAATTCCAACAATCAGAACAACAGCTGCGAGCACTATCCATTTGCCTTTTCCTCTCTTTTTGCCTTCACTCTCCTCCTTCTGTTTCACTGTCGTCGTTACCGTACGGGAATCCTCTTCCTCCTCCGGCACCTGATTTTTTAATTGTTCTGCTTTCGTCCGGCATTCTTCGCTGAGAGCAGCACATTCTTCTTTTCCGTCGAAACTTTCCGTCTCCGGCAATGCTGCAAGCTCAGCAAAATCCTCGCACAACTTTGTATAAATCATATACCGGTCCTGCACCTTCAGCATGCAGCGGATTGCCTGTTTCAAGGCAACTGCCTGGTCATAACGCTGTTTTGGCGTCAATACTACTTCTTTACGTTTTTTTCCTTTTCTGCCTTTTTTCGCACGTTTACCATTTTCCCTCTGCCGTTTCAGCATCTCTTCCATGCCTGAAATCCTCCTTAGGATAAATTCAGGCAGACATGCTTATCTGCAGTCTGCCTGTTGAAAGTAACTTTTCCCGTTACGATTATTTCTTTGAATAAGTGCCTGCTTTTTTCTCTTTCTCTCCTTTACCCATCAGCAGATACCACAGTGGGGAAGCTACACATACAGAAGAATAGCATCCGGAAATGATACCTACGATAAGCGGAATCGCAAACTGACGAACAGAACTTACTCCAAGCAGTGCCAGTACAAATACCATGATAAATGTTGTTATCGAAGTATTGATTGAACGGGACAGCGTCTCCGTAACACTCTTGTTAATTACTTCCGCCAGTGATGTGCGGGCAGAAGCTTTTGCCCTATTCTCACGAATACGGTCGAACACGACAATCGTATCGTTGATGGAGTATCCGACAATCGTCAGCATGCAGGCGATAAAGGTACTTCCGACCTGGATAAATGCACTTCCGACAACATATACCGTAAATACTACGATAACGTCATGTATAAGTGCCAGAACCGCACTGATACCTGTTGAGAGATGACGGAATCGAATCCAGATATAAATGAGCATACAAATCGTAGCTATCAGGGTTGCCACAATGGCATCCGTCTTCATCTCACTGCTGACAGATGCACTAATCGTCTCCGATTCAATCTGTCCGCGCTCTACACCAAATTTCTCTGCCAGTTTGGCAGAAACAGCTTCATTCTGGTCTTCTGTCATCGCCGTGGTACGAACAGTAATCTTCTTTACTCCCTTATCATCCGAAGAGGAAACCTCACCCTCCAGACCAGAAGCCTCTTTCACTACGGCAATTACTTCGTTTTTCAATTCATCCGTAATTTCTGTATTCTCATCAATGGAAACAGAAGTTGAAGTTCCACCGACAAAGTCTAGACTGTAGTTCAGAATCGAACCATCTTTTGTCACTGCATTAAAAATCAGCCCGGCAATACAAATAACAACAACAGCTCCGGAAATAATGACATATTTTTTCCAGTTTCCGATAAAATCGATAACTTTTGTTTCTTTTTTCAAACCATACAGTTTTATATCTGTCAGTCCAAGACCGGCAAATGCCTTCAACAACAGTTTTGTCACGAAAATGGCTGTAAACATCGATAAAATAATACCGATTGCCAATGTCTGTGCAAAACCTTTTACCGTACCGGAACCTTTCAGGTAAAGTACAAGTGCTGCGATAATGGTTGTCACGTTACCATCAATAATCGCAGACAGCGCTTTGGAGAAACCATTCTGAATCGCCGTAGAAACGGTTTTTCCCACTGCCAGTTCCTCTCGGATACGGGTAAAGATAATACAGTTCGCATCAACCGCCATACCAATACTCAGTATAATACCCGCAATACCCGGCAAAGTAAGCGTCACATCCAAAACATTGAGTGTCAGAATCATTGCACCCACATAGAAAAGCAATGCAATAGCAGCTGCAACACCCGGTATTCTGTACATTACAATCATGAAGATGATAACGAGAATAAGTCCGATCACACCGGCAATCAGACTGCTCTTTAATGCCTCGCTTCCCAGTGTAGCGCCAACAACGTTATCATGAATATTTTTGAGTTCAAGTGGAAGGGCACCAATACGAAGGGTAGATGCCAGTTCCTCTGCCTCGGAGAATTTATCAAATCCACCACTGATCACACAGTTACCATCGGAAATCTCGTTCCGCAGAACCGGCGCAGATACCAGTTTGTTATCATAAACGATTGCCAACTGTTCACCTACATGAGCACCTGTTATATCTGCAAACTTTTTGGTTCCTTTTCCATTAAACTTCAGATTTACAACATTTTCTGTCGCTCCGGTTCCCTCTGCCTGCTGTGTTCCCGCCTGTGCCTTTGCAATCATGGAGCCATCCAACTCTACATTTTTGGCATCGAACTTTACTTCAACGCCTTCCTGCGGATTGGCATTGCCATCTTTATCCGTCAGGTTTTCATACAGAATAAACTGAAGTGAACCAGCTTGTCCCAGCTTGTCCAGAATCTCAGCCGCATTGCTGACACCCGGGATATCTACTGTAATACGATTTGCACCTTCCTGATAAACAGAAGCCTCTGTGCTCACATCTTCCACACGCTTCTGCAACTTATAAACAGTATCTGTCATCTCTGTCTCAGTCGGATTTTCCTTGGTGGCCTCGTATGTAACACTGACGCCTCCCCGCAAATCCAATCCGAGACGGATATTCTGTGCACTTCCACGATGAGCGCTGCCGATTCCTCTGTATGCCACAAAACTAAATGCTGCAATCAGAACTGCAATCAGCAGAATCTGCAAAATGCCTTTTACTTTGCTGTTCATTCTACTTGTCTCCTTTTCATCAAAACTTGTTCGAGATTATAGTATACCACAAAGAGGCACACTCTTCAAGGTTTAAATCCTTTTTTTATACAATAAAAACTACCAGCCAACGCGCGAACGGGTGACTGGTAGTTTCTTCTTAATTACCTGATGACTTACTTAGATTGCTTTTACTTTGACCTTTTTGCTTAACCCTTTTTTGCAGAGAAGGATTCTTACAGTTTTTAAATGCGTTCTTACCGATCGTATCAATGTTCTTTCCGACGGTAATTTTCTTCATCTTCTTGTTGCCTGTGAACGCATTTGCTGCAATGGTTGTTACTTTGTAAGTTTTTCCATTTACTTTTACTGTAGCAGGAACCGTAACGGTGGCTGTCGCTTTTTTCTTTGCCGTATAGGTTACTTTTGAGCTGCCTGCCACTTTATAAGTAGTTCCGGATACGGTCACTTTTGTTCCCGTTTTTCCAGTGTCTTCTTCACTGTTTTATATGTTTTCGTTCCCGCAAAGGCATCCAGCATGTCCAAAAACTCTTCCGGATGCGTTACTATGCGGGTTTCATCCTGTTTAAACTCCTTGAGTTACCTCTTCATATATCTCTTCCAACTTTTCCTTTGACAGTGTTGTAATACTGGCTGACACAAGCTCCATGCTCGCACCGTTTTTAAAAAACATCCGGGCATTTGCTATGGCTTCCTCTTCGCGACCTTTTCGCTCGCCTTCTATTTTCCCTTCGCCAAATACCATATCATACAATACACACATTTTCTCAGGACCTCCCTCTTTCTTCTGTTTTTCCAGTGTCTTCTTCACTGTTTTATATGTTTTCGTTCCCG
>JAXEJU010000064.1:0-5875 GCA_034101395.1 Eubacterium sp. | reverse complement strand
GATGATACTGGCTTATTATAATAAGTGGATTCCTTTGGAGCAGGTGCGGGCAGACTGTGGTGTGTCACGCGACGGTTCCAATGCCAAAAATATACTGAAGGCGGCGAGAAGTTATGGCTTTACCGCCAAGGGTTACCGGTTTGAGCCGGAGGACCTGAAAACAAACGGCATATTTCCGTGCATTATTCATTGGGAATTTAACCATTTTGACGTACTCAATGGATTTAAGGGAAATAAGGCATACCTCAATGATCCTGCCAAAGGAAGTTATTCCGTATCCATGGAAGCATTTGACGAAGCATTTACAGGAATCTGTCTGTTTTTTGAGCCTAATGAGAACTTTGAGCCGGGTGGTAAACCCAAAAGTATGATTGGTTTTGCCAAAAAGCGGTTAGAAGGTGCAGGAATGGCCATTGCTTTTGTTGTACTGACTACGTTTATATCTTCTCTGATGGGAATTATTTTCACAGCGAATGGCGGGCGATATTCAGCAGCGGAAAAACTCCAATGCTACCATTGCAAAAAGTCTTGTAGACACCTTTGCTCCGCTTGCCTTAAATACGATAATGATGGTTTTTTATCTTGTGGTTATGATTCGTTACAGCCTGATTCTTACTCTTGTAGGCATATTGTCCATTGTGATAAATCTTGTTGTGTCTAACATCATTTCAAGAAAGCGCATCAACATTACGCGGGTGCAGATGCGTGATGCCGGTAAGCTTGCCGCTACTAATCTTTCACTGAAAATTCGTCCCGGTCAGTATGTGGCCATTGTCGGTGCAACCGGCTGTGGTAAGTCAACGCTGATGCGTCTTATGCTGGGATTTGAAACACCGAACAAAGGTGCTGTATACTACGATGGCAAGGACTTATCCACCATCGACTTAAAATCCCTTCGCAAGAAGGTCGGCGTTGTTATGCAGGATGGCAAACTGTTTCAGGGCGATATTTATTCAAACATTGTTATTTCTGCACCGCATCTTACACTTGATGATGCGTGGGAAGCGGCGGAACTTGCGGGAATTGCGGATGATATTCGCCGTATGCCGATGGGAATGCATACGGTGATTAGCGAGGGATCAGGCGGTGTATCCGGTGGACAGCGGCAACGGTTGATGATAGCCAGGGCGATTGCGCCAAAGCCTAAGATTCTGATGTTTGATGAGGCAACTTCTGCTTTGGACAATCTGACACAGAAAAAGGTATCGGATTCTCTGGATTCACTTGATTGTACAAGAATTGTGATTGCACACCGGCTCTCAACAATCCGGCAGTTTGACAGAATTATAGTACTTGATAAAGGGAAAATCATTGAGGACGGCAAGTATGAGGAACTGCTTGAAAAAGATGGATATTTTGCCGAACTTGTTTCCCGTCAGCGTCTTGACGATACGGAGTATATAGGAAAAACAACGGTGTATTAAAATTAAAAAAAGTTTAGACCTTTTTTAAAGCTATATCGTATAAAAGGATATAAGAAAAACGAGGAGGGTCTGAACAAGGAAACAAATCAAACAGTATGCCGGGAAAGGAACTATCTGAAGATGACGATTTGGAATTTGTAAGTGCAGCGGGAGAGTACTTCACAGAGGCAAAATTTAACAGAAGGGAAAATATGTGATGAAAAATAAGTTAAAAAGAGCAGTGGCAATTGTGCTTAGTGCAATTCTGGTTGTAACATCCGATGTCCGGGTGTTTGCAGCAGAGAGTTCGACAACAGATTTTTGTATTAAAATTGTTCACACAAACGATATTCATGCCAGAGTTGAAGAAAATGAAAAAAGCGGAATCATCGGTATGCCGAAACTGAAAACATTGATTGACAATTTTACGGATAATGCCGATATGGATCTGGTCATTGACTCAGGTGATCTTTTTCATGGACAGTCGATTGCAACGCTTGTTCAGGGTGAGTCGGTCGCCAAACTCGTGAAAACGTGTGGTTATGATGTGATGACAGCCGGCAACCACGACTGGAATTACGGAAAAGACAGATTGAAACAGCTTGCCGCCCTGGCTGATGTTAATATGCTCACAGGCAATGTTGTGGATGAAAATGGTCAGTCATTTTTTGAGATGAATTATTACCTTGAGGGAACTGCAAAGGATGGACGGGATATTACGGTGGGCATTTTCGGTGTAATTGATCCGTCGATTTACAGCGATACAGCACCGGCAAATGTTGAAGGACTTACCTTTACCGACTCTGTTACATATGCAGAAAAAGCGGCTGCGGAGCTGGAAGAGATGGGGAGTGACATTGTCATTGGTCTTACTCACACCTATGATCCGGTTTCTCTTGCATCGAAAGTGGATGGGGTTGATTTGTGGCTTGCGGGCCACGAGCATAAAGACATTGATACCGAAGTGACGACACCGGATGGTTCCAAATCGTATGTCGTTGAAAACGGTTATTATCTGTATGAAGCAGGGTTAATCGACCTTGACTGTTCGATGGACGCAAATGGCGAAATTGTTGACATTGACATAAACACACAAAAGGCAGATTATACAACGGCAGGAACTCTGGAGGAAAATGCAGAAGTTAAGGCAGTACTTGACAATATCAGGACAGAGCAGAGTACGATACTGAATCAGGTTGTCGGGTCATCTCCTCTTGACCTTGATGGAGACTGGTATAGCCTGAGAATCGATGAGACGAATCTGGGAAGAGCCGTAACGGATGCATATCTGCTTGAAACGGGAGCTGATATTGCTTTTGAAAATGCGGGCGGTATCCGAGCATCGGTAAAACAGGGCGATGTCACCTATGGCGATATCATCGGTATTAGTCCATTTGGAAATTATATTGTTACAAAGCAGATAACCGGTAAACAGCTAAAGGAAATTCTCGAAACATCAATAGACATTCAGACAAAGAGCATAATCGCGAATGATTCGGGAGAATATGATGCATGGCCGGAAAACAGCGGCAGCTATCTCCAGACCGCCGGAATAACGGTTGAATATAATCCTGACCTCGAATACGGAAACAGGATTTATAGCATCCGTGTAGGGGAAAAACTGCTTGATGATGAGAGACTTTACACGGTGGCGACCAATAATTTTGTTGCTATTTCGAAGTACTATCCACAGCTTGCAGATGCGGAGGAAACAGGCGAGTATTGTGCCTGTGATGAGGCTCTTGTCAAGTATTTTGCACAGAGTCTGGACGTTATTTCAAGAAGTGTTACAACACCGCGAATGGTCAAAACAATTGCAGTTGATCCGGCGCCGACAGAGACACCGGATATTACTCCAACTCCCGATCCGGCGCCGTCGGTAACCACGACAGTAAAGCCGGGGCAGGTGAAAATAAAATCCGTAAAATTAAGCGGTAAGAAATCCGTGACGGTTAAATTCTCAAAGGTCAAAAATGCGAAAAAGTATGAGATTCGTTATGCGGTAAATAAGAAGTTTACGAAAGCAGAGACTAAGAGCACAAAAAAACTGACCTGTACCCTCAAAAATCTGAAAAAGGGAAAGACCTATTATATCAAAGTCAGGGCTGTAAATGGCAGTAAGTCAGGGAAGTGGTCAAAAGTCCGGAAGATAAAAGTGAAAAAGTAGAACAGGAACAGGCAGTCATTATGTGGAAAAGTTTCTTTTTATCGTATAGGAAAGTTCGACTTTCGCGGAGTAGCGGCGTGTTTCTCCGCCGCTTTTTTGCTCAGTCAAGTAGCATTTCCAAAGGAGAAAAATTAATTGCATTTCCAAAGGAGAAAAATTAATTGTTTTCAAATTGTGGCAAGAGTGGTATAATATTATGCTGTATCAGAATCTTTTTGCTTGTAAATGGCAGAAATATAAGAGAAAGGCAGAAATCCTTATAAATTCAAGGAATTCTGGATAGGTGATAATAGATATGAAACTAGGAATCGTAGAAAAAAGCCCTGTTTCATGTAATCTAATATACCTCCATAAATATCCACAAAGCCATATAAAACATAGGGTTGATGAAATTTGCAATTAAGATGAAACTCTATGAAAATTTATGTAATCCTATGTCATTTTGGTACATGGGTGGTACATAAAAATGGAGATGTGTTTGTTATATATTTGAGCCTTAATACCGAAAGAATATATATTTTTTGCTGAATTGGTAAATACTTATAATGAAGTAGCATATAATAAAATAATATTTTGGAAAGAAAGTAGTATATTTTTTCTGAAAATATTGCAAAATAATAAAGATGTGTGATATAATTAATTTGCCGGAAGGTGTTTATCCTTTCCCATCATTTGATGGACACCCATATTAAGGAGCGATATGGCGGTGCTCTGGCATCGAAAACAACTATCACTAACGGAAGTACCCGACAGACATCTTAGTGGGTGGCTGTATATACCGAGTAAGTGTAAGGCTTACAATGTTGGGATAGCAACATAATAACCAGATTGTTTAGATTTCAGTGGCCGTGAAGAGATTCACGGTCATTATGTTTATAAGGAGAAATATGATTTCAAAAGAGAAATACGAATTGGTTAAGAAAGCAATTCAAGTACATAACAAATTAAAAGGAAGAACATATTTGATCTTATATAAAACAAATGCGAAGCAAACTTCTAAATTTATGGAAACACCGATTTTGGAAGAAAATTTTTGGCATTTGGTTGGATGCAAAATAGATGAACAATTGAATTTTTCTCCGCAGCAAAAACACCAGTTGTACTTGGATTGTGTCAAGGGAGAAGATATTTCAGAGTCTTTGAATTATACCAGACAAGCGCAAGATGTCTCAAAAAAAGTAAATGTTGTATTGAGTGTTTTTGATTTTATTGCTAATGCTAAATCGATTCGATTGTGTCATACAGATGGAACTCCAGAGGCAGCAATGTTTCGGGTTGGTACGGGTTTGATAAATGGTGTTATTGGATATAGCGATGAGTCAAAAGGGATGATTCCTAAAACAGCTCAGAATAAATCAATATTTAAGATTAAAAAGGATGCAAATGATAAAATATTTCTTGTTATCAGTAAACCATATGGATTTGAAAAATATGATAGAGTGGATTATGCAATTAGTAAGAAGATTTTTCCTGCTATTGTTGAAGAACTTCCTGCGGGGATTAATTATGAAGAGAATCTTTTTGAACTCTGAGAAAAGGCAGGTATCAAAGAACGGTGCGAGCGTTATCAAAATTGATTTGATATGATAGTTACCAGAAAGGATAAGCAATATGTACGAAATATCAAAAAGTGATTGGAAATTATTTAGAGAAAAAATCGGAGATTGGCAAGAAAATTATATGCAACGTCTGGAACAAGAATATATTTCATTGTTAAGTGATGATGGTAAGCTTGCGTCAGACAAATTCTGGGAACTTGAGAAAAGAATAAAGAAAGATAAAAAATCGTCAGGTGTCATTTTGCAAATGAGCAAATCAGAAGCAATTTGGAATATTGCATATATGATAAAGTTAAAAGTGATTGCATTGGAAGATTTGGAAGATTTTTCTGATAACTTAAAAGAAGCTGTAACTTTAATGTTAGATAGAGGATAAGGTGATGGATCCCTTTTATGGGTGGAGATATGATATTATCAAAAGAGGATTCAAATCCTTAGTTATGCCTTTAATAGCAACATATAAAATGACATAAGTGGTGACATAACTTTTTTTAGGTGGATTTTGGCAGGTGAGAAAAAATATATTTAAAAATTATTAAGACACTTGAAAATTCGGGACGAAGAGGTTTTAGGAGATACTCCTAACAGAAAAATCTAGTTATGACATAACTGGATTTTGGGAAATGTGTATACATTTTCCGTATCTTGCAGAGCCAGAAAAATAGCGAAAGTTATGCTACGGTTATGTCATAGTTATGTCACTATAAATGGCATTCTGATGCTTGGCCAAGCTTTTGGAGGTGATG
>JAXEJU010000063.1:0-75624 GCA_034101395.1 Eubacterium sp. | reverse complement strand
TGATTCGTGAACAGGTTGAAACCGTTGAACTGGCCACAAAAGAGAATACCCAGGGAATGGATAATATTATTCAGAAGATAGGCCGGACATCGGAGACGGCAGAAATGATATCTGACATTACGGAGACCAATCAGGGAAATGTAGAGTCTATACAGAATATTATTCGAAAGTTCTCCAAATAAAATAATTTGAAAACAAAATTCCACCGGGAGGTGGGATTTTGTTTTCTGAAAAAATTATGTCAAAAAAATGAAAAAAGATGTTGACATATTGTGGTTTGGCTTGTATAATAGTACAAGTGTTTGAGTATTTGTGAGGAGGTGTAATTGGCATGAGTATTTGTCCTAAGAATAAATCTTCAAAAGCTAGAAGAGATAAGCGTAGAGCAAACTGGAAAATGACTGCTCCTACTTTGGTTAAATGCAGTAAGTGTGGTGCGCTGATGGTTCCACACAGAGTATGTAAAAACTGCGGAAGCTACAATAAAAAAGAGATTATCTCTACAGTAGCTGAGTGATAAAACATATCTGCTTTTGATAGTTATCACATAGGAAAAAATAATAAAAATCCATAAAACAATCATGGACGTTCAGAGTAAGGTTCTGTCCATGATGTTTTATGGATTTTTTTATCGTATAGGAAAGTTGGACTTTTACGGCACAAGTCCGAAAAATACCATCGTCGGGAATGAAATGAATAAGGATTGGTTAATATGGTTACTCTCATTAACAGAAAAAGCATATAGACGGAGGAGATTCATGTGAGATACCAGATTATGATGGACAGCTGCGGAGATTTATCTGAAAAAATGAAGGAGTGCCGTGAAGTTGTTTCCATTCCGCTCCGAATCCGGATTGGTAACGGGGAACTGACAGATGATGAAACACTTGACTGCAGGGAAATGCTGAAAAAAATGAGCATGGAATCCGGAATGATCGGATCTTCCTGTCCCTCGCCGTCCCAGTTTATCGAAAAACGTGATAGAGAAGCCGAGCATATATATATTCTGACCGGTTCCTCCGTTTTGACCGGTTCCTATACAAGTGCAAGGCTGGCGGCTCAGATTATGAGAGCGGAAGCAGCAGAAGAGAAGTGTAGTCAGAGAATCTGCGTCATTGACAGTAAAAGTGCTTCGGCAGGTCAGACCCTTCTTGCCACGCATATTATGCAGTGGGAGAGAGAGGGTGTCGAATACCCGGAAATAAAAAACAGAGTCAAATGGATGATTCGGAACATGCAGACAAGATTTGTTCTGGAGAGTGTGGAAATGCTTGAAAAGAGTGGAAGACTGACAGGATTAAAGGCAAAGATTGCAGATGCTTTGAACATTTGTCCGGTTCTTCGGTCAAACGGAGAAGGAGCAATCAGTCAGTGTGGTCAGGGAAGAGGAATAAAAAGAGCACTGGGTGTTTTTGAAAAACAGATAATTAAAGGGCTGTCTGACGGAATATGCGGACCGCTGATTATTTCGCATTGTCAGTGCCCGGAACGGGCATTTGCACTGAAGATTGCAATACATGAGAAATATCCGGATGTAGCAGTTCGAATAGTTGCCACAAAAGGAATTTCCAGTATGTATGCAGGTAAGGGTGGTATCGTGGCGGCATATGCTGTCGGCAGCGGAAACTGGTGGCAGAACTGATGCATCCTGTCATGACTGACGGAATAATGCAAACAGGCTGGTCATCTGAGTGTCAGACAGAGCTGAGAGCCTGTCTGTTTCAATATATACTGTTCTGCTTTTAAAATTTTCCCGGAAAAGAGGCATATCGGAAGGCATGGCTTCTTCTGCTTTTTTGGATGCGGGAATCGGAAGAAAAAAACCGCTCTTTTTGACATAGCAGGTACTGGCAGTGGCCTGTCTGCGGTATTCCTTGTCCACGTAAGTACCTACACTTTTATGAACCGCCATATCTTCTTTTGGCAAATAAAAATAATTTTTATAATCTTTAAAAAAGTAATACAGTTCCCCTTTGTACAAGGAAATTTCCAGGATAATCCTGTTTTTCTGATAGCAAAAATGCAGATGAATACCGGTTTTACTTTCGGTTTTCCACTCCAAATCAAGCGGGAACTGCCCCGTAGATAATTCTGCATTCAGACGGATAAATGGAGTTTCGGTTTCTGTCTGCACTTCCATGGATGAGAATGTGATAGTACCGTTTTGGTAGGCAAGCAGTTGTGCACAGAGAATTGTTCCCTGTAAATCGTCATGATTATGCAGAAGAAGCTGTTGTTTCGTATCTTCCGCTGTCCTGTCACGAAAATATTTTTTCTGCATGAAATCTGTATACAGACGGATGCAGTCTTTTCCTGTAAAAGTGTCATTTCGTGTAAAAGAGAGCAGTTTTTCCATTGAAGTAAGCTTGCGATTATCGGTCTTGAAAAAAGCTTTGTCCTTTGGGAGTCCGCGCATCAGATCCACACTTTTTTTTGAAAGGAACGGAGATGGGAGCTGGTGAGCCATATATTTTTTTTCAAGATAAGGAATATCAAAGGAAGAGCCATTGTAATGTACAACTGTGGTGCAGGTGGAAACAAAGTCTGAAAACGAGAGAAGAATATCCTTTTCGCTTGTATAATCATCGGCAAACCACTGGACAAGGTCAAAATGATCGGTATCCCAGACAGCGGCTCCGATCAGGTAAAGGGAGGAAACTTTTGGGGAAAGCCCCGTTGTTTCAATATCAAAAAAACAGATGTTTTCTGCTGGCTCCGGAAAAAAAGCCAGACAGTTTTTCATGTCCTCTGTTTCCCATTTAAGTGTTGTTTCCGTTCGCTCCATTTTCCCATTTTCCTTTCTCTTTGGAATTTTTTATATAAATTCAGTATACAACAGAAAAAGAGGTGTTGCAAATCGATAAAATATGCTACAATGTTATCGTTGGTGAAGTGACTGGAGGGAGGATAATGCCGATGGAATTCAGAGAACAGAAGAAGCCGATGAAATATCTCAAGGGATTAAAGGGACGGGTGCAGAATAGTCTGAGTGGTTTTCTGCGTGCTGCTGTAGTAGCGATTCTTGTGATTTTGCAGTTGGCGATATTCATTGTTGTTCCGGTTTTATTGCGTCAGCATTCACTTTGGTTTTATATCGTCATGGAAGTTTTTGGAGTCCTTGCTATTCTGGCACTGACAAATGATAACCGGAGTATGGCTTACAAATTTGCATGGCTCTGTATTATTGTTGTACTCCCGATTTCGGGAAATGTTATGTTTGCTATGTGGGGAAAAGTGGGTAAAAATAACAAACTTAACTGCCGGATCGCCGCTCAGATTAAAGAAGTTGACAAGCATCTGTTGCGCGATAAGAAAGTGGAGGAGGAGTTCATAAACAGGCATCCGGTATCATCACGAATGTCACGCTATATGCTGGCAGGGGGATCTCCACTGTACAAGAACAATGAAGTCCGTTATTATGAATTTGGCGAAGATGCCTTTGAAGATATATTTGAGGATTTTGAAAAGGCACAGAAATTTATTTTTATTGAATTTTTTATTGTGGCAGAAGGAGCTTTGTGGGATAAGCTTCATGCTATTTTAAAGAAAAAAATAGATGAGGGCGTTGAGGTAAAGTTTTTATATGATGATTTTGGAGCGCTGCTTCGGACAAGCAAGGATTTTGCGTCGAAGCTGCGTGAAGAAGGATTTCAAGTGGAAATCTTTAATCCCATACACAAATATGCCAGCAAGCTGTTTATGAATTTCCGGGATCATCAAAAGATTGTCGTGATTGATGGAAATATAGCATATACAGGCGGATTTAATATCGCTGATGAATATGCGAATCTTGTAGACCGTTTTGGCGTATGGAAAGATGCTGGAATCCGTATCACCGGAGATGCTGTGTGGGGAATGACCATAACCTTTCTGGAGCTATGGACGGTGTGCGCGCATAAAGACAGGATTGACTACGATAAATACCGTCCGACGGCGGAATTTCCGAAAAATGAGGTGTACTGTCATGTTCTGAGGGACGGCCCGGCGCTGGATACCCGCTCGTTTGTCGGAAGTGTATATAAACAGATGATTCAGTATGCGGGCAAAATTATGTATATTATGACACCATATCTGGTTCTTGAGGATTTTATGGTGGAGACTTTGATTGAAGCAGCAAGACGGGGGGTTGATGTGAGGATTATCACGCCGAATATTCCGGATAAAAAACATGTCAAGATGATGACCGAATACAATTATGGAGTTTTGCTTGAAAATGGTATCCGTGTCTATGAATATACACCCGGTTTTGTCCACTCAAAAGTGGTGATAAATGAACACTGTGCCATTGTAGGTACAATCAATATGGATTATCGCAGTTTTTATCTTCACTATGAAAACGGAGTGTGGGTTTATGATGAAGAAATTCGAAGGAAAGTGACAGAGGATTTTGAAAAGACCTTTGCGCAGAGCAGGGAAATTACATATGATGAGTGGAAATCCCGCCCGCGGAAACGAAAGATGGTGCAGGCAGTTCTGCACGTGTTTGATACACTGGTTTAGGAAAGGGAAAATGTATGATTGCATTTGTGAAAGGAATACTCGATACGCTGGACGAAAACTCCATTGTGGTGGAAAATAATGGAATTGGTTATGAAATACTTGTTCCCGGTTCTGTGATACAGGCTCTTCCACAGAGGGGAAATGAGGTGAAAATATTCACTTATACGCATGTAAGAGAAGATGCCCTGCAGCTTTTTGGTTTTTTGTCGAGAGATGGTCTGGAAATGTTCAAGCTCTTGATCAAAGTGAATGGAGTGGGTCCCAAAGGTGCTCTTGGAATTCTTACGGCATTGGATACCGATGCACTTCGTTTTGCCATCATATCGGATGATTCCAAAGCGATTGCCAGGGCACCGGGAATCGGCTCAAAAACGGCGAGCAAGGTGATACTGGAGTTAAAGGATAAAATAGCGATGGAAGATGTACTGCCGGATGATACCGGCTTTGATGCGGCGGAAGCACCTGACCTGAGTGTGAGAGACAGTGCCATTCAGGCACTGACAGCACTGGGATATTCATCGTCACAGGCCGTTTCGGCTGTGAGAAAGGTACAACAGGAAGGAATGTCGGTGGAGGAAATTTTGAAACAGAGTTTAAAAGTTATTATGTAAGGACAGGAGTTGACGATGGAAAAACGAATGATTTCCACAGAACTGATGGAGGAAGATTATAAAGTTGAAAACCGGCTGAGGCCTAAATTGCTGTCGGATTACATCGGTCAGGAAAAAGTGAAACAAAATCTGAAAATATATATTGAGGCGGCAAAAGAGCGGAATGAAAGCCTGGATCATGTGTTGTTTTATGGACCGCCCGGACTGGGTAAGACGACGCTCGCTGGTATCATTGCCAATGAGATGGATGTGAATTTGAAAATTACATCCGGTCCGGCGATTGAAAAACCGGGAGAGATGGCAGCTATCTTAAATAATCTTCAGGATGGGGATCTTTTATTTGTGGACGAGATTCACCGTTTGAACCGGCAGGTGGAGGAGGTACTGTATCCTGCGATGGAAGATTATGCAATCGATATTGTCATCGGGAAGGGGGCGGCAACAAGAAGTATCCGTCTGGATCTTCCCAAATTCACACTTGTCGGGGCAACAACAAGAGCCGGCATGCTGACAGCACCATTGCGCGACCGGTTTGGAGTGATTAACCGCCTGGAATTTTATTCTGTTGAGGAATTGTCAGAGATTGTGGGGCGCTCGGCAAAAGTGCTCCGCGTGAAAATAGAAGAACAGGGGGCAGTTGAAATTGCAAGACGATCCCGTGGAACACCGCGCCTTGCCAACCGTCTGTTAAAACGTGTCCGCGATTTTGCCCAGGTGAAGTATGATGGCGTTATTACATCTGCTGTGGCAAACGATGCGCTTGATTGTCTGGAGGTAGACAGACTTGGTATGGATAATACTGACCGAAATCTGCTTCTGACGATGATTCAGAAATTTGGTGGTGGACCGGTGGGGCTTGATACACTGGCAGCCGCTGTTGGAGAGGATAGTGGGACGATTGAAGATGTGTATGAGCCATATCTGATAAAGAATGGTCTGATTGACCGTACACCGAGAGGACGTATAGCGACAAAGACTGCCTACGAACACTTTGGTATCGCATTTGACGAAAATTGACATTTCATGTATACTGTTTTCAGAACAGATTTGAACGAGGTGAGAAAATGAAAAATATGAATGATACAGAAGTACTGATTGATGGAAGAAGATATACGATATGCGGGGTTGAGAGCGATGAATATATGCAAAAGATTGCATCTTATATCAACCGTAAGCTTACCGAGTTCAAAAAACGGGAATCCTACCGGCATATGGATATGGATCTGCGCAATATTCTATTGGCAATCAATATAGCCGATGACTATTATAAAGCCAAAAAAAGGGCTCAGGAATTTAAGAGCGAGGGAGAACTGAAAGATAAGCAGGTTCTCGATATGAAACATGAGATTATTTCCCTGCAAGATAAAGTCAAAGACTATGAACTGAAAAATGGTGTACTGGAGGCTTCTCTGGAGGAAGCAGAGAAAAAGATTATAGAGCTCGAGACGCAGCTGAAACAGCGGCCGGGACAGAAATCAAGACGATAGGACTGCGAAAGCAGTCCTTATTTGTAGCACAAGCCCGACAAGCACCATCGTACTTGTACGAAATGGTATTTGTCGGGCGCAAGAACATGGAGGTGTTTGATGGGACAGATAGAGATTCTGGCACCAGCCGGATCGCTTAGGAGTTTATATGGTGCGCTGAAGATGGGGGCGGATGCTGTTTATACCGGAACGAGCCGGTTCGGAGCAAGAGCCTTTGCCGAAAATCCCACGGTGGATGAACTCACGCATGCTTTGACTTATGCACATCTGCGTGGAAAGAAAATTTATCTGACGGTAAACACCCTGTTGAATGACAGGGAACTGGAGGATGAATTATTTCCTCTGGTTGCTCCTTTGTATGAGGCGGGACTGGATGCCTGTATCGTACAGGATCTGGGAGTACTTTCCTTTCTGCATGAGAATTTTCCGGATATGGATTTGCATGCCAGTACCCAGATGACGATTTTTTCAGGGGATGAGGCAAATCTTTTCAAGCGATATGGAGTTACACGGTATGTACCCGCAAGAGAACTGTCGATGGAGGAAATACGGGAGGCAAGAAAACTGACCGATATGGAAATCGAAGTGTTTGTTCACGGGGCGTTATGTTATTGTTATTCCGGACAGTGTCTGATGAGTGAAGTGATAGGAGGCCGGAGTGGAAACCGTGGTATGTGTGCCCAGCCGTGCAGGCTTCCCTATCATACCTCTCTGGGAGATGGATATGTGCTGAATACAAAAGATATCTGCACCTTGTTTAAAATTCCGGAGCTTGTCGAGGCAGGAATTGATTCGTTCAAAATCGAGGGCCGGATGAAAAAGAGGGAATACAGTGCGTATGTGGCACATTTGTATCGCAAATATGTTTCGTTTTATGAAGAAGAGGGTGGGGATGCCTTTGATGAACTGGTACAAAACCGGGACAGTGTACTGTGGAAGGACTACAAAAAAAGTCAGGATCTGTTTAACAGGGGTGGATTCTCCGACAGTTTTTTGTTTGAAAAGGAGAAAAGCCGGATGGTCTGTCTGACCAAGAATGGCCATTTTGGAACCCTGGTGGGCGAGGTGGTAAAATGTTCAAAAGGACAGGTACAGTTTGTAGCAAACGAGCAGATTCGTTATCAGGATGTTCTTGAATTCCGAGAAAAAGATGAGACGACAGCTTACGAATACACGGTAAAAAATGAAGCTCACAAGGGTGAAGTGGTGACCGCTAATGTAAAAAAAGGCAGCCACATATATCCGGGGCAGAAAGTTTACAGGAGAAAAAATGCATCTCTTTTTGCGGAAATCTCCGAGCAGATTGAATGCGTAGATGACCGATATCCGATCCGGGGAAGCTTTGCCGGACAGATTGGAGAACCGGTTACCTTTACGATCGAAGGGAATGGCGTGTCCGCGCAGGTAACAGGCGATATTTTGCAGCAGGCGGCAAAACGTCCGGTAAATGAGGAAGACATAAAAAAGAATCTGGCTGCTCTTGGGACAACCAGCTACTACTTTGAGGAACTTACGGTCAGTATTCCACCTGATGTTTTTCTGCCAATCGGGGGAGTAAAGAAAATGCGACGCGAAGCCATTGCAAAATGGGAGAAAAAAGCAGGTGGGACGAGAAATGCTGTTACAAAGAAGACGCATTCTTTTAAAAATTCCTGTAATGACTCACTGGAGCGAGGAGAAAACTGGATTGGAGTCGCTTCAATGAAACAGTTGACGACAGCAGTAGAAGAATGTCCAGAAGATACGATGTATATTTTTAAACTGGTTGATTTTCCGGCAAAGTGCTGGGAAGAAGCCGCAAAGATTCTTTCGGGGGAACGGTTTGCTATTGAATTTCCACGTATACTTCGAGGAAAGGGAAGAAATTCTTTTGAAAAAAATTGGGAACAATATGGAAGTGTGTTCCGGGAAATCTGTCCGGAGGCAATTGTTGTAAATAGTCACAGAAGTTTATTATATGCAGAAAAATATTTTGAGGGAATTACGTGGTATGCAGATGAAAACCTCTACCGAAAAAATAAACGGGCAGAAGAGGTGTACCATGATTTTGGACTTGTTCCTGCCAAAAAGAGAAATTATGGAAGAACTGCAGTCATGGTAACAGAGGGATGTGTGTGCTCATCCATGGGACATTGTGGAACCGGGGAAAAAAGAGTTTCTCTGAGGGGACCAAAGGGGGATGAATTTGTGGCAGTTATGCACTGTGAGTACTGCTTTAACACAATTTACACAAAAGAACCGGTATGTTCTGAGCCGGGAGATACGGTGCGGCTTGATTTTACATGGGAATCCGGTGATGAAGTAAGAAAGGTAATGAGAGAATGGAACTTATAATTGCAGAGCTTTCGCGATATATAATCATAATATTATTTGCCGTCTATACCTTTTACTGTTTTCGTGCTTTTGCGAGAAAAACGGTGGAGGGAAAGGACCGGGTATTCCGCATCCAACGCACATTGACCCTGCTTATTCACTTTATTTGCAGTGCCATCCTTCTGATGGAAAACAAAGATATCAAGTATCTTTTCCTGTATGTTTTGGAACTGTTGTTTTTTCTTTTGTTTATTAAGATATACCAGGTCTTTTATAAGGGGTTGTCAAAGCTTGTGTTAAACAATATGATGACCTGTATGATGATTGGATTTATTATTCTTGGACGACTCCAGTATGCGCTGGCATTCCGACAGCTTATAATGGCAGCCGCAGCAATGGGAATCTGCCTGCTTGTTCCTCTGTTTATTGAGCGTTTTACTATCTGGGAAAAACTTGGGTGGCAGTATGCGCTGGCAGGAATCCTTCTGTTGCTTCTGGTGTTTGTGATTGGCGTTGAGCATAATGGGTCAAAAAACTGGATTTCGCTTGGAGGAATCGAGCTACAGCCATCGGAATTCGTAAAGATAATCTACGTGTTTTTTATCGCCGGTCTGTTATCCAAAACGACAAAATTCAAGCATATTGTTGTTATCAGTGCAGTGGCGGCTGTGCATGTCGTGATTCTGGTAGCAGAGAAAGATCTGGGGGCAGCACTCATTTACTTTATTACTTACCTTGTTGTACTGTATGTGGCAACGATGCAGATTGGTTATCTGGCGGCAGGCCTTGGCGCAGGAACTGCAGCAGCGATAGCGGCTTATCATTTCTTTTCGCATGTACAGACCCGTGTGATTGCGTGGCAGGATCCGTGGGCAAATATCACGGATAAGGGGTATCAGATCTGCCAGAGTCTGTTTGCTATAGGAACCGGAGGTCTTTTTGGAATGGGACTTGGTCAGGGAATGCCGGATACAATTCCAGTGGCAGAGAGTGATTTTATATTTGCCGCCATATCCGAAGAACTCGGCGTGATTTTTTCTGTCTGCCTCATTCTTGTCTATATCAGCAGTTATATTATGTTTGTAAATATAGCGATGAAGATGAAAAAGAGATTTTATAAACTGACGGCGTTTGGACTGAGTGTTGTATTTATTTTTCAGGTGTTTTTGTGCATCGGCGGTGTGACCAAATTTATTCCTTCCACCGGTGTTACTCTTCCGCTGATTAGTTACGGTGGAAGCTCCATAATTACAACCATTGTGATTTTCAGTATTATACAGGGCATGTATGTGATGAATGGCAGAGAGGAGGTGGCAAAACTTGAGAGCGAAGAAACGGAATCCACAAGACGAATTTCCGGAAAACGAAGAAAAAAATGATGTCAAAAGCAGAAAACGGCTGAACCGTGAAATGGCAGTTGTGACGTATCTGTTCATGATTTTGTTTCTTGTGATGGCCGGATTCCTTATATATTTTGTTATACATGATTCAGACCAGGTGTTGAATAATTCGGCAAATAAGCGGCAGGAACTTCTGGCAAAGCGGGTGGTGAAGGGAAGTATACTGTCAGATAAAGGGAAGGTACTGGCAGAGACGAAGACAAATAAGAACGGGGAGGAAACCCGCGTATATCCGTACGGGGAACTTTTTGCCCATGTTGTCGGGAGAACAAGCCATGGAAAAACCGGACTTGAGGCGACTGAGAGCTATACGATGCTGACCTCCGGAATTAATCCGGTTATGGGAATGTTTAACGGATTGCAGGGCAAGAAAAACCCCGGCAATAATGTTGTTACTACACTAAATGCTACCTTGTCACAGATTGCCGGTGATGCACTGGGAAACCAGAAGGGAGCGGTCGTAGTGTTGGATCCGGAGACAGGTAAAATACTGACGATGGTCAGTAAACCAAGTTATAATCCGGGCAATCTGACAGATGAGACATGGAACCGCCTCACAAAAGACAGCGGAGAGGACTCGGCGCTTTATAACCGGGCAACCCAGGGGCTGTATCCTCCGGGGTCAACATTTAAACTGTACACGGCACTCGAATATATACGGGAGAATAACAGGACAGATAAATTCCATTACACATGTGAGGGGAGCATCGGTTCCGGGGAGGATAAGATCAAATGTTACGGTGGGGAAGTTCATGGACAGGTGGACCTGGAGACTGCGTTTGCAGAATCCTGTAATGCGGCTTTTTGTAAAATCGGGTCCCGGCTGGATGTGAGCCAGTGGCGAAAAACCTGCGAATCGCTGTATTTCAATAAATCACTTCCGATATCGAAACTCGAGCAGAGCAGTTCACGTTTTTTTCTTACAAGCCAGTCGAAAAAGGGCGATATTATGCAGGCATCCATCGGGCAGGGGGATGTTCTCGTGTCACCGCTGCAAAATGCAATGCTTGTTTGTGCGGCAGTAAACGGTGGAACATTAATGACACCATATGTCGTAGATCATATTGAAGATTTTGAGGGAAATGTACTTGAAAAGACAGAGCCGAAGAAAGCGGCAGAGCCGATAACAGGGAAAGAGGCAAGGAGTCTGAAAAAACTGATGCGGGCAACGGTTCAAAGGGGAACAGCTACATCCCTTTATTATGGAACCAGCTATAAAGCGGGAGGTAAAACCGGCTCTGCAGAATTTCAAAATGGTTCTACAGATTCCCATGCATGGTTTGTCGGATATGCAGAGCAGGACGGGAAAAAACTTGTTGTCAGCATTGTTGTAGAGGCGGCTGGAACCGGTGGGCGCTATGCTGTTCCGATTGCGAAAAAGATATTTGACGCTTACTGGTAAAATAGGGTATACTAATAGGGAGAAGAGACGGCATGGGAGATTGCCTCTCAAAAGAAAGTTCCACACAGGAGGGATTGCAATGATCGAAGCAACTAGCTGTGGAGGAGTCGTGATTTTCCGGGGGAAAATTTTGCTGTTATATAAAAATTATCATAACAGGTATGAAGGTTGGGTACTTCCAAAGGGAACGGTAGAAGAAGGTGAAGAACACCGGGATACGGCTCTTCGTGAAGTGAGAGAAGAGACAGGAGCACAATGTGATGTAGTCAAATATGTTGGGAAAAGCCATTATTCGTTCGAAGTGCCGGAAGGAATCGTATCGAAAGATGTCCATTGGTATTTAATGCGGTCTGACAGTTATTTTTCAAAACCGCAGAGAGAGGAATATTTTGTAGATTCCGGGTATTATAAATATCACGAGGCATATCATTTGCTGAAATTTGCAAATGAGAGAAAGATTCTGGAACAGGCCTACGCAGAATATCAGCAACTGCGTAAGAGTAATCTTTGGACGAGGAGTAGATAAAAGGAGAAGAAAAAGGTAAAGGAGGGTTTACTATGTTAGATAAGATCAACATGAAAAAAGAGGCAGATAAACAGACTTATGATGCCCGTATGGCACATCTGGAGATTCGTATGGGGGAACTCCAGCGGGAGTGCAAAGAACTGGGAATCCCGATCATGATTGTGTTTGAGGGATTTGAGGCGTCCGGCAAGGGTACAATGATTAACCGGATGATCCGGCCGCTTGACCCACGGGGATTTAAAGTCTATACAATGGAAAAAGAGTCCGAAGAGGACCGGATGCATCCGTATCTGTGGCGCTACAGCATAAAAACACCGGCAAAAGGGCGTATCCACATCTTTGACAGGAGCTGGTATCAGGGACTTTCATCCGGAAAGTTGTCAGCCGCAGAAATCCGTCAGTTTGAGAAACAGTTTACCGATGATGGGATGCTGTTAGTTAAATTTTTCCTTGCCATCACAAAGAAAGAGCAGAAACGCAGACTGGAAGAACTGGTAAAAGACAAATCTACAAAATGGCGTGTAACAAAAGAGGACTGGGAAAAAAATAAGGCATATGATGAGTGTCTGTCAGCTTATGATGATATGCTGATTGAAACCGATGTGTCGGAAGCTCCATGGACAGTAGTTGAAGCGATGGATAAAAAGTATGCATCCTGCAAAATACTGACTACATTGGTGAACCGTATGGAGGAAGCAGTAGCTGCAAAGCGTTCATCAGCCGGAAAAGTGAAAGCTGAGAATCTGCCGGAGACAGAAAAGGAAAATGACGAAGATTTGCAGAATGGTGTATTGCAGAGGATTGATCTGACACTTGATATAACACCGGAGGAATATAAAGAACGTAAAAAGAAGTTACAAAAAAAACTGGCGCTTCTGCACAACCAGATGTATTTAAAGAGAGTACCGGTTATCCTTGCATTTGAGGGATGGGATGCCGGTGGAAAAGGTGGAGCGATAAAGCGCATCACACAGAGTATAGATCCGAGAGGATATGAGGTGGTACCGGTTTCTGCGCCAAATGATCTGGAAAAATCCCATCATTATCTTTGGAAATTCTGGCAGAAATTTCCAAAAGACGGACATATGGCGATATTCGACCGCACATGGTACGGCAGAGTTCTGGTAGAGCGGATAGAGGGATTTGCCACTGAACAGGAATGGAAGAGGGCATACAGCGAGATTAACAATATGGAAGCGCATCTCACCAGATCCGGTGCTGTAGTTTTGAAGTTCTGGATGCATATCGATAAGGATGAACAGGAGAGAAGGTTCAAACAGCGTCAGGAAACACCTGAGAAGCAGTGGAAAATTACTGATGAGGACTGGCGCAACCGGGCAAGATGGGATGATTATGAGAGAGCTGTCGATGAGATGGTGCTCCGGACATCTACAAAAAATGCTCCGTGGTATATTATTGAGGCAAACTCCAAATTGTACGCTAGAATTAAAGTTATGGAAATTGTAGTGGAAGCGCTGGAGCATGCGCTGGAAAATAAGGCTGGAAAATAACGTAACCTGGAGGAAATGGAATGTGTAAACAGCGGTTTGCTTTATTACTGTTGGCAGGGTTGTTTTTGTATGGAATTCTGGGGATGGGGAAGACTCCGGTTCCGGTGCAGGCATCGTCATTGCCGGGCTTTGTATCGGATCCGGAGGGTGTCCCGGAAAGCACGGCACAACCGACTACTGCACCGTCCCCGACGGATGTGCCGGCTCAGAGCACGGGAAATCCCGGGAGTGATGCAGAATCGATCGGAAGCAGTGAGTTTGTGATTTCCGGAAATCGTCTGGTTTCTTATCGCGGAACAGCGGCAAAAATCACGATTCCATCTTCTGTCCAGACAATTAGTTCTATGGCTTTTGTCGGAAATTTTTATCTGAAAGCTGTAAACATTCCGGATACCGTAACAAAGATAGAGGCAGGAGCATTTTATAATTGTCCGTATCTGAGATATCTGGCATTTGATGGAAATCCGACAATGCAGAAATATGCGGTTTACAATTGTGTTCGATTTGTCAATATCTCGGCAGGTAAAAATACAAAGCCGTATCGATATGCACTTGCAAGCGATATTCCTGTTGTGGCTACAAAAAAAAGTACACTGGCAATAAAAAAAGTCACATTACTTGCGGGCGAGAATGAGAAAAATGCGTTGTACAATACTTATCAGAACGTGCAGTGGAAGAGCAGTAAAAACAAAGTAGTATCGGTTTCTTCTTCCGGAAAAATGAAGGCGGTAGGGGCAGGAAAGGCCGAAGTCAGTGCCACCGCAGACGGGGTTACCTATACTTGTCAGGTAACGGTTCTGAAACGGACAATAAATAATCGGATCATCCAGATTTCTAAAAGCATTATTTCGAAAAAAATGACCAGGTATCAGAAAATCAGGGCCGTTCACAATTGGATGATTGCCCATGTGAAATATGATTATCAGGGATATCTGTCGGGCATTCTCTCGCCGCTGTCACATTCTGCCAGAGGAGCACTGCTAAAAGGGGTGGCAGTATGTGACGGGTATGCCTATGCGTTTCAGAAAATCATGAAACATCTGCATATACCATGTCGGTTTGTGGTCGGTCGGAGTGGCAATATCGGACATGGGTGGAATATGGTGAAACTGGAAGGTAAATGGTATCATATTGATGTGACATTTGACGACCCGATTGTAAACGGCTCGGATGCCAATACAATACCGCGTTACAAGTATTTTCTCAAATCAACATCTTTTATGCGGCGAACCCATACATGGAAAATTTCGAAGTATCCAAAATGCAAAAGCAAGAAATACGACGGTTAGCAGATAAAGCAAATTTGAAATAAATAAAAGTTTTTTGCGAGAAAAAATGTTGACAACAGGCCGAAAAGATGATAAGATAACAAATGTTGTGAGCGGATGTGGCGGAATTGGCAGACGCACAAGACTCAAAATCTTGCGGTGGTGACATCGTGCGGGTTCAAGTCCCGCCATCCGCATAAAAGCTGATTTTCGGCAGTGATTGCTGGGAATCAGCTTTTTTGTTTGATAAGATTCGGTTGTGAAAAGCCCCTTTTGACAACCGAATATAGATAGAAAGAGGGTTGAAGATTGGATAACAAATTGCTTTTAATTGATGGAAACAGCATTATAAACAGGGCTTTTTATGGGGTACCGGATCTGACAACCAGAAACGGGCTGCATACAAATGCCATTTATGGCTTTCTGAATATTATGTTTAAGGTGCTTGAGGAAGAAAATCCGAGTCACCTGCTGGTTGCCTTTGACAGAAAGGAACCAACCTTTCGTCACAAGATGTATGATGGATACAAAGGGACAAGGAAAGCAATGCCGGAAGAACTGCAGGAGCAGGTGCCTGTTCTGAAAGAAATTTTGCAGGCAATGAATATTATGATTTTTTCAAAAGAAGGAATTGAAGCAGATGATATTCTCGGCACAATGGCCAGGAAGGGAGAAAAAGAAAATTACGAGGTTGTTGTCCTGTCAGGAGACAGAGATCTTTTGCAGCTTGCGACTGACCGTGTTTTAGTGCGCATACCGAAAACAAAGGGCGGGAAAACACTTGTGGAGGATTATCATACGGCGCAGGTTATTGACAAATACGGGGTAACACCATCCCAGATTATTGATCTGAAAGGACTGATGGGAGATTCCTCAGACAATATTCCCGGTGTGCCGGGAGTCGGTGAAAAAACAGCAGTAAAAATACTTACGATTTTTGGAACCGTTGAAAACGCGATTGCCCATGTCGATGAAATCACACCGAACCGGGCAAGGGAAGCTGTAAAAAATAATATTCCGCTGGCCAAAATGAGTAAGACACTTGCCACGATAAAAACTGATTGTAAGCTGGGAATCCGTATGGAGGACTGCCTGGTGGAAGATATGTACAATGAACAGGCATATCAGCTCATTAAGGCACTGGATATCAAGTCGATTCTTGGACGCTTTGGGGAGAAGACAGGAACCAGCCGTGAGTTTGAAAGTAAAATTGGAATTATCCGTAATGAAAGTGAATTCGATGAATTTACCTCTAAACTGGCGAAAGATAAACCGATAGGAATTGCTGCTGTATATCGTGCAAACAAAGATATGTCCGAGGATGGAACCGGTCAAATGACACTTCTTATGGAGGAAACAACGGGGCGTCTGCTGGGGCTTGCAATAGCTTTTGATAAAGAACAGATTGGATTTGCTGAGATTGGTGAGTCACTTCCGGAGCAGACAGTTCTCGCATGGATTCAGGGGAAAGTATGCCAGTCTCATCTTCTGGCAGCCAACAATCTCAAGGAACAACTGGACTTTTTTTCGCAGCTTCAGCCGGCATACTGTTTTGATACCAATGTGGCTGCGTATCTGATTAATCCGGTTCAGAAAGGATTTACCGAGGAAGACATCGCGGATACTTATGCTGATATCCAAATGCCGGTTTATTCCCAGGTTTTTGGAAAACTGTCAAAAGAGGCTGCGTATGCGGAGAAAAAAGAAGAACTGGTATCGTATCTCTGCTGCTGCGCTATGGTAAATGCTTTGTCATGCAAAACACTGCAAAAAGAACTGAAAAAAATGAAATCATGGAATCTTTTTATTGACATTGAGATGCCGCTTATATTTACACTGTATGACATGGAAAAACAGGGTATACTGGTAAAGAGACAGGCTTTACAGGAGTATGGAAAACAGCTCGGTAAGAGGATTCTGGAGTTGGAGAGAGAGATTTATGAACGGGCGGGAGAACAGTTTAATATCAATTCTCCGAAACAGCTTGGCGTGATTCTTTTTGAAAAAATGCATATGCCATATGGCAAAAAGACAAAAACCGGATATTCTACGTCAGCAGAGGTTTTAGAGCGTCTGCGTTTTGAGGATCCCATAATCGAAATGATACTGGAATACCGGCAGCTTACCAAATTAAAATCCACGTATGCGGATGGATTGGATGTGTTTATCAACGAGGATGATGGAAGGATTCATACCACATTTAACCAGACTATCACAGCGACAGGGAGGCTCAGTTCAACGGAGCCAAACCTTCAGAATATTCCGATCCGGATGGAACTTGGCAGGCAGATACGGAAAGTTTTTGTGCCGGAAGAGGGATATGTATTTCTTGATGCTGATTATTCCCAGATAGAATTAAGAGTTTTGGCGCATATGTCGGGCGATGAGCGATTGATTGAGGCGTATAGGGAAAATGCAGATGTTCACCGGGCCACGGCGGCACTTGTTTTTCATACCCCGTATGAAGAGGTGACAGAGCTACAGAGACGGAATGCCAAAGCTGTTAATTTTGGTATCGTGTACGGAATCAGCGGTTTTGGATTGTCCAGAGATCTGGGGATTACCAAAAAAGAGGCGGAGAAGTATATTGAAGATTATTTTGTCACTTATCCCGGAGTGAAAAAATTTATGGATGAAATGGTGGAGCAGGGAAAGAGCAAAGGATATGTGACGTCCCTGTACGGAAGGCGCCGTCCGATTCCGGAGCTCTCGGCAAAAAATTTCATGCAGCGTCAGTTTGGAGAGAGAATTGCAATGAATTCGCCGATTCAGGGAACGGCAGCCGATATTATAAAAATAGCTATGATTCGCGTAAATAATCGGTTAAAAGAGGGGAATTACCGCTCCCGTCTGATTTTGCAGATTCATGATGAGCTGTTAATTGAAACCCACCGGGATGAAATATCAGAAGTAACTGAAATTCTTCACGAAGAGATGATACATGCCTGTGAACTCCGTGTTCCACTGATTGCTGATGTGAAGCAGGGGGATTCCTGGTATGACGCAAAATGATATACAGGAGAATGGATAGTATGGTAATTGGATTAACTGGTGGCGTAGGGTGCGGAAAATCAACAGTAATGGAAATTTTACAGAGAGAATACGGTGCAAAACTACTGATTGCTGACGATATAGGTCATGTTGTCATGGAAAAGGGGCATCCGGCATATGATGCGGTACGAGAGCAGTTTGGAGAAGGGATTCTCTGCGAGGATGGCAGTATAGACCGGGGGGCGTTGGCGCAGTTGGTTTATGCGGATGAAAGAAAACTTAATCAGCTAAATGCCATTATTCATCCCTGCGTTGTAGAAGAAATCAGTGAGAAACTGCAGGAATGGAGGACGGAGCCGCTTATCGTTCTTGAAACAGCAATTCTTTTTGAAACAGGATGTGACGCTTTCTGTGATGAAATATGGGGCATACATACCAACCGGGAAATTCGCATAAAACGACTGATGGAATCAAGGGGATATACGAGAGAAAAAGCGGAATCTATCATGAAGCAGCAGATGGGAGAAGAAGAGTACCAGAAAAGATGTGATCGCGTTCTGCCTAATAACGGTGACAGGATGGATTTGGAACAAAGGCTTTCGAAATGGATGAAAAATCGAAAGAAAAATTAGCGATTGGTGTATATTTTACTAGGCATAAAAGGGAAAATGTGGTATACTAAAACATATATAAACGTAGATACAAGATGAATGGTGTGAATCAAATGACAAGAGGCAGGATTTATGGATAATAAAAACGAAGGATATGTATTTGGCCTGGATATTGGTACGCGAAGTATTGTAGGAACTGTGGGATACCGAATTGGGACCGACCGTTTTGTTGTTGTTGCACAGGAATCCATTGAACACACATCAAGAGCTGTTATTGATGGGCAGATTCATGATATTTCTACTGTGGCAAAGACAATTTCAGAGATAAAGAACCGGCTGGAAAAAACACTCCATCAGGATTTACATGAAGTGAGTATTGCCGCAGCCGGACGGGTGCTTAAGACTCGTAAAGTATATGTGGATTATGAGTTCCCGGAAGAGACAAAAGTAACGGCAGAGCATATCCGGACACTGGATATGTTAGGAGTTGAAAAGGCGTATGCACAAATCCGTGAGGATGAAGACAATGCCAAACGTCATTTTTTCTGTGTGGGGTATTCTACTATTAAATATTATCTCAATGGCTATCCGATGGAAATGATTGAACTTCATACGGCAAACACCATTGGTGTGGAGCTGATTGGAACGTTTTTGCCGGAGGAAGTTGTTGACGGTCTGTATGCGGCGGTTGAGAAAGCGGGACTTCATGTGGCAAGCCTTACACTGGAGCCGATTGCCGCTATCAATGTGGCAATTCCTGAGAAATTCCGGTTGCTGAACATCGCATTGATTGATGTGGGAGCAGGGACTTCTGACATTTCTATTGTAAAAGAAGGAAGTATTATTGCTTTTGGTATGATTCCACTGGCAGGAGATGAGGTTACCGAGGAGATTGCCCGCAATTATCTCATCGATTTTGAGACTGCGGAGCGGATTAAGCGTCAGTGTGATAAGAAAAAAGTTTTGAGCTTTGAAAATATTTTCGGAGAACATGTGCGTGCAACGAAAGAGGAGATTCTCAATGTGGCGTCCCGGGCCGTTGATGAGATCACAAAAAAAGTTGCGAGTCGTATCATTGAGCTGAATGGTGGTAAAGTCAGTGCTGTTTTTGTCGTTGGAGGAGGCGGCAAACACGAGGGGTTCACAAAGCGTCTCGCAGAGTATCTGGAACTGCCGGAAAATCGTGTGGCAATCCGCGGGGCCGAGGTTCTCACGCATATTGATTATCTGCAGGAAGGAATTCAAAAGGATTCCACGATGGTTACCCCGATTGGAATTTGTCTCAATTATTATGAAAAGAGAAATAACTTTATCCATGTTTTTGTAAATGACCAGCGTGTGAAACTTTATGATAACAGTAAAGTTACCGTATTGGATGCCTGTGTCAGCGCCGGTTATCTGCAGTCAAATCTGTTCCCGGTACGAGGTAATAGTCTTACCTATTTTGTGAACGGAAATGAGAGAGTGGCAAAAGGAAAGCCCGGTGATGTGGCGGAAGTTAAGCGCAATGGGCGCGAAGTCAGTCTGAATGAGTTTGTACAGGAAAATGATGAGATATGGATTCGCCCATCTACAAAAGGAGAGGATGGTGCTGTCCAGCTTGCGGATATTCCGGAATGTAAAGAGGAAATAACGATTACCTTATTTGGGAAAAAAGTTTTGTGTCCCAAGACGGTAGAGGTAAATGGTTCAGAAGCAAACGATATGCTTTACCAGATAAAAAATCAAGATCGTATAGAGATTTTTGACTATTATACGGTAGCGAAGCTTCTTGAATTTACCGATACACAAAGTGAGAATGAGGTTCTACTCAATGGTATGGATGCTGTTCTAACAGCAAAAGTTAAAAATGGTGATGTTGTAGAGCGGAAACCGAAACCGATTGAACAACCAAAAGAAGAGGGAAATTCCTTAGACGGAGAAAATTCGGAGACAGATGATTTTCAGAAGCAGATAGAAAAAGATCCTCTTTTACAGCCATTAAAACCATTGCCGGAGTGGATGCAGGGAATACCGTTTGACACGGCAAAGATGGGGCCAGACGGTGAAATAATACCCGGAGCGGTACAGACGACGGTGGCCGGAGAGATAAAGGAAGCCGTATCATCAGCGCCGGTTCATGTTACGGTGAATGGTAAACCGGTTGTTATGCCGGCGAAGGAGAAACCTATTTTTGTCGATGTATTTGACGTATATCCGTTTGATATGTCAAAGGCAGGAGGAACAAGACTGATAACGAGAATCAATGGGGTTGATAAAGAATTTACGGAGCCGGTATGGGATGGCGACGAGATTGAGTTATATTGGGAAAAGTAAATCACTATAAACTATAAAAGGGGGCAGGGTTATGAGAGAAAAATTTGAAGAGATTCGGAACGGCAGAAATATTACGCTTTGCCATGTGATGATTTATGCTTTGTATGCTGTATGTTGTCTGGTTTCATTTGTTGGGGAAACCGGAATTACGTTTATGGCTATGCTGAGTGTTACTGTCGGATCAGGAGTTATGATTTTTTTAGAAGTTCAGACTGGCAGAGGAAAATTACAGTTTCTGGATAAGGGCAAAGGCGGCATTGCCTTTCACTTGTTTCGCCTGATTCTTGTCTGTGCAGCTTTTAATCTGATGACGACAGAGTATCAGAGGGTGATGACGATTGTCATTATTGCGATTTTTGCAGTAGAAACCGTTTTGTATATTCCGTTTGATGAAACGATAAACCGGGTTGTTACATATCTGGTTATGGTCGCTTTGTTTTTGGCAACTTTTGGATTGTATTTTATGAAAGCAAACCGTCTTTGGGCGGCTACTCATCATAAGGAAGAGTTGCCGGCAGCTTTGTCACTTCAGATTCTTGTGCTCGGTGTTATATTACTGATTGTGGTAATTCTGCTCGGTGAGGTGCTTGCTGCCATGTGGAATTGCTTTGAAAAGAAAATTTTTGCACAGGACCGTGCGGTGGAAAACCTCAATGAGCTGAATAATTCTCTTCGAGAACATCAGGAGGAAATCAAAAAGATTAATGAGGTGCTGGGACGTCAGAAAATCGATTTGCAGTCGGCAAATAAAAAGATTAATCGTGCCCATGACGAGATGTCCGTACAAAATGAAGTTGCATCCACAATTACGACATCTCTTGGAAAAGAGGAAATGTTACAGAATGTGACTAAAATTATGCGCATTCGTCTGGACATGGATTTGGTGATGATTGTTCTTGAACCCGACAACAGTCTTCTTGCTCCGGGAGAAGAACCACAGGGGCGCTATGTGGCGATTTCGGGCAGCATGGGGAAAAATTTCGAAGATGCTATTTTGAAATCAGTTAAGGAAACAGAGCTCAAAGAGTTGATGTTATTATCCAAAACCTATATTCAGAACCTGGAAATGGATACCATAAAATTCTTCAAATATCTGGATGACGAACATGAACTTCCTTCTATGATTTGTCTTCCAATCGTAAAGCAGTCTGAGAGATTGGGAACTCTGGTTGTTGGAAAGAACAAAGAAAACGCTTTTATGGATGGAAGAAACTTTTATGAGAATATTGCCAGCCAGCTGAGTATTGGTATTTCCAACGCGAGATTGTATGCGAAAATGAACGATATGGCTATCCGGGATGGACTTACCCGCATTTACAATCGAGGCCATCTGCAGGAGCTCCTCAATGATTATCTTTCAGAGGCAATGAATAAAAAGATTCCGGTTACACTGGCGCTTTTTGATATTGATAAGTTCAAAATGGTAAATGATAATTATGGTCATCAGTGTGGAGATGCAGTCATCCGTTATGTGGCACATCTTTTAAACAAGGGAGCTATTTTACATGGAGGAATTGCCGGTCGATATGGAGGGGAAGAATTTGTCATTGCTTTCCTTGATAAGTCAGTAGAAGAAACCTATGAAATTGTAAAACAGATTCACGATGAAATCCGCAGTAAAGAGGTAAATTATGATAACCGGGAAATTCATGTTACAGCCAGTGCCGGTATTGCCAGCTATCCGGAGACCTGTACAAATCCAAGTGAGCTTTTGACAAGAGCTGACTGGGCAATGTATAATTCAAAGAAAAATGGTCGTGACAAAATCACGATAGACAGTGACCAGATTGAGGCGATGATGTGACTATGAAACTTTACAGTATTGCCAGTGGAAGCAGTGGGAACTGTATTTACGCCGGCACCGATAAAGAGGGTATTTTATTTGATGTGGGGATTAGTATGAAACGCATCCGGGAAGGACTGGAGGCGGAGGGGCTTACCTTTGAGCAGGTAAAGGCGATTTGTATTACCCACGAACATAGTGATCATATCAGTGGATTGGGGCCTGTTCTTAGAAAGGTTCCAATCCCTGTTTATGCAACGGCGGGAACGATAAAATCGATTTGGGAAAAGTCCAATATGAATAATATTTCTACAGAACTTTTCCATTCCATATCACCAGACGATGAGATTGAGCTGGCTGGTGGTGTTGTCCGCCCATTTTCTATTTCCCATGACGCAGCAGAGCCGGTATGTTATACGATGGAAAAGGACGGGAAAAAGGTAGGGATTGCGACGGATACCGGTTGTTATAATGATAAAATGATTGACTGTCTCGGAGAATGTGATACACTTTTGCTTGAGTCAAATCACGATATTAATCTGTTGCAGGTTGGAAATTATCCGTATTCTTTAAAGATGAGGATTCTCGGAGACCACGGACATCTTTCCAATGATATGTCAGCCAGACTTATTAAGGAAGTTTTGCATCGTGATTTGCAGCATATCCTGCTGGGGCATCTCAGCAAGGAAAATAATTTTCCGGAACTGGCTTACAATACGGTCAGTTATGAACTGGAACAGAGCGAGATATGGCGTGGACTCTCGACAGAGCTGTCAGTTGCCAACCGTGATATTCCATCACCGGCAATACAAATAAAATAAATCAGTATGTGTCACAGGACACAGAACGGAGGAAGAAATGAAAAAGACTATAATAACAGTAGTAGGAAAGGACAGTGTAGGTATTATTGCAAAAGTATGTACCTTTTTAGCGGATAATAAAATCAACATTCTGGATATATCTCAGACAATCGTAGATGGCTTTTTTAACATGATGATGATTGTGGACTTTACATCCGTCGATAAACAATTTGTCGAAGTGGCAGGAGAACTGGAAAAGCTTGGCGAGGATATCGGATGTGTAGTTCGTGTGCAGAGAGAAGAAATTTTTGACAAAATGCACCGGTTATAATAGAAATCAGAATGGAGGATAACCATGATCAATATCAATGAGGTTCTTGAAACTAACCAGATGATAGATAAACAGAATCTGGACGTCCGTACAATCACACTGGGAATCAGCCTCTTAGACTGTATCAGTAGTGACTTGAATACATTGTGTGAAAATATATATAATAAAATTACAACGACGGCGAAAGAACTTGTGGCAACGGGAAAAGCCATTGAGACAGAATATGGAATTCCAATTGTAAATAAACGGATATCTGTCACACCGATTGCCATTGTCGGTGCAAGTGCCTGCAAAGGACCGGAAGATTTCGTGGAAATCGCAAAAACTCTTGACCGGGCAGCCAAAACAGTTGGTGTTAATTTTATCGGCGGATATACGGCACTTGTTTCAAAAAAAATGACGACAGCAGACCGTTATCTGATTGAGTCTATTCCGGAGGCACTTGCCGGTACGGAATTTATATGCAGTTCCGTCAATGTGGGATCTACAAAAACAGGTCTTGATATGGATGCCATACTGCTCATGGGAAAGGTTATCAAGCGGACAGCAGAGCTCACAAAAGAAAAGGATTCGATCGGCTGTGCGAAGCTTGTTGTTTTTTGCAATGCTCCGGATGATAATCCATTTATGGCAGGTGCTTTCCATGGCGTGACAGAAGGGGATGCGGTTATCAATGTCGGTGTCAGTGGTCCGGGGGTTGTAAAGACGGCTCTTGACCAGGTAAAGGGAAAAGATTTCAGCACTGTATGTGAAACCATCAAAAAAACCGCATTTAAAATTACTCGTGTGGGACAACTGGTTGCTTATGAAGCTTCGAAACGTCTTGGAGTTCCATTTGGTATCATTGATCTGTCACTCGCGCCTACACCGGCAGTTGGAGACAGTATTGCTGAGATTTTTGAATCTCTGGGTCTGGAGCGTGCCGGAGCGCCGGGAACAACAGCAGCACTCGCTATGCTCAATGATCAGGTAAAAAAAGGTGGTGTTATGGCGTCCTCTTATGTGGGGGGGCTCAGTGGTGCCTTTATTCCGGTCAGCGAAGACCAGGGGATGATCGATGCGGTACATGATGGTGCGCTGACGTTGGAAAAACTGGAAGCGATGACCTGTGTATGCTCGGTAGGACTTGATATGATCGCTATTCCGGGAGATACAAAAGACACAACAATTGCAGGTATTATTGCCGATGAAATGGCGATTGGAATGGTAAATCAGAAGACGACAGCGGTGCGCCTGATTCCGGTGCATGGAAAAAGTGTTGGCGATACCGCAGAGTTTGGCGGGCTGCTTGGTTATGCACCGATCATGCCGGTAAACCGCTTTGGATGTGAAGACTTTGTTACCCGTACCGGACGCATTCCGGCACCAATTCATAGTTTTAAAAACTAGAAAACAGATTAAAAAAAGTGGTTCTTGCATTATCTGTTATTTTGTTATAGAATAGAAAAGACAATGGCGTCAATCAAGACATAACTATGCCCTGATTGGCGCTTTAACTAAGGAATAGGAGGGTCTATTATGGCATTAACATTATCAAAGAAAGCTAGTGAGGTAAAACCTTCTTCAACACTGGCAATTACGGCAAAAGCAAAAGAGTTGAAGGCACAGGGTGTGGATATCGTGGGATTTGGAGCGGGTGAACCGGATTTTAATACTCCGGATAACATCAATGAGAGCGCAATCGAAGCCATTCGCAGTGGTTTTTCCAAATACACACCAGCCTCCGGTACCGTTGAATTGAAAAAAGCAATCAGTGAGAAATTCAAATCATTCAATAATCTGGATTATGGAGAGGATCAGATTGTTGTCAGCAACGGTGGTAAGCATTCTTTGACCAATATTTTTACAGCCATAATAAATGAAGGGGACGAAGTTGTGATTCCTGCACCGTTTTGGCTCAGTTATCCGGAAATTGTGAAGCTGGCAGGTGGTGTACCGGTAATCGTGAAGACAACAGAGGAAGAAAACTTCAAAATCACACCGGAAAAATTGGCGGCCGCCTGTAATGAAAAGACAAAGGCTTTTATTTTGAATTCCCCGAACAATCCGACCGGAATGATATATACAAGAGAAGAACTGGAAGCTCTTGCCCGGGTAATTATCGATAAAGATATTTATGTGGTAGCCGATGAAATGTACGAATATCTCATATATGGTGAGGATGAGCATGTTAGTATCGGTTCCCTGGGAAAAGAAATTTATGATCACACCATCACATGCAGTGGTCTGTCCAAAAGCTATGCAATGACAGGATGGCGTATCGGATATACCGGAGCAAGTAAAGAGATTACAAAACTGATGAGCAGTGTACAGAGCCATCAGACTTCAAACCCGAATTCTATTGCCCAGAAAGCAGCAGTGGAAGCACTGACAGGACCACAGGACAAAGTAAAAGAAATGATTCGCGAATTTGCGGGCCGACGCGATTATATTTACAATCGTGCCAAGGCACTTCCACATACGAGTATTTTGGAGCCAAAGGGAGCTTTCTATGCATTTGTGAAGGTGTCAGATACCTTTGATATGGAATATAAAGGGGAAAAAGTATCCGATGTATCCAATCTGGCATCTATTCTTCTGAATGATTTCAGTGTGGCTGTTATACCTTGTACCGATTTTGGATTCCCGGATTATATCCGTCTCTCCTATGCGATTAGTAAAGAGCAGATTGAAAAGGGAATGGACAGAATTGAAGCATTTTTAAAGGGATTGAAATAATGGAAAAATTTAAAATATTAGAAAAAAAACTCGAGCACCATGGGAAAATAGTGGACTTTTATTCATATCAAATGGAAGTGCCCAATGGAAATCATACGAAGTGGGATGTGATTGAGCACAAGGGAGCAGCCGCGATTGTTCCCGTGGATGAGGATGGCAGGATTATTCTTGTCCGTCAGTACCGTGGGGCAATTGATGATTTGCTGTTAGAGATTCCGGCAGGAGGCCGTGACAGCGTGGATGAAGATTTTGCGGTCTGTGCAGCAAGGGAGCTCGAAGAGGAGATTGGATATCGTTCAGACGAAATCCATCATCTGGTAGATTATCATTCTGCTGCAGCCTATACCAGTGAGAAAATCGGTATATATTATACGGAAAAACTGATACCGTCCCGTCAGCATTTGGATGAAAACGAATTTGTCCAGATTGAAAAATATACGCTGGAAGAGCTGACAGAAATGATTTTCGACGGCAGAATTACGGATGGAAAAACAATTGCCGCTATCATGGCATATCGGGTTTTAAAAAAGAAATAAGTATGTTTTTTTTACCTCCTTCATAGGATAGAAACAGGTGATATCTGCACACGGAGCAGAGGTTTCACAGACGGAAGGAGGAAACAGACATGAATCCAATGAAAAATAAAAAAAACCGTACAGAAAACAGTAATTTTTGTAAGAGCATTGTATTACTTTTTCTTGTCGGTTTTTTTCTTGGTGCGGCATTTTACTATTTATTTCAGAATTCTTTTAGCGGGCTGATAACCTCTTTTGAGAAACAGTTGTCAGCCTGGCCCGGTGATGAGAGCTCACTGTTTTGTAAAATGGTACAGGCAGTCTGGAATCACGGGCGCTTTTTTGCCCTGTTCTGGCTTCTGTCAGTGACCGTGATTCACAAATTCTATCAATCCGTTTTTTTATTGTATACAGGTTTCCGAAATGGATTTCTAATCGTTTTTTTTATTTTTATGAAAGGACCGTTCGGAATTCTTTTGTATCTGGCAAGCCTGTTCCCTCATGCGCTTCTCCTTATTCCTCTGTATCTGTTCAGCTTTGCGTGGGTGAAAGAAAAAGGATATCATAGACAACACAAGTGGCTGGTAACAGTTCTTCTTGTAATTACTTTTTTTGCTGCCTGTTTTCTGGAGGCAAAATGTAATTATCCATTGATGGAGAAATTGCTGTGATATGGTTCTGTCATTATAAACGCTCGGCTATCCGGTCAAACAGGCGCTCGGTTTCTTCCCATCCAAGGCATGGGTCAGTAATGGATTTTCCAAATTCGTGCTCGTTTACTTTCTGGCATCCCGGAAGAAGATAGCTTTCCACCATGACACCTTTGACAAGTTCACTGATTGCCGGTGATACCTGGCGGCTGTGGAGCACTTCGTCGATGATACGAGGCTGCTCATAATATTTTTTACCGGAATTTGAATGATTGGCATCTACAATACACGCTGGATTTTTCAGATTCAGCAGAGAATACTTCTCATGTAGGCGTTCCAAATCCTCATAGTGATAGTTCGGAATAGACTGACCATGTTTGTTGACGGCACCGCGCAGGATCGTATGTGCTAATGGGTTGCCATCGGTGGCAACTTCGTAACCCCGATAAAGAAACGTGTGAGGAGACTGGGCGGCAATACAGGAATTCAACATAACAGAAAAATCACCACTGGTTGGGTTCTTCATTCCAACCGGAAGATCCATTCCGCTGACTGTCATACGGTGCTGCTGATCCTCTACAGAACGTGCGCCTACTGCAACATAGGAAAGAATGTCACTGATATATGGCCAGTTCTCCGGATAGAGCATTTCATCGGCAGCAAAAAATCCGGTTTCGGAAATTGCGCGAAGATGCATTTTTCGCATGGCGATGAGTCCTTCCATAAAATCCGGTGCTTTTTCGGGATCGGGCTGGTGAACGATTCCTTTGTAGCCCTCTCCGGTAGTTCTTGGTTTGTTTGTATAAATACGTGGGATAATCAGAATTTTATCCTCTACCTGTTCCTGGACTTTAGCCAGACGTGTTATATATTCGCAGACAGAATCCTCGTGATCAGCAGAGCATGGGCCGATAATCACAAGAAACTTGTCGGATTTACCAGTAATGATATCACGGATTTGTGCATCTTTAACTTCTTTTTGTTTCTTTTGTTCTTCCGTAAGAGGGTATAACTCCTGTAAAACTTCAGGTGATATAATCTCTTTTTTATAGTGCATACTCATTCTTTTGTTCTCCTTTTTTCAATTCTTTGCTCATTCTACTCCTTTTTTGTTTTGGTGTCAAATATTCTTATTTTAATAGAGCTTTAACTTGTGTTGCCGACGTTCATACTTTGTTAACATTTACGTTGTATAGTTATAAAGAATTGTATCAATAAAAGGAGGGTCAGATTTTGATTGAGGTAAAAAATCTGGTAAAACGTTACAGCGGGCGTAACGTAGTAGACAATCTGAGCTTTACGGTTGAAAAGGGACAGATTGTTGGATTTCTCGGGCCAAATGGTGCCGGTAAATCTACGACAATGAATATAATAACAGGCTATATTTCCGCCACGGAGGGAACGGTAACAGTCAATGGCTATGATGTTGTTGAAGAGCCGGAGAAAGCAAAAGCCTGCATAGGCTATCTGCCGGAGCAGCCGCCTTTGTATCCGGATATGCTTGTAAGTGAATATCTGGGGTTTGTATGTGATTTAAAAAAGGTAAAAAAAGCAGATAAGGATGCGGTTCTTTCACGGGTTATGCATCTGGCACGGATAACGGATGTGTCCGGACGTCTGATTAAGCATCTTTCCAAAGGATATAAACAGCGTGTCGGGCTGGCAGGTGCCATGATCGGTGATCCCGAAGTGCTCATTCTCGATGAGCCAACAGTCGGGCTGGATCCGAAGCAGATTTTGGAAATGCGGGATTTGATCCGGGAACTCAGCAAGAAACATACGATTCTTCTCAGCTCCCACATTATGCAGGAGGTAAGTGCGGTCTGTAACCAGATTATGATTATTAACAATGGACGACTTGTAGTTGCTGACCGACCTGAGGAAATCCCTAAACATATTGAGCAGAAAAATGAAATTACGATGCTGATAAAAGGAAATAAAGAACTGATAAAGAGTATACTCGAACCGGTTGAATATGTGGAGCGGATTTCAGTATCGGATACCGCCAAGAATGAGATTTATCAGGTTGAACTGGCAAGCCCGGTCGAATATGATGTGAGAGAAAATGTATTTTATGCACTTGCTGATGCCAGATGTGCAATTCTTGAGATGAACAGTAAAGTGCCAACCCTTGAAGAAGCATTTATCAGACTTACCGGTAGTGCCAGGGGAATGGATAAGAAAGGAGGGACACGATAGATGTTTGCGGTATATAAAAAGGAACTGCGTTCTTATTTTACCTCAATGATCGGATGGGTGTTTATTGCCATTTTTCTTGTTTTGGCAAGTCTGTATTTTATGGTGTATAATTTAATGAACGGTGTGACCAATTTTTCTTATGTATATCAGGGAATTGAGTTTTTCTTCGTTGTACTTCTGGTACCGGTTCTGACCATGCGTATTGTGGCAGAGGAAAATCGTCAGAAAACCGATCAGCTCTTATATACGTCGCCGGTATCAATCGGCAAAATTATTGTCGGTAAATATATGGCGCTTCTTACCCTGTTGGGATTTGCAATGCTTATCGTATGTACGTATCCGTTAATTTTGAATGGACTTGTAAAAAAGGTTGCCACGGGAGTTGAGAGCGTTGATTTTGCAATCGCCTATGGCAGTACCCTTGGATTTTTCCTGCTTGGAGCAGCTTATATTGCAATCGGTCTCTTTATTTCATCACTGACAGAGAGCCAGGTGATTGCAGCAGTTGCATCTGGACTGATTATGATATTTACGTATTTGATGTCAAGTATTGCCCAGATGCTTCCATCTGACCATATATTTACATTCTGGTTTTTGGCAGGACTTATAGTAGTTCTTTGCGTCGGACTGTATTTCTGGATTCATAATGCATGGATGACAGCAATTATCGGTATTGTGGCAGAGGCTTTCCTTGTGACGATGTATCTTCTTTTTACAAGTAAATTCGATGCTCTGATCGGTAACACACTGGGAGCAGTATCGATTATTGAGCGGTATGATAATTTCCTTCTTGGAATCTTTGATGTGAGTGCTCTGGTATATTATATCAGCGTCAGCTTCCTGTTTGTATTTATGACAATCCAGAGAATCAAGAAGAAACGCTATAATTGATGGGAAAGGAGACCAATAGAATGAAAAAACAGGGATTTAAACAGTCCTTTTCCAGCCGTAAGTTCAAAATGGGTGGGTTCCAGACGTTGACAATGGTAATTGTTCTCATTGTTGTAGTTGTGTTGAATCTGCTGGTTGGAAAACTGAATATAACCGTAGATCTGAGCAGTGATAAGATTTATTCACTGACGGATGACACCAAAAACATGGCAAATGAACTGCAGGATGATATCACGATATATTATATGGTTCAGAGTGGCAAAGAAGCTACGCCAATTGAAAAAGTACTGGATGAATATGAAAAACTCGGTCATATCAGCATAGAGAAAAAAGATCCGGTTATTTATCCGAACTTCTCAAAAACCTACACCGATGATGAGATTTCAGATAATGATGTTATTGTTGTAAATGAGACGAAAAATGCATCCCGCCATGTGTCATATTCAGATATGTATGTGCAGGACATGGATTATTCCACATACAGTCAGACAAACAGTCTGGATGCGGAGGGACAAATTACCGCGGCTATTCAGGGAGTGACATCGGCAGAGTCGAAGAAACTGTATGTAACTTCCGGACATGGAGAGACTGATCTTGGTTCAGATTTCACGGATATTCTGACAAAGAGTAATATGACGACAGAGACTCTGGATACCTCAAAGGCAGAAAAGATACCGGAGGACAGTGATATTCTGATCATTAATGGACCAAAGTATGATTTTAACGAGGAAGAATACAAAATTCTCAATTCCTATCTTCAGAATGGCGGAAAGGCAATGTTCTTTATGAATCCGGAAGCAGAGGATCAGCCGAACTATAAAAAACTGCTCAGCGCATATGGAGTAGATACTGTGGATGGTTATGTAGTGGATACGAAGCAGTGTATGAGTGCAAATTATCCAACCATTATCTGTCCGAGTATCAAGGAACATGACATTACTGCAGATGTGAAAGAAGGCTCCGTATTCCAGGCTCTTGCTGTGGGAATGACAAGTCAGAAAAAAGTGCGGAGTACATTGAGTATTGAACCTCTGCTGCAGTCGTCGGATGCATCCTACAGCCGGGTGGACCCGGAGGCTAAAAGTATTGAAAAGATAGACAGCGATATCAGTGGTCCGTTTAATGTTGCTGTTGCTGTTACGGATACTTATTCGGAGAAGACTGAAGGAACCGGAAATGCGACTAAGCTGGTTGTATATGGATGTTATTTTGATAATTATAACAAGACATTTATCACTTCCAATCAATTTGGAAACCGTACCATGCTTTTGAATTCACTGAACTGGCTTGTCGGCAGCCGGACAAATACACTGGCGATTCCAACGAGAAGTCTGGATACCCAGACCGTCAAAATTGAAGATGGAGATAGGGTATTCTGGACAGCATTTCTTGTCGTTGTTGTACCGTTGGCACTTTTGGGAATTGGCTTTGTAATCTGGTATCGAAGGAGGAAACGCTGATGAAAAATGACGTGAGTAAACGCCATAAAAATCTTCTGATCCTCTTGGGTTTATGTGCACTGCTTGCGGTATGTATCGTACTTTATTTACTGGTACCCAAAGGCGGGGAAAGTGAAGAAGGGGATTCGGCAGAAGAAGCGGCGCAGGAAATTACCGTTGATACGATTGCAGGGGAATCAATTCAGAAAATAGAAGTGAAAAAGGACGGAAAAGCAACATATTCACTTGTGAAAAAAGGAGATGAGTGGAAACTCTCCGGACAGGAAAAAATCCCACTGGATGAATCAAAGGTTATGGAATTGTTTGACTGCCTGAATCCGGTAAAAGCGACAAAAACGCTAGACCGGACGGTGGAAGCAATCTCTGAGTATGGTTTGGAAAAACCTGCTTATACAATCATTGTGACTGCAGACGGAAAAGAGTATCAGTATGATTTGGGAATTGAAGTTCCTGTGGAAGGGGGTTATTATGGTCTCAGCAGTTCCAATGGGGATTCGATTTACTGTCTGTCTGACAGCCTTGTCTCGGATCTGGACATCGATACCAAAACATTGATGGTCAAGGATGAGTTGCCGGAAATAGAAGAAGATTATATGGTTTATCTGAATGTGGATAACAGCAGTGGGCGCGATTTTGAAGCACTTGTTGTTGACGAAGAGGACCGGGTGGACACATACTCCAAGTGGAATATCACAAAACCATATAAGAAGCCTCTGGCAACCAGTATTAAGGACTGGTCGACAATACTTGGGTATTTTAATGCCCTCACGCTCGGAAATCTGGTGGAATATGACGCCGAAAATCTTGATAAATACGGATTAAAATATCCTTCTTCTGTGATTACAATCCGCTATTTTGAGACAACGGCAGATTATGAACCGGAAGCTAATGGAAATTCGGCGGGGGATACAGATTCGGATTCGGAAGACACAGAGGAAGAGGAAACCGTTCCGGAAAAATACAGAAAATATCACACCTTAACAATCTGTGTTGGTAAAAAAACAGGTGAGAGTTATTATGTCTGTATGAAAGGCTCAAATAACGTGTATCTTGGCAATGGGGATGTCGTAGAAAAAATGACAAAACTCAACGTTTTTGATGCAATGGATCACTGTGTTTATGCTACACTTGCAACAAAAATAAATGGATATGAAGCCATTTATGGAGATACAAAGCTTTCGGTGACAAGAACTCCTGTGGAAAAAAACGATGATTTTTCAGCAGAAGAAACATCAGGAGATAAAGCATATACCAAAAACAAAGAACAAAATATATGGACATTAAATGGGAAGACAATTTCGGCAGAAGATGAGTCGGAATTCCTGACGCCATATTCAAGTGCTTATCTTCTTGAGTATACCGCAAAAGCTGACGATTCTGTTAAGCCTAAAAACAAAAAGCCGGTGCTTACCATGATATATCATGAGGAAAATCGTGATGTAACGGTAACCTATTATCCTTATGACGGAACAAATTTCTACCGGGTAGACAGGGATGGAATGAATTATTTTCTTGTAGATAAGCGTTCGGTTGATGATATCGTTAAAAGATTTAAAAATATAGAAAAATTTGCCAAGTAGGACACCAGGGAGAAAAAAATGGGAAAGAAAGAAAAAGAGGAAGTTAAGAAAGAAAAAGCTGTGGTGCTGTCCTGTGATTATGAAATCCATCATATCGGAGTTTTAGATGGAATAAGGGCACTTGCCGTTCTTGTGGTCGTGTGGTTTCATTTCTGGCAGCAAAGCTGGATTATGCCACACATTGGAGATGTCAGTCTGGACTGGATTCCGAGAACCGGATATCTGATGGTTGACATGATGATTTTTATGTCAGGATTCTGCCTTTTTCTCCCCTATGCCAGAAAAATGGTATATGGGGAGAGGGCACAGAGTGTTTCTGAATTTTATGTCAAAAGGGCGGCACGAATTCTGCCGTCCTACTATATAGCAGTTGCGGTTGCGCTTATTTTTGCACTTGCAATGGGAGCCTATGCATCGAATCAGAATATGTTAAAGGACCTGTTCGCGCATATTTTTCTGGTACACAATTTTTTCCCGGAAACATATGTTATGACCCAATTAAATGGTGTTTTGTGGACGGTGGCTGTGGAAGCACAGTTTTATCTGTTCTTCCCGCTCTATGCAAAGGCTTTTCAGAAAAAACCGATTTTAACATATCTGGGAATGATAGCAATTGGTTTGTCCAGTTCTTATCTGATTGGGCAGAATTTTGATACGATTAATCAGAGCCTGTATGTCAATCATGTTCTGACTTTTGCCAGTGTATATGCAAACGGGCTTCTTGCGGCATGGCTGTATATGGTTATAACAAAGAATCGGAAGAGAAAAACAGTAGAGGGAGTTGCAGGCATGGTAACAGCATGTGCGTGTGTTTATGTGTACTATCTGCTCACCACGCAGCTCCAGGCATCGGATAACGGACAAAAATGGCAGGTGGAGAACCGTTTTCTTTTATCCCTGCTGTTTATGGTTTTTGTGCTGGCAGTGATTTTTTCTGCCAGATGGTTCCGGAAAATTTTTGATAACCGGATTATGGTATTTCTTGCTGGCATCTCATATAATCTTTACATATGGCATCAGTATATTGCAGTAAAGCTTAAGGAGTTCCGCATTCCGTTCTGGGAGGGGGATACGCCGCCGAATCAGTCAGGGGATACCGTATGGCAATGGCAGTACATGATATTATGTATTATCCTGTCGTTACTGGTTGCAACAGCCATGACTTATCTGGTGGAGAGACCGCTGGCGAAAAAAATTCTTGCCCTTTACAGGAAGCATAGGGTAAAATAGAATTCAGGAAATCAAAATGTAAGGAAAGAGGAACATGGTTATGATGGAGACAAAGACATTTTTATACAATACCCTGAGTAAAAAGGTAGAAGAGTTTATCCCGAATGAAGAGGGAAAAGTAGCGATGTATACCTGTGGACCGACGGTGTATCATTTTGCCCATATTGGAAATCTCCGCAGCTATATTATGGAGGATGTGCTTGAAAAGCATCTGCGATATGTCGGCTATGACGTAAAACGTGTTATGAACATTACCGACGTGGGACATCTTACCAGTGACGGGGATACCGGAGAGGATAAGATGTTAAAAGGTGCTAAACGTGAGCATAAAACGGTAATGGATATTGCCCGGTTTTATACCGATGCGTTTATGGAGGACTGCCGGAAACTGAATATCAAAACTCCGGATGTAGTGGAGCCTGCCACAAACTGTATTCCTGAATTTATTCATATGATAGAGGTACTTCTCGAAAAAGGATACGCATATATCGCAGGAGAAAATGTATATTTTGATACTTCCAAGCTGGAAAACTATTATGTGCTTTCTGCCCAGAAAGAAGAAGAACTGCAGGTGGGAGTCCGAGAGGATGTGGATGAAGATACAAATAAAAAAAATAAGGCGGACTTTGTCCTGTGGTTTACAAAGTCCAAATTTGATAATCAGGAATTAAAATGGGACAGCCCGTGGGGTGTCGGGTATCCGGGATGGCATATAGAGTGTTCCTGTATCGGCATGAAACATCTCGGTGAATATATGGATATTCACTGTGGTGGCGTGGACAATATTTTTCCACACCATACAAATGAAATTGCCCAGAGTGAAGCTTATACCGGACATAAATGGTGCAATTACTGGTTCCATGTAAATCATCTCAATACGAAAAACGGAAAGATGAGTAAGAGCAAGGGAGAATTTCTGACCGTTTCATTACTGGAAGAAAAAGGCTATGATCCGATGGTTTACCGCCTGTTCTGCCTTCAGTCACACTACCGCAAACCACTGGAATTTTCGTGGGAAGCTCTGGATAATGTTGCAACGGCATATGACAAACTCATTCGACGGATACAGAATCTTTCGGATGAGGGTGAAGTTGACGAGGCAGAGGTAATCGCTTATCAGCTCAAATTTGCCGAAGCGATGGGAAATGATATCAACACTTCTTCGGCGATTACGGTTTTGTACGATATGCTGAAAGCCGATATCAGCGATATGACAAAGAAAAAGCTGGTGGAAAGCTTTGACCAGGTACTTTCCCTTCAACTGACAAGGGAATGTGAAGAGGAATCAGTAGATGCCGGGCTTTCCGAGTATGTTGAGAAAATGATAGAAGAGCGGAAGGCTGCAAAGAAAGAGAAAAATTTTGCCAGAGCGGATGAGATAAGGGATGAATTAGCGGCAAAAGGAATCGTGCTCAAAGATACCAGAGAGGGAACAACCTGGAGTATGGAATAAGGGGGAGACGAAGATGAAACGATGTAAAAGTTATCGATGTCTGGTATTTATGCTTTTCGTATGTCTCTGTATGGGGATTCTGACCGGATGTGGAGATGGTGTTACGGAGGAAACCAAACAAACAGTAATTGAGAAAACAGATCAGGCACTTACCCTTTATGCAGATTTGGAAAAACTTGTACACGAACATGAACTGGAAGTGGACAAGTCGTTTACTGATATGAAACAACAGCTCACGGATATGTCTGCAAAAGTGAAACAGCAGATTGCCGAGACAACAGAAGAGGATGGGAAAAAGGCAGTGGAAGAGCTGCAGAAAATTATTACCAATCTTCAGGGTGTTAAAGAAAAAGTGGAGAAGTCTTTAGCGGAGTAAGAATCATTTATACTGAATGATGAAGGGCTGACGCACAAATTGGAGTGCGTCAGCCCTTTTCCGGCTGTACAATATTTTCTCCTCTTATAAATTCAATCGTCGAAGCGACAGTCCCCTGTTATGTCAGTCCTTATCATTCATTTCCAAATAGAAATCCAGATAGTCTGTTCTTTTTTCTTTTGTGGCAGCGATTGCACTGCGTGGATGACGGTTCATCTGTCCGGTAATCAGATATGGAACATTGTATCCCCATTCAACGCCTGATTCCTGCAGTGGAACGATATGTTTCTCCAAAAACTTAAGAATCGGAATAATGTCATATTTAGGATTCTTTAGGAATCCGAGAAGCTGTTCACTGGCACAGTTACCAGCCCCGCGTCCCATTCCACTGATGGTGGAGTCCAGATAGCTGACACCACGGGTCAGGGCAGCAATCGTGTTGGCAAAAGCGAGCTGCTGGTTGTTATGTGCATGGATTCCGACAAATTTGTTATATTTTTCAGCCATTGAAAGATACTTGTCTGCCAGTTCCTCGATTTGCTCCATATAGAGAGAACCATAACTGTCAACAATGTAAATGCCGTCAACAGGGCTGTTCCCAATCAGCTCCAGAGCCTCATCAATCTCTGCCTCCTTGGCATTTGAAATGGCCATAATATTAACTGTTGTCTCATAGCCGAGTTTGTGGCAGTGCTCAATCATTTCAATGGCAGCCGGAATGGTATTGATATAAGTGGCAATACGCACTAAATCAATGACACTATCGGAACGGTTGATAATGTCCCGTTTGTAATTGCAGCGTCCCACATCTGCCATAACTGAAATTTTCATATCGGTATCATTGTCACCCACAATTTTACGGATGGCATCTTCATCACAGAATTTCCAGGGACCAAACTGACTCTCGTCAAAAATATCTTTGGATGCTTTATATCCGAATTCCATATAATCAACACCGGCCGCTGCATTTGCCACGTATAATTCTTTGATAAATTCATCCGTAAAGCGGAAATCATTAACAAGACCACCATCCCGGATTGTCGCATCAACAACTTTAATATCCGGACGGTATGATAAGAGAGAACCCTTTTTCTTCTCCATCCCTTTGTACCTCCTGTATTTGTCTATATTTTTTAAAACTTTTTTTCAAGTATTTCCTATTGTATCAGAATTCTGACAGAAAGAAAAGGATTTCTTGTTGTATTTTTAGAATGAACTATGCTATAATGGTGCAAGAAGTGCACAATATATAGGAGGATTATCAAATGGATTACAAAAAGGCAGGAGTTGACATCGAAGCAGGCTATAAGGCAGTATCTTTGATGAAGGAGCATATTGCATCGACCATGAGACCGGAGGTACTGACGGACATTGGAGGCTTTTCCGGCGCATTTTCCATGAAAAAGTTTGTCGGGATGGAGGAACCGACTCTGGTATCCGGAACGGATGGTGTGGGAACCAAGTTAAAGCTTGCATTTATTCTGGACAAACATGATACGATTGGTATTGACTGTGTGGCAATGTGTGTAAACGATATTGCCTGTGCAGGTGGAGAACCGCTCTTTTTCCTCGATTATATTGCATGTGGGAAAAATGAACCGGAGAAGATTGCCAGGATTGTCAGTGGTGTGGCAGAGGGATGCCGTCAGGCGGATTCTGCTCTGATTGGTGGTGAGACTGCGGAGATGCCTGGTTTTTATCCAGTTGATGAGTACGATCTGGCAGGATTTTCTGTCGGTATCGTTGATAAAAAAGATATGATTACCGGAAAGGATTTGAAAGCAGGAGATGTGCTTGTCGGAATGGCATCTTCCGGTATTCACAGTAATGGATATTCACTTGTACGCAGTGTATTTTCCATGAATGAAGAGACATTAAACCGCAAGTATGAGAGTCTGGAAAGTGAACTGACCCTGGGAGAAACACTTCTTGTGCCGACAAAGATTTACGTAAAAGCATTGCGAAGTATCAAAGAAGCCAAAGTACGCATTAAGGCGTGCAGTCATATTACCGGCGGCGGCTTCTATGAAAATATTCCTCGTATGTTAAGAGAGGGGACACATGCGGTTATCCAAAAAGACAGCTTTGTTGTTCCACCGATTTTCCGTATGCTTGCGAGTGATGGAAATGTATCAGTAGAAGCCATGTTTAATACATATAACATGGGGGTTGGTATGATTATGGCAGTTGCGAAAGATGATGTGGATAAAACGGTCGAGGCAATTAAAGCAGCCGGTGAAACTCCATATATTATGGGTGAGATCACAAATGGTGAGAAAGGAATTACATTATGCTAAAAGTGGCAGTGTGTGTATCCGGTGGTGGAACAAATTTACAGGCAATTCTGGATAGCGTGGACAGCGGTGTGATTACCAATACGGAAATTTCTCTTGTAATCAGCAATAAGCCGGGGGCTTATGCGTTGGAACGTGCGGCAAAGAAAAATATTCCATCTGTGGTTCTTGTGCCAAAGGAATTTGAGAGCCGGGAAAAGTTTGGAGAAGCACTGATTGAAACATTGCAGGAAGCAGGGATTGAGCTGGTTGTGCTGGCAGGATATCTGGTTATTCTGCCGGAAAATTTTGTAAAATCTTATGAAGGGCGCATTATCAATATTCACCCATCTCTGATTCCATCACACTGCGGTGCCGGTTATTATGGCTTGAAGGTTCATGAGAGTGTTCTTGCACGGGGAAATAAAGTGACAGGGGCAACGGTTCATTTTGTGGATGAAGGGACGGACAGTGGTCCGATTATTTCCCAAAAGGCAGTTTATGTAGAACCGGATGACACACCCGAAACGCTTCAGAAACGTGTAATGGAACAAGCTGAATGGAAAATTCTGCCGGAAGCGATTGATTTGATTGCAAACGGAAAAGTAAAGATCGTAGATAATCTTGTAAAAATTGAGGGATAATCCTTTGATTGAAAATACGGAAAAAGAAATTTGGACAGGAGGAAATGTTGTGAAAGTTCTGATTGTAGGAAGTGGCGGACGTGAACATGCCATTGCAACAAGTGTGGCAAAAAGCAGCCAGGTAGATAAGATTTACTGTGCACCGGGAAATGCCGGAATCGGACTGATTGCTGAATGTGTGGATATCACGGCAATGGAGTTTGACAGACTGGCTGACTTTGCAGAGGAAAAGAAGATTGACCTGACAATTATCGGGATGGATGACCCGTTAGTAGGTGGAATCGTAGATGTGTTTGAAAAAAGAGGACTTCGCGTATTTGGACCGCGGAAAAATGCAGCGATTATTGAGGGGTCAAAAGCATTTTCAAAAGATTTGATGAAGAAATACAACATACCAACCGCAGCCTATGAAAACTTTACAGACCCGGATGAAGCTGTCCGGTATCTTGAATCAGCGAAAATGCCGATTGTTTTAAAAGCGGACGGACTGGCTCTCGGAAAAGGGGTTTTGATTTGCAATAATCTGGAAGAGGCAAAAGCAGGCGTAAAAACACTGATGTTGGACAAGCAGTTTGGAGATGCGGGTAATGAAATCGTAATCGAGGAATTTATGACGGGACGGGAAGTTTCTGTCCTCTGTTATTGTGATGGAACACATATCAAACCGATGACTTCCGCACAGGATCACAAACGTGCCAAAGATGGGGATCAGGGATTAAATACCGGCGGAATGGGTACTTTTTCACCAAGTCCATTTTACACGGAAGAAGTGCAGAAATTCTGTGAAGAAAAGGTTTACCAGCCAACGATGGATGCTATGAAAGCAGAGGGACGCGATTTTGTTGGAATCCTTTTTGTCGGACTTATGCTGACAGAAGATGGTCCGAAAGTGCTGGAATACAATGCCCGTTTTGGTGACCCGGAGGCACAGGTGGTGCTTCCGCGTATGAAGAATGATATTATTGATGTAATGAATGCCTGCATAGACGGTAAATTAGATGAAGTTGATCTTGTGTTTGAAGACAATGCAGCCGTTTGTGTTGTACTGGCTTCGGATGGATATCCGGAACACTATGAAAAGGGCAAGCTCATAAGCGGATTCGAAAACTTTGAGGGCAGAGAAGGATACTATGTATTCCATGCCGGTACAAAGAGGGCCGATCAGGGAATTGTCACCAATGGCGGACGAGTGCTTGGCGTCACGGCAAAGGGAGCAGATTTGAAAGAAGCCAGGGCAAATGCTTATGAGGCGACAAAATGGATTGATTTTGAAAATAAATATATGCGTCATGATATAGGGAAGGCGATTGATGAAGCCTGATGGCAAAGAAAACAATATTGATTAAATTATTAAGAAAAAAGGAGATAAATTATGTATTCGTTTGATTTAGTAAAGAATGCTGACCCGGAGTTGGCAAAGGCAATGGAGCAGGAGACCGGGCGTCAGAATGACCACATCGAGTTGATCGCTTCCGAGAACTTTGTAAGTAAAGCAGTGATGGCTGCTATGGGAAGCACACTGACCAATAAGTACGCCGAAGGATATCCGGGCAAGCGTTATTATGGTGGATGCCAGTATGTCGATATCGTAGAGGATCTGGCGAGAGACCGTGCGAAAGAACTGTTTGGCTGCACATATGCCAATGTTCAGCCTCATTCCGGTGCACAGGCAAATCTGGCGGTATTTTTTGCACTTGTAAAACCGGGTGAAACCGTTATGGGAATGAATCTTGATCACGGCGGACATCTTTCACATGGAAGCCCGGCAAATATTTCCGGAACGTATTATAACATTGTGCCTTATGGCGTGGATGATACCGGTTTCATTGATTATGATGAGGTAGAGCGTATTGCCAAAGAGTGCAAGCCAAAGATGATTATTGCAGGTGCAAGTGCATACTGCCGTAAAATTGATTTTAAAAGATTTCGTGAGATTGCCGATGAAGTTGGTGCTTTTCTTATGGTCGATATGGCTCACATCGCAGGACTGGTTGCTTCCGGATATCACGAGAGCCCGATTCCGTATGCGCATGTGACAACCACAACGACTCACAAAACACTGCGTGGTCCACGTGGCGGCATGATTCTTTCTTCCGAAGAGTTTGCCAATGAGTACAAATTAAACAAAGCGATTTTCCCTGGTATTCAGGGTGGTCCGCTGATGCATGTGATTGCGGCAAAGGCACTGTGTTTCAAAGAGGCACTTGACCCGAGTTTTAAAGAGTACGGAAAGGGTATCATAGACAATGCCCAGGCGCTCTGTAAGGGACTTCAGAACCGTGGTGTGGATATTGTTTCCGGCGGTACCGATAACCACTTGATGCTTGTGAATCTGGCAACCAAGGGACTGACCGGTAAAGAGGTAGAAAAATGGCTGGATGATGCCAACATTACATCGAATAAAAATACGATTCCGAATGATCCACAGTCACCATTTGTTACAAGTGGAATCCGTCTTGGAACTGCTGCTGTCACAAGCCGCGGCATGAATGCAGAAGATATGGATCAGATTGCAGAGGCAATTGCCATACTGATTGATGACCATGAGGCAAATACAGAGAAAGCAAAAGCCATTGTGAAGACACTGACAGATAAATATCCATTGTACTAGAATTTATCAAAGTATAAAGCTGAATGCCTGCGAGCCAGAGAAGGAGAACGGTTTCTCTCTGTCTTGCAGGCGCTTTGCGTTTCGAAAAGGAGGAATCAGTATGCAGGAAGCAAAGAAACAACATTATGAAATTCTTGCGGGAAAAATTATTGATAAACTGCAGCTTAGAAATATGGACGGTTATTATGCACCGACGAAAGAAGATGCCCTTGCACTTGTGAAAGAGAAATTTCTGACAAAAGGGGTATCGGTTGCCTGGGGCGGCTCTATGACGCTGAATGAAACAGGTGTGATGGACTACCTGAAAGAAAGTGATTGTGTGGTATATGACCGTATGGCACCGAAAACACGTGAAGAAGAAAAAATCATGAAGGGAAATATTATCAATGCAGATTATTTCCTTATGAGCACAAATGCGATTACGATAGATGGCGAACTCGTCAATATTGATGGCAGGGCAAACCGTGTGAGTTTTCTCTGCTACGGACCGGAACATGTTTTGATTCTGGCAGGTATGAATAAGGTGGTGTCAAATGTAGAAGAAGGGATAAACCGTGTACGGAATATTGCTTCACCGCCAAATGCCCTTCGTCTGAATAAAAATACACCGTGTGCCGCAAATGGCAGATGTGCGGACTGTGTGTCTGAGGACTGCATCTGCAGTCAGATTGTAGTGACCAGACACAGTACCATTCCAAACAGGATTCATGTGATTCTGATTGGAGAGGAACTGGGATTTTAAGGAGAAAATAGTTTATATGTCAAAACGCTTATTTATCGCTGAAAAACCAAGTGTGGCACAGGAATTTGCCAAAATATTTGGTGTAAATGCAAAAAGGGGAAACGGTTATCTGGAATCGGGAGATACGATTGTAACCTGGTGTGTCGGACATCTGGTCACGATGAGTTATCCGGAAGCCTATGACAGTGCTCTGAAAAAGTGGAGTTATGAGACACTCCCGTTTTTGCCGGATACTTTTCGCTACGAGGTGATTCCGGGGGTCAGAAAACAGTTCGATGTCGTCAGCGGGCTTCTGAACCGTGAGGATGTGGATACCATTTATATCTGCACGGACTCCGGTCGTGAGGGAGAGTATATTTACCGTCTTGTTGACCAGATGGCAAATGTGCCGGAAACGAAAAAAAAACTGCGGGTTTGGATTGATTCTCAGACAGAAGATGAGATTAGGCGCGGGGTCAGAGAGGCAAAGCCGATGAAAGAGTATGACAATCTCAGTTCTTCGGCGTATCTCCGGGCGAAAGAAGATTATCTGATGGGAATAAACTTTTCGCGTATTCTGTCTCTCAAGTATGGTTATTGGCTGAATAATAATTTCCAGAATGAAAAATGGACATCGGTATCTGTCGGACGCGTGATGACTTGTGTGCTGGGGATGGTTGTGACGAGGGAATGGGAGATCCGGAATTTTGTAAAGACTCCTTTTTACCGTGTGCTTGGGAGCTTTGAACTGGAAGGAAAACGCATTCAGGGAGAGTGGAAAGCCGTTGATGGGTCGCGTTATTACAAAACTCCGGCACTTTATAAGGAAAACGGATTTCGAAAAAAAGAAGATGCGCAGGCACTCATTGATTCCCTAATGAACCCGGAGCCTGTGGAATGTGTCATCGAATCGGTGGAAAAAAAGAAGGAAAAGAAAAATCCGCCACTTCTTTTTAATCTGGCAGAGCTTCAGAATTTATCTTCAAAGCTTTTTAAAATCAGTCCCGATGAGACACTTGCCGTTGTACAGGAACTGTATGAGAAAAAGCTTGTGACCTATCCCCGTACGGATGCCCGTGTGCTCTCAAGTGCAGTGGCAAAGGAAATCGGAAAAAATCTGAGAGGACTGCAGGGGTATGAACAGGCGGCTCCGTATCTCTCTTACATATCAGAAAACCAGACTTACCGGGGGCTGGAAAAAACGAGATATGTAAATGATAAGCAGATTACTGACCATTATGCGATTATACCGACCGGACAGGGACTATCAGCTCTTCAATCCCTGTCACCGGTACATGCGAAAATGTATGAGGTCATTGTGCGGCGTTTTCTCAGTATTTTTTACCCGCCTGCCATATACCAGAAACTGAATGTGGCAGTACAGGCAGGAGAAGAGCATTTTTTTACTTCCACAAAGGTGTTAATAGAAGAAGGTTTTCTTCCGGTTTCCCAGTTTTCTTTTTCAAAAAAGAAGAAGTCCGATGGGCAGTCAGAGGCACAACGCGAGGAAGATAGTGGAGAAAAAGAAGATGACAGTGAAATAAATCCGGATGATCTGAAAGAAATACTTGGGAAACTGAAAAAGGGAATGGCACTCAGACTTTGTGAATGTGTGATAAAGGAAGGCGAGACATCACCGCCGAAGCGCTATAATTCCGGTTCGATGATTCTTGCGATGGAGAATGCCGGACAGTTGATAGAAGATGAAGAACTGCGTGCGCAGATTAAGGGAAGTGGTATCGGAACGAGTGCCACGAGAGCTGAAATACTGAAAAAGCTGTTTAATATCGGATATCTGAAACTGAATAAAAAAACACAGATCATCACACCTACTATGAAAGGTGAGCTGGTCTGTGGTATTGTCCGCTATTCCATGCCGGCCATGCTGTCACCCAAGCTTACGGCAAGTTGGGAAAAAGGTCTGACCGGAGTGGCCGAAGGAACCATCAGCGAAGAAGAGTATATGAAGAAACTCTCCGGTTTTGTGACCCGTCTGGTAGAACAGGCGAAAAAAGAAGATAACCGGGGAAAGTTGAATTCCTATCACCGGCTGGTATCGGAACATTATATAAAATGATATATAATAGCAGCAATTATGATTCCCAGAATACTGGCAATAGTAAATTTGATGGTCAGGCCGAACGTAATGACAAGTACTCCGATATCGAGAGTGAGCGGAGAAGAGAGTCCAAAGCTTTTTCCGTAATCAAGCCACGAAAGAGCCGGAACGCCGCTTGCCAGATGTCCGATAAAGCTGCCGAGGACAACACCTGCCAACACGAGTAAAAAAAGAGCCCATCCGTTTTTTCCTGCACCTTTTGCCATAACTATGTACCTCCTGTTATTTCTTATATTTTGCAGAACGGTGCGCGGGTTTCTGTCGCACCTTTATAATAGAATACACTATTAAAAGAAATTTCGCAAGAAAAAAGGAAATTCCTTTTTTGTGTTGTATAATAATTAATGTAGGCTTATTTTGGTTATCCTATTGTATACAGAGTGGAGGAATATATGACCATTCGTGAAAGTCTGGAAAAAAGAGAACATGATATTTTAAGTCCCTATGCTGCATTCAGTGATGAATCAGAAGGAAGGGACACATATGAGGAACCATGCGATCTGCGTCCGGTTTACCAGAGAGACAGAGACCGGATTCTGCATTCCAAAACATTTCGACGGCTTAAGGGGAAAACACAAGTCTTTCTTGCTCCGGAGGGGGATCATTACAGAACTCGTATGACGCATACGCTTGAGGTGTCACAAAATGCCAGAACAGTGGCAAAGGCGTTGAGGCTGAATGAGGATCTGACAGAGGCGATCGCTCTTGGACATGATCTGGGACATACGCCGTTTGGACATGCCGGTGAGCGAGTGCTAAACCGTATTTGTCCGGGGGGATTCCGTCATCAGGAACAGAGTGTTCGTGTCGTTGAACTTCTGGAAAAGAATGGGCGGGGGCTGAATCTGACAAAAGAAGTCCGGGATGGTATACGCAATCATTCGACAGCGGGAAATCCTTCTACGCTAGAGGGGAAAATCGTCCGGATCTGCGACAAGATTGCCTATGTTAATTCAGATATTGATGATGCCATCCGGGGAAAAGTGATTCGGGAGGAAGATATACCGAAAGAGTATACGGATATCCTGGGAACCACTTTACGGGAACGTCTGAATATACTGATTCATGATATGATAAGCAATAGCATGGGAAGACAGGACATTATCATGTCAGAGAAGATGGATCAGGCATTAAAAGGTCTGCGGGCCTTTATGTTTGAAAGGGTATATATAAATTCGGCAGCAAAAGCAGAAGAGGGCAAGGCGGAATATATGATTGACCAGTTGTATGAATATTTTATTCATCATGTGGAGGAATTACCCGGGGAATATGTAAAAATGATATCGGATTCAAGCAGTACAGTGTCACGGGTTGTCTGCGATTTTATTGCCGGAATGACGGATCGATATGCTGTCATGATGTACCAGAATCTGACGATTCCGCGGACATGGTCGGTATTATAGAACGATTTTTGTGTATACTACATAGATAGAATGAAAATGGGGTAATTATGTATTACGAAGAAGATTTTGTGGAAGAAGTCAGGCAGCGAAATGATATTGTCGATGTTATTTCCTCCTATGTGAATCTCAAACGCACCGGCAGCAACTATGTTGGACTGTGTCCGTTTCACAATGAAAAGACAGGTTCATTTTCGGTGAGCCCCGGCAAACAGGTGTATTACTGCTTTGGATGTGGTGCCGGCGGAAATGTGTTTACCTTTTTGATGGAGTATGAAAATCTTACATTCGTGGAAGCGCTCGAACAGCTCGCCGAAAGAGCCGGCATGGAACTCCCGAAAAAAGGAGATTCTGCTGCGGACAGAAGGCGAAGAGATTTGCGGGATACGATTCTTGAAGTAAATAAGCTGGCGGCTAATTATTATTTTGCAAAGCTGAAATCAGATGGAGGAAAGGTCGGTTATGAGTATCTGGTAAACCGTGGACTGACACCGGAGACGATAGTAAAATTTGGACTTGGGTTTTCGGATAAGGTAAGTGGAGAATTATACCGTTATGTGAAGGGCAAAGGGTATCCGGATGAGATACTCAAAGAGACGGGATTATTTACTTATGACGAGAAACGCGGTGCCTACGATAAATTCTGGAACCGGGTGATGTTTCCGATTTTAGACAGAAACAACCGGGTGATAGCCTTTGGGGGTCGTGTCATGGGAGATGCAAAGCCCAAATATCTGAATTCTCCGGAAACACCTGTTTTTGACAAAAGCCGGAATCTGTACGGGCTGAATTTTGTCCATGGGAAACAGGAGAATGGTATGATTATCTGTGAGGGATATATGGATGTGATTGCCCTGCATCAGGCCGGTTTTTCCAATGCCGTTGCTAGTCTCGGAACCGCATTTACGAGCCAGCACGCAAGTCTTTTGAAACGGTATACCGAGCTTGTGTATCTTTGCTATGACAGTGACGGGGCGGGTGTAAAAGCGGCGATGCGCGCTATCCCGATGCTAAAGGAAGCCGGCATACGGGTTAAAGTAATTGATATGCGCCCGTACAAAGATCCGGATGAATTTATGAAAGGCCTGTCGCCAGAAGCATTTAAGGAACGTATACAAAAGGCGAAGACAAGCTTCTTTTATGAGGTGGATCATATCAGGCAGCAATACGATATGAACGATCCGGAGTCAAAGACCCGTTTTATGAATGAGGTTGCAAAAAAATGTCTCACATTTGACAATGAAATTGAGAGAAATAATTATATAGAAGCCTTTGCCAGGGAATATCAGGTGAGGACAGAGGATTTTAAAAAACTTGTTGCCTATCATAGCGCCCAGATGGTAGGAATGGAATATGAAAAGAAAAAAACAGGACATCACAGTGACCATCAAAAGCGAGAAGATGGCATAGCCAAAAGTCAGGGCGTGTTTCTCACATGGATCTCAAACGATCCGAAACTTTATGAGAAGACAAAAGACATTGTCTGTGCAGAAGATTTTGTTGAAGAGCCTTATCATCAGGTGGCTGAACTCATTTACAGGCAGTATGAAACGATGGGAAAGGTGGAACCGGCGGTTATTATCAGTCAATATGAAAGCCGGGAGGAACAGTCATTAGTAGCCGGAATTTTCAATAAGGAAATCCGGGCAATAAACGGGGATGTGGAACAGCAGAAAGCGATAAATGAAGTTGTACGAAGTATAAAAAAATACAGTCTCGATTACCGGAGCCGACATGTGACGGATATAAAGGAATTGCAGCAGATAATCGAAGAAAAAAAACAATTACAGACATTGCAGATACCATTTTAAAATGTCTGATGCGATAGAAGGTTCAGAATATCAATAGTGAATACTGCAAACGCAGTAGAATGGAGGAAATCATGGATAATAAAAATACAAATGCGGAGGAACAGCAGAAATTTCTGGAGGTTATGAACGCACTTGTGGAATTGAGTAAAAAAAATGATAATATTTTGCAGTTTGAAGAGATTGACAAGGCGTTTACAGCGAAAGGGATTGATCTGGATGCGGATAAAACAGAAAAAGTTTTTGAATTTCTGGAGCAGAAGGGCATTGTAGCGATGGTTCCTGACAGCGATACCGATGATGATATTATTCTGGATGTGGATGATGAACCGACGGAGGAGGAACTTGAAAATATAGAGCTTGCCGTACCGGATGGTGTCAGTATTGAAGATCCGGTTCGTATGTATCTGAAAGAAATCGGAAAGGTTCCTCTTCTGACCGCGGAAGAAGAAAAAGAACTGGCGATGAGGATGGAAGAAGGCGATGCAGATGCAAAAAAACGTCTGGCAGAAGCTAATCTTCGTCTTGTTGTCAGTATTGCCAAGCGCTATGTAGGACGTGGCATGCTGTTTCTGGATCTGATACAGGAAGGAAACCTCGGACTGATTAAGGCAGTAGAAAAATTCGATTACCGAAAGGGATACAAGTTTAGTACGTATGCTACGTGGTGGATTCGTCAGGCGATTACAAGAGCGATTGCTGATCAGGCAAGAACAATCCGTATTCCGGTTCACATGGTGGAGACCATTAATAAGCTGATACGTGTTCAGAGACAGCTTTTACAGGAACTTGGCAGAGAGCCGTATCCGGAAGAGATTGCGGTTAAAATGAATCTGCCGGTTGAGCGTGTACGCGAAATTCAGAAAATCAGTCAGGAACCGGTTTCTCTTGAAACACCGATTGGTGAGGAAGAGGATAGCCATCTGGGAGATTTTATCCAGGATGATAATGTACCGGTACCTGCGGAGGCTGCTGCATTTACACTTCTGAAAGAACAGTTGGTGGAAGTACTCAATACACTGACAGAACGTGAACAGAAAGTGCTGCGCCTGCGCTTTGGACTGGACGATGGCCGCGCAAGAACACTCGAAGAAGTTGGAAAGGAGTTTGACGTAACCCGTGAGAGAATCCGCCAGATTGAGGCGAAAGCACTCCGCAAGCTGCGTCATCCAAGCCGCAGCCGCAAACTGAAAGACTATTTGGACTAAAGATGAGACAGAATATGGAATTGACAAATCGTCTTCGAATGAATGCAGAGCTTGTTCCTGTTGGCGTCAGAGTGGCAGATATCGGCTGTGACCACGGTTATGTGTCAATATATCTTGCCAAAAACAAAAACTGCCGTGTGATAGCGATGGATGTAAGGGAAGGACCACTGTCGATGGCAAGAAAAAATATTGCCGCATGCGGGATGTCAGATTTGATTGAATGCCGGCTCAGCGACGGTCTTACAGAACTTATGCCGGGAGAAGCGGATACCCTTCTGATTGCCGGGATGGGTGGCATGTTAATAAATACTATTTTGCAGAAAGATCCGGCTGTTTTAGAAGAAGTTCAGACACTTGTATTACAGCCACAGTCAGATTTGTATGAAGTGAGAAAATGTCTGCTTTCACTTGGCTTTTTCATTGACAGAGAAGCATTCTGTGTGGATTCGGGGAAAAATTATGTGGCAATACGTGCCTGCAGGGGGGTCCGTCAGGGAGAAGAAGAGAGACACGGACAGACGGCTCCTTACAGTGAAGCGGAACTTATGTATGGACGTTTTCTGCCGGAGACAAAGGATGCGGGTTACCGGGAATATCTGCTAAATGAAAAAGCTAAATATGAGAGTTTACTACGGAAACTAGAGATGGAACAATCCGGGGGCTGCCAGACAAGAATTCCTGCAATTATGCATATACTGGATTTGCTGGAGCAGATACTCTGGTGAGAAACAGGCGCAAAAAAGCGCGGAAATGAGGGAGAATATGATAGTTACTTTGGAAAATGAACGGATTGAATGTCCGGAGGGAACAAAATTATGTGATTTGGCAAAAAAATATGAGAAAAATTATGAATACCCGATTATTGTTGCCAAAGTGAACGGGGTAATTCAGGAATTTTACCACTCGGTTTTGCCGGACAGTCAGATTGAATTTTGCACAACGGCGGAGAACGAAGGAAAACGTGCTTATATCCGCGGAATTTCGATGCTGCTTTTAAAATGTCTGCACGAAGAGATTCCGGAAGAAAAAATAGAACAGATTTTGATTGAGTTTTGTATTGATGCCGGCTATTATTGCCGGGTTCTGGGAGATGTGACGATTGATAAGGAACTGATTTCCAGAGTGGAAGCTCGTATGAAAAAATATGTGGAAGAGGATATTAAGTACGAGAAAAAGATTATACGAACAAGAGATGCCAAATCATTTTTTGACAAACTTCATATGCCGGATAAGGGACTTTTGACCGAATACCGGAGAAATTCCCGTATGACGGTATATGAACTGGACGGATATATTGATTATTTTTACGGGGCAATGCCATACAGCACCGGAATTTTAAAATATTTTCGACTGGAGCTGTTTGAGGATGGTTTTGTTTTTGTCATACCACACAAGGCGAATCCAACTTTCGTACCTGGTTTCAGTCCATTAAAAAAACTGTTCAACACGATGCAGATAGCGAATGAGTGGAGTTCTAAAATGCAGGTTTCTACGGTTGGCGAGCTGAATCAGGCGGTAGTAAATGGCTGTCTGCAGGAACTTTTGCTTACGCAGGAAGCACTTCATGAAAAACGAATCGGGGATATCGCAGAAATGATTGCAGACAGTGGATGCCGGATTGTCACAATCGCAGGTCCGTCTTCTTCCGGTAAAACAACATTTTCGTATCGGTTGTCCACGCAGTTAAAAACACTGGGATTTAATCCTCACCCAATTGGTCTTGATGATTATTTTGTAAATCGTGAAGACACGCCGAAGGATGAACATGGGAAATACAATTATGAGTGTCTGGAGGCTATTGACATCCCACTTTTTAACAATCACCTGACCGCTCTTCTGGCGGGAGAGGAAGTGCAGCTTCCGACGTATAATTTTATCAGTGGCATGCGGGAATACGATAAACCGATTATGCAACTGGATAAAGATGATATACTCGTCATAGAAGGAATTCATGGGCTCAATAATAAACTGACCTATTCCATTCCGGACAGCGACAAATTTAAAATTTATATCAGTGCGCTGACAACACTTAATCTGGACGACCACAACCGGATTCCAACGACAGAGGTTCGTCTTTTGCGCCGGATTATACGGGATGCAAGAACCCGCGGGAACCGCGCACAGAAAACCATCTCCATGTGGAATTCGGTAAGAGCAGGAGAGCGGGCGAATATTTTCCCATTTCAGGAGCAGGCAGATGCCATGTTTAATTCCGCACTGATTTATGAACTGGCGGCTATGAAGCTGTATGCAGATCCGCTGCTTTTCCAGGTTACCAAGGATTGTCCGGAGTATGCAGAAGCACAGAGACTTTTGAAGTTTTTAGACTATTTCATCCCAATCGACCCGCATGATGTTCCGCTAAATTCTATCTTGCGTGAATTCATCGGTGGTGGTATCCTATTGGGGTGATACAAATCAAGTGAATGATGAGCAGCACAGGTGATCGCGCCTGTTCAGACGAAAGGGAACAGGTGAGGAAAGTCCGGGCTTCACAGGGCAGGATGCCGGATAACGTCCGGTGGAGGTGACTCCCAGGCCAGTGCAACAGAAATAAACCGCCATGCAAGTCATGGTAAGGGTGGAACGGCGAGGTAAGAGCTCACCGCCTCTCTGGTAACAGAGAGGGCATATGTAAACCCCATCCGAAGCAAGACCGAACAGGAAACGATACGGCGGCCCGTCGTGTTTCCGGGTAGGTCGCTAGAGCCTGCTGGCAACAGCAGGACCAGACAGATGATCACCCAACGACAGAACCCGGCTTATCGTGCTGCTCATTTTCAATATAAAAGAGGTTTATGATGGATATTATAGAAGAGAGATGGCAGCTTGCAAAAGCTAGAACAGAAGAGCTTTCCAGAGAAGTATCCGGAGAGTATAAAGAATATATATTGCGTGTGTGTGAGCTTTTTCAGACAATAGCTGAAATTTACACATCCAGGGAACCGCAGTTTGAGGAATGGAATCACAGGCTGTATGCCGATATAGAAGGAGATGGCTATGAGAATTCCTATGAGAACCCGGCACACTGCGTATCCTGTTTTGGAGAGAAAACCGGCCAGTATATGAGCTGGTATTATGTGCAGTTTCGGGGAGCAATTCCGGCTGCTTATGAGAAAGAATTGTATGAGATTGTTATACGGATGGAATTATTTCTCCAGATGGTAACAGTACTTTTAGAGGAAGAGGAGACTGAGCGTTTTCTCAAAGAAAATTTGTATTATTTCGTCCATGACTATGAAGAGGAACGGATGGAGCGTCAGATTCGCAAAATGCTGCTTCCTGAGGAATCCGGCTTTTTTGTAAAGATTCTCATGGAAAGCGATTTTTCAGATACTTCCTATCTGTATCGGTACGGGGAATATGTGACGGAAAACGAAAAAAGGATGGCGGCTTTTCTGTCATCACTTCCGGAGGAGAAGTTGGCGCAGATGGCATCAACTTATACGGAGGGATACCGGAAAGGATTTGAAGTAGCAGGAATTGATCTGTCAAAGAAGAAAACAGTACAGCTTCGGTATCATCTTGGATTTGAGCCGATGATGCGCCAGGCAGTACTTCAGTTCAGAAAAATGGGTCTGGAACCTGTGATACGAAGAGAGACGTGTATCGGCACGACATCTCCGAACAAGCAGTATGCCTATGACCACCGGTATGATGATGCACTCTATCTGAATAAGGCACTTACGCAGGAGCGGCTGAAACTGTCGGAGAAAATTTTTGAGAAATATAGGGAAGATGCGGCTGCGTATGCGGGACCTGCTGTACTTGAGGTCTTTGGAGAAAAGCTGTTTTCTCCGAAAACAAAAAAGGAAAGTCCTGCCTACACAAAGGATCAGGAAAAGCTTTCCGTAGAGTACAGACGTGATTATGCCCTGATTCAGAACCGTTTTATTCCGCAGGATTCTTATAGTTTTACGATTATCGCCTATCCGATTCCGGAAATCGGAGAAAAATTTGAAGAGATTTTTGCAGAAACGATAAAAGTAAATACACTGGATATGGATAAATACCGGAACATCCAGCAGGTGTTGATTGATGCACTTGATGAGGGAGATTCTGTGCATGTGACCGGACGTGGCAGAAATCATACCGATATCCGTATCCGGCTTCATATGCTGACAGACAGGGCGACACAGACAAATTTTGAGAACTGCCTTGCGGATGTCAATATCCCGGTCGGGGAGGTCTTTACTTCACCGGTATTGACCGGCACGGAGGGAACACTGCATGTCACGCAGGTGTATCTCAATGAACTTCGTTATGAGAATCTCGAATTTACTTTTACCGATGGCATGGTGACGAGCTATAATTGTTCCAATTATGAGACAGATGAGGAAAATAAACGCTATATCAAGGAAAATGTACTCCACAACCGGGATACGCTTCCGATAGGCGAATTTGCAATTGGCACGAATACGACTGCCTATGTGATGGGCAGAAAGTATGGAATTGAGGCGAAACTGCCGATACTCATAGCAGAGAAAACGGGGCCTCATTTTGCACTCGGTGACACCTGTTATTCGATGAGTGAGGATGTGGTACTGCACAACCCGGATGGGAAAGAAATTATTGCCAAAGAAAATGAGTGCTCGGCTCTCCGCAGAGAAAATATGGAAAAGGCATATTTTAACTGCCACACCGATATCACGATTCCATATGATGAACTTGGTAATATCGTTGTTCACACAAAGGATGGCAGAGAGATTATGCTGATACAAGAGGGACGGTTTGTTCTTCCTGGCACAGAAGAGCTCAATGAAGTGCTAAAAGAACTGGATAAATAAATGCAGAAACAAGTGCCGCACCATACAGGCGGCAGAATGGAGGAAAAAAGTATGGCTAAAGTAGGAATTTTGATGGGAAGCGATTCAGATCTTCCGATTATGAAAAAGGCGGCTGAAATGCTTGAAAAGTTTGGCATTGAGTATGAGATGACGATTATTTCTGCCCACCGCATGCCGGACACTTTTGTTGATTATGCGACAAAAGCAGAGGAGCGCGGAGTTGAAGTAATCATTGCAGGTGCAGGTGGAGCTGCACACCTTCCGGGAATGTGCGCGGCGCTGTTTGATTTGCCGGTAATCGGAATCCCGATTCACACAAAGAGCCTTGGCGGTGTAGACAGTTTGTATTCCATCGTACAGATGCCATCCGGAATCCCGGTTGCCACTGTGGCGATTGACGGTGCGGCAAATGCTGCTATTCTCGCGGCAAAGATTCTGTCAGTATCCGATAAGGACCTGCGCATCAAGCTGAAAAATTATAAACAGGAGATGAAGGACGGTGTTCTTTCCAAAGCGGAGAAACTGGACAAACTTGGATATGAAGCGTATATTGAGCAGATGTAAGTGAATATTAATAGGGGCTGATTTATGTTGCCCGTGAAATAGAAGTGCTAATATATTATTCCGTACTTGATAAAAATATTAAAATGGGATAATATATTAGCATGATTAATTTATATCAAAAAACATGGAAAGAAATAAATATCGAAATTGCGAAGCGAATGGTACAGCTTCGAAAGAGGAAGAAAATTTCGCAGAAAGTGCTTGCTACCAAATCCGGTGTGAGCCTTGGTTCAGTGAAAAGATTTGAGCAGACAGGAGAAATTTCTCTTCAGTCTTTCACAAAGCTCGCAATAGCTCTTGAAGTGGAGGGAGAGCTGGAGGCTTTGTTCTGCGAGGTGCCATTTGGTTCCATTGAGGAAGTATTAAATGCACAGACTAAATAAGCTGAATGTTTTTTACCATAATAGACCAGTGGGAACAATGGCGTTGTACCAAAACTGACCGGTAATTGCAATGGGAAGTTTTCATGATGAAATGACACTGGACGAAATAGCGAAGGAATGTAAGAGGATTCTAAATACAGAATCAAATGAAAATTTGGATTTTCTTTTTTCCAAGGGCGGGTCTTCTGGTGGGGCAAGACCAAAGATTTTGACCCGGGTGGACGATGAAGAATGGATTATTAAATTTCCTTCATCAGATGACAGCAGGGATGTTGGAAAGCAGGAATATGATTATGCTCTTTGTGCTAAGGAATGTGGCCTCGAGATGGAAGAAGTAAGGCTATTTCATTCCGAACGAACAAAGGGATATTTTGGTACACGACGCTTTGAACGTATAGGAGATGGCGAAGACGGTAAGATTCATATGGTATCGGCTGCAGGACTCCTTGAGACATCCCATAGGGTACCAAACCTTGATTATGATATGCTCATGAAGCTGACGCTTCAGCTAACAAAATCAATGGAGGAATGTGAAAAACTATATCGTCAGATGTGCTTTAACGTATTTGCACATAACAGGGATGATCATTCCAAGAATTTCACATATGTATACAGGGAAGAGGAAAAACGATGGATGCTTTTTATACTATAAATGTAGTAAGGAACTACCATTCGTGCAAATGATCTGTTCACGTAGTCGTATGTATGATATGGTAGGGCAAAGAAAAGGTTGCAAAGGGGGATGTTAGGACAAAAGAAAAATAAAGTTATGAAACAGGAAACGAAGGTTACATTTAAATAAAAAGAGATTGGAGAAGAGTTGAAAATTGAACTGTTCCAAACATTGGAATAGCGTATATTTTTTCTATTTCTGTTTATAATAGCAAAAAAGTGAAAAGGAAGGAATCATATGAGCAATAATATGGATTTGGGATATGAGATGTTTTGCTATCAATGTGAACAGACAGCAAATGGGAAAGGATGTACAAAACTTGGAGTTTGTGGGAAAACGCCGGAAATCGCAAACCTTCAGGATCTGCTGATTTATCAGGTGAAAGGTATTAGCTGTTACGGAAAGACTTTGGTGGAAGCGGGACAGCATATGGATAAATCGGTGGTGAGTTTTATCGAAAATGTTCTTTTTACCACACTGACAAATGTCAACTTTGACGCAGATGTACATGTTGCATTGTTGAGAGAATCTCAGGAAATCAAAGAAAAAGTGAGAAGTATCGTTGGAGAGATAAAAAATCCAACAGAACATGCTTCTTACAATTTGCCGGAGACCAAGACGGAAATGTTGAAGGATGCTCCACGGGCAGGAATTATGTATGATAAAGCCTTGGATCCGGATATTCGTTCTCTGAGACAGACCATTTTATATGCTCTGAAGGGTATAAGTGCTTATGGACATCAGGCAAGAGAACTGGGATATTACAGTGATCAGGTAGACGACTTTTATATTCTGGCATTGGAGGCAACAACAGATGATAAACTGACAGTGGAAGAACTAATCCGTATGACAATGCGCACAGGAGAGATGGCGATTGAAGTGATGAAAAAGCTGGACGAAGCCAATACGGAAATCTATGGAAATCCATCGCCCCATAAAGTTGATGTGCATATGAAAAAAGGCCCTTTTATCGTTGTGTCCGGTCATGATCTCAAAGATCTGGAAATGTTGCTGGAGCAGTCTAAGGGAAAAGGGGTAAATATTTATACCCATGGTGAGATGCTTCCCTGTCATGGATATGAAGGTTTGAAAAAGTATCCCCATCTGGTTGGAAATTTTGGAGGGGCGTGGCAAGATCAGCAAAAGCAGTTTGATGATCTTCCGGGCTGTATTCTTATGACCACCAACTGTCTGATGCGTCCAAGAGACAGTTACAAAGATCGCATTTACAGTACGAATGTCGTTGGGTGGGAAGGTGTGAAGCATATCAAAAAAAATGAAAAGGGAGAAAAGGATTTTAGTGAAATAATCCAACATGCCATTGAACTTGGCGGATATCCGGAGGATCAGGAGCCACATGAAATTTTGGTTGGATTTGGTCATCAGGCGACATTAAGTAATGCGGAAAAAATTGTGGAAGCAGTTAAGAACGGTCAGTTAAGACATTTCTTTCTGATTGGTGGTTGTGACGGAGCACGGCCGGGGCGAAACTATTATACGGAATTTGCCAAGATGGTTCCAAAGGATTGTATCATTCTCACTTTGGCATGTGGAAAGTATCGTTTTAATAAATTGGAGTTTGGTGAAGTGGCCGGACTGCCCAGGCTGCTGGATGTGGGGCAATGTAATGATGTCTATTCTGCAATCCGTATTGCTACTGCATTGGCAGACGCTTTCAATACAGATGTTAATGGACTACCCTTATCCCTAATTGTGTCGTGGTATGAGCAAAAAGCGGTTGCTGATCTTTTGGCATTGCTCAGTCTTGGAATCAGGAATATTTATCTGGGACCTACGCTGCCGGCGTTTCTGAGTCCGAATGTGTTACAGTATCTGGTGGATACTTTTAATTTGAAAATGATAAGTAATGCCGAGGATGATATAAAGACCTGTCTTCAGCAGAATATAAGATAATAAAGTGTCATTTTTGCAACAATCAGCCTCTCTCAACCGTTATAAAATAAACGGTTGAGGGAGGCTGATTATTTTGAACAGGTGCGGTGACGCAGACCTGCATAAATTTACCCCACCTTAAATAATCGTTTCAGAGACAGAATCAAAAAATCGGTATATCCCGCTTTTTCTGCATCCTGTCTTGCTAACAGGGGAACACCTCCTAGTTCTTTTCCATCATAAAAATACACAAGTGTGCCGACTTCATCCCCTTTTTTGACAGGGGCAGTGACGTCTTTATAAATTATCTGTTTTTTTATTTTTGCCGTGTCGTATTCCGAGGTAAATGTGTGAGAGAAGCTTTCTTTTGGATACACGGCTATCTGAGCTGGCATGCCGCCTTTTACCGGCAATGGCGCAAAATTCATTTCCTCGTAGTGGTCTTCGTAGATGGAACAGTTGGCAAAACCATAATCGAGAAGCGTCTGTGCCTCGCTGAAACGTACTTTGTGGTCAGGTGCGGCCATGATGACAGCAATCAGGTTCATGCCATTTCGTTTTGCTGTTGCGCTGAGGCAGTATTTTGCCTTGCTCGTTGAGCCGGTTTTCAATCCGGTGATACCGTCATAAAAGCGGACAAGTTTGTTGGTGTTTGTGAGACCAAATTCTTTTTCCCCTTTTTTTGTCTTGTGAATAATCGTATCCATCCACACGGTAGAATAGTCTGAAATTTGCGGATGCTTCATAATCAGTTCACGGGACATCAGTGCCACATCATAGGCACTGGAATAATGCCCGCTTTTGATGTCGTCGTCCAGCCCGCTGCAGTTTTTGAACTGTGTATGTTTCATGCCAAGAGATGCGGCTTTTTCATTCATCATTTTTACAAAGTTCTGTTCGGAACCTGCTATTTTTTCTGCCATGGCGACGGCGGCGTCATTGGCACTGGCAATGCTGATACATTTAATCATTGTATTTACCGTCTGAGTCTCCTGTGGTTCAAGGAAAACCTGGGAGCCCCCCATGCTGGCAGCGTATTCACTGACCGATACCTCGTCATCCAGCGATATTTTGCCCGAATCAATCGCATCAAAAATCAGGGTCAGTGTCATGATCTTTGTGATACTTGCGGGAACGAGTTCTTTATCTTTGTCTTTTTCGTAAAGAATTTCTCCGGTATTTCCCTCGATAAGTACGGCTGATTTTGCACTGATATTTAATGCGGCACCGGATGCACTGGCGGTATCCGCCCGGACATCAGAGTGCATTCCAAGTACCGGAACGGACAAAAGAAAAAGTACCGTCAGAAACAGGAATGAAATCTTTTTCATAGTATCCTCCATGATTTAGGTAATCTTATAGTCTACTTTATGAAACAACGTGCCCAAATATGATTTTTGTCCGGTTGACAAATATTTTCAGATTATTTATGATTGTACATAGTAGAGGAATGAGAGAAAGAGAGAACAGAAATGAATGTGATATTTGTGGTGATTGGAGTTATCGTATTTGCCTTATTCTTACTATATGGATATTGTCTGAAATTTTTTCTGAAAACAGAAAATTATCGTATTCTTACCGATTCAGCCGTGGCAGATAAGCGGTTTGTTCTTCTTACAGATTTACACGGTAATACTCATGGAAAAAATAACGAAAAACTTTTGCGGCAGATTGCAGGGGCAGACCCGGATGTGGTCTGTATTGCCGGCGATATGACAGTGAAAAGTGGAAAGGGCTCGGAGGAGATGCTGCTTTTGCTGGAGGAACTGGTGAAGAACTATCCGGTTTATTATTCACCGGGCAATCATGAAATTCGCATGCCGGATTATGTGGCATACAAAGAACGGGTAAAAAAACTTGGGGTATTTTATCTGGAAAATGAGTGGATGCATCTTCCGGACGGTTATGTGATTGGTGGCCTTGATCTGCCGGAGTACTGGTATCATAAGTTCTTTCAGAAGAGAATTCTGACAAATTCTGATTTGGAGTTAATTATGGAGCCTGCACAGAAAAAATACGAGGGAGAAAATGTATTCCCTGTGCTGCTTGCACACAATCCGGAATATTTTCCACAGTATGCGAAGTGGGGGACAAAGCTTGTACTCAGTGGACACATTCATGGTGGAATCGCAAGGCTTCCTTTCCTCGGAGGGGTGATTTCACCGTCTCTCCGGCTGTTTCCGACATATGATGCCGGTTTGTTCAGGGAAAATGAAAGCTATATGGTACTGAGCAGAGGGCTTGGCCTTCATCACATCAGGTTCCGCTTTTTCAATCGTCCGGAGCTCAGTGTCATTGACATTCAGAAAAAAAACAGGTAAAATAGAAAAGATGCGTCCTTTTAAAATTCATTGAAAAGAGGTGAGAACATGGGGATACAGGTAAAGCTTGAGGTGTTTGACGGACCGCTTGATTTGCTGCTTCATCTGATAGAAAAAAATAAAGTAGATATCTTTGATATTCCGATTGTTCTCATTACGGAGCAGTATCTGGATTATGTCAGCCAGATGGATACAAAGGATATGGATGTGATGAGTGAATTCCTTGTCATGGCAGCGACGCTTGTTCGGATTAAGTCCAAAATGCTTCTTCCCAAAGAGGAAACGGAAGAAGAAGAGGAAGAAGATCCGAGACAGGAACTTGTGGAGAGACTGCTCGAATACAAGATGTATAAATATGCTTCTTTTGAGCTGAAGGACAGGCAGTATGATGCTGCGAGGGTGTTTTTTAAGGAGCCGTCTATCCCGGATGAAATCCAAAATTACAAAGAAGAGGTGGACTTTGATGAGCTTTTGTCAGATGTCACCCTCTCAAAACTTCAGAGCATTTTTGATTCCGTGATGCAAAAGCAGGTGGATAAAATTGACCCTATCCGGAGTAAATTCGGTGAAATCGAGAAAGAAGAGATCAATATTGAAGACCAGATGCTTTTTGTGGAAGAATATGCGATGCTCCATAGGACATTCAGTTTCCGGAAACTTTTGGAAAACGGTTCCGGCAAAGGGTACATTATCGTGACATTTTTAAGTGTGCTTGAAATGATGAAAACAGGATGCCTTCAGATTGAACAGGAAGATATTTTCGGAGACATCATGATTACATATAAAGGAAATACAGGAGGGAACAGCGTTGAACATAAAGAAACTGGAAGCGGTAGTTGAGGCGATTCTTTTTACGATGGGGGAAGCAGTGGAAATTGAGCGTCTTGCTGCAGCGGTTGAACATGACGAGGATACGGTGCGAAAGATTATCCGGAGCATGATGACCCGGTACGATCAGGAAGACAGGGGAATTCATCTGATTGAACTGGATGGTTCTTTTCAGCTCTGTACAAAGCCCGAAATGTACGAGTATCTGATAAAGGTTGCACACATTCCGAAAAAACATGTGCTCACAGATGTGCTTCTGGAAACATTATCCATAATTGCTTATAAACAGCCGATAACACGCCTTGAGGTTGAAAAAATCCGCGGTGTATCCTGTGACCATGCAGTAAATAAGCTGGTAGAGTATGGTCTCATTTGTGAGGCAGGAAGACTGGATGCACCGGGACGTCCGATATTATTTGCAACTACGGAAGAATTTCTCCGCTATTTTGGAATTGAATCATTAGACGATCTGCCAATTCTGAATCAGGAAACGATTGAGGACTTTAAAGAAGAGGCCGAGCGGGAAATCATGCATGAATTGCATAAGGGAGAACTTGCCGATTTTACGGATGATTTTGATGATTCATACAATTCATAAAAAAAACTTGCATTTTGTCTTCTTCTGTTATATAATGGGCAAGGACAAAGATGTCGAGATAAGCGCATAGCGTGCGCTTATTTTGGCATCTTTTTTTTGTAGGAAATTTCGGCGTCGCAGAGCTTATGGTTTTGTTTTGCTCTGTGCGGTCAGGGGGATGACTACAGCAGACGCCAGACAGTAAGGAGGACTTTCAATGAGCGAGTATGTAGAAGAGAGTAAGAGAAAACCGGTTGGGTTGTATCATCCGTCTTTTGAGCATGACAACTGTGGTATTGGTGCTATCGTAAATATCAAAGGTAAAAAGACCCATGATACCGTAAAAAACGCTTTGGAAATAGTGGCAAACCTGGAACACCGTGCCGGAAAAGATGGCGAGGGGAAAACAGGTGACGGAGTTGGTATTTTACTCCAGATTTCACACAAATTCTTTGCAAAGACAGCTAAGAAAATGGGAATAGAGATTGGTGGTGAAAGAGAATACGGCGTTGGAATGTTTTTCTTCCCACAGGATGAGCTGAAGAGAAATCAGGCAAAAAAAATGTTTGAGACGATTGTTGATAAAGAAGGGCTTGAATTCCTCGGATGGAGAGAAGTGCCTATCGCACCGGACATCCTTGGAAAGCGTGCTGTTGAGTGTATGCCATATATTATGCAGTGCTTTGTCAAAAAGCCCAAAAATGTGGAAAAAGGGCTGGATTTTGACCGCAAACTCTATATCGCAAGACGTGTCTTTGAACAGTCGAACGAGAATACCTATGTGGTCTCTCTTTCTTCCCGTACGATTGTATACAAGGGAATGTTCCTTGTGTCGCAGCTTCGGCTGTTCTTTGACGATTTACAGGATCCGGATTATGAATCAGCAATTGCCATTGTGCATTCCCGTTTTTCAACGAATACGCAGCCGAGCTGGCAGCGTGCCCATCCAAATCGTTTTATCGTGCACAACGGTGAAATTAATACTATTTTAGGTAATGCGGATAAAATGCTTGCCCGTGAAGAGACGATGGAATCCGAACAGTTAAAGGGAGAACTTCACAAAGTACTTCCGGTAGTAAATACGAGTGGGTCGGACTCGGCCATGTTGGATAACACGCTGGAATTTCTTGTGATGAGCGGAATGGATCTGCCGCTTGCCGTTATGATTACGATTCCGGAGCCATGGGCAAACAACCGGTATATCAGTGAGAAAAAGAAAGATTTTTATCAGTATTATGCAACGATGATGGAGCCATGGGACGGTCCGGCATCTATTTTGTTCTCCGATGGGGATCTGGTAGGAGCGGTACTTGACCGTAACGGTCTTCGCCCGTCCCGTTATTATATAACCGATGATGACCAGCTGATTCTTTCTTCCGAGGTTGGTGTCATGCCAATCAGCGAGGAACATGTCGTAAAAAAAGACCGTCTGCGTCCGGGAAAAATGCTTCTCGTGGATACGGTAAAAGGTGAACTGGTAGACGATGATGTACTGAAGGAAGAATATGCTTCCCGTCAGCCGTATGGTGAGTGGCTGGATAATTATCTGGTAGAACTCAAGGATATTCATATTCCAAACCAGAGAATTGAGCACTATTCGAATGAGGATAGAAGAAAACTGCAGAAGGCATTTGGCTACACCTATGAAGAAGTAAAAAACTCAATTCTTCCAATGGCAAAAAATGGTGGCGAACCGATTGCTGCCATGGGGCATGATACACCCCTTCCGATGCTCAGCAAGCAGCCACAGCCTTTGTTTAATTATTTCAGACAACGTTTTGCACAGGTAACCAATCCTCCGATTGATGCAATAAGAGAAGAAGTAGTAACTGCTACTTCCACTTACATTGGCGAGGATGGAAACCTGCTTCACGAAGAGCCGGAGAACTGTCGTGTACTGCAGATTAAAAACCCGATTCTTACCGATACCGATCTTTTGAAAATAAAGAACATGGATATTCCGGGCTTCCGGGTTGGTGTGATTCCGATTACCTATTACAAAAACACTTCGCTGAAAAAGGCGATTGACCGACTGTATCTGGAAGCAGACCGCGCTTATAAGGACGGGGTAAATGTACTGATACTTTCCGACCGTGGGGTGGATGAAAACCATGTAGCCATCCCATCCCTTCTGGCAGTATCGGCGATGCAGCAGCATCTTGTCCGCACGAAGAAGAGAACCCGTGTGGCGATGATTCTTGAGAGCGCAGAGCCACGTGAAGTGCATCATTTTGCAACACTGCTTGGATATGGTGCCTGCGCAGTTAATCCATATCTTGCACTGGATACGATTAAGCGCCTGATTGATTCCGGAATGCTAGATAAAGATTACTATGCTGCCGTAAACGATTATAACAATGCGGTGCTTCATGGAATCGTAAAAATTGCTTCCAAAATGGGTATATCGACAATCCAGTCCTATCAGGGTTCAAAAATCTTTGAGGCGATTGGTATTTCACATGAGGTTACAGATAATTATTTCACGGATACAGTATCCCGCATTGGTGGTATTACGTTAGAAGATATTGAAAAACAGGTGGAAGAACTTCATACGAAAGCGTTTGATCCGCTCGAACTTGGAAACGATTCGACACTTGACAGTGTGGGAATACACAAGTCAAGAAGTGGAAAGGAAGAGCATCTGTACAATCCAAAAACGATTCATCTGTTGCAACAGGCGACAAAACTTGGTGACTATAAGATGTTTAAAGAATATTCCAAAGAGATTGATAATGAAGACCGGTTTATGAACCTGCGAAGCCTGCTAGACTTTGATTTCCCGAAAAAGGGTGTGCCGCTTTCCCAGGTAGAAAGTGTCGACAGCATTGTACAGCGTTTTAAGACAGGAGCGATGTCCTATGGTTCTATTTCCCAGGAGGCACATGAGACACTGGCAATTGCGATGAACCGGCTTCACGGTAAATCAAACAGCGGTGAGGGCGGTGAGAGCCTTGAGCGTCTGACGGTCGGAAAAGATGGATTGAACCGTTGTTCTGCAATAAAACAGGTAGCATCCGGTCGATTTGGCGTGACCTCGCATTATCTGGTAAGTGCCAGAGAAATACAGATTAAGATGGCGCAGGGAGCAAAACCGGGCGAGGGTGGACACCTTCCGGGAGGAAAAGTATATCCATGGATTGCCAAAACAAGACTTTCCACACCGGGTGTATCTTTGATTTCCCCACCGCCACATCACGATATTTATTCGATTGAGGATCTGGCGCAGTTGATTTATGATCTGAAAAATGCCAATACCGATGCGCGTATTTCTGTAAAACTTGTTTCAGAGGCCGGTGTCGGTACGGTAGCGGCCGGTGTGGCAAAAGCGGGTGCCGGTGTCATTCTTATTTCCGGTTATGACGGAGGTACCGGAGCTGCACCGTCAAGTTCAATCCACAATGCCGGACTCCCATGGGAACTTGGTCTGGCCGAGACGCACCAGACACTTCTGATGAATGGTCTCCGCTCCAAAGTTGTCATTGAAACGGATGGTAAGCTGATGACAGGACGTGACGTTATGGTAGCGGCACTTCTTGGCGCAGAGGAGTTTGGATTTGCTACCGCACCGCTTGTAACGATGGGATGTGTGATGATGCGTGTCTGCAATCTGGATACCTGCCCGGTTGGCGTGGCAACACAGAATCCGGAGCTTCGTAAGCGCTTTAAAGGAAAACCGGAATATGTTGAAAACTTTATGCGGTTTATTGCAGAAGAAGTCAGAGAACTGATGGCTAAACTTGGTTTCAAAAAACTGGATGACCTGATCGGTCACACTGAACTGTTAAAAGTGCGTGAAGATATTGCAGATGATGAGCGCGCAAAGAGACTGGATTTGTCACCGATTATCAACAATCCGTTTGTAAAAGATAAAAAACGCATCTACAATGCGAAAGATGCCTACGACTTTAAGTTAAATAAAACAATTGATGAGAGAGCATTTCTTAAGAAATTTAAAAATGCTTTGGAAACAGGTGAGAAAACAAAGATTTCGGCAAAAGTTTCCAATATCGACCGTTCGCTTGGCACCATTCTCGGTTCAGAAATTACCAGACATCTGGGGGATAATGTAGAGCCGGATACCTTTACTGTGGCCTGCAAGGGAAGCGGCGGACAGAGTTTTGGTGCATTCATTCCAAAAGGACTTACCCTTGAACTGGAAGGTGACAGCAATGACTATTTTGGCAAAGGACTTTCCGGTGGAAAATTGATCGTATATCCACCTTCCAATGTGCAGTATAAGGCCGAAGATAATATTATCATCGGAAATGTTGCCCTGTATGGAGCAACCAGCGGAGAGGCCTATATCAACGGTGTTGCCGGTGAAAGATTCTGTGTCCGTAATTCCGGCGCACATGCGGTTGTAGAAGGAGTGGGAGACCATGGCTGTGAATATATGACCGGTGGCTGTGTTGTTGTACTCGGACAGACGGGTAAAAACTTTGCGGCCGGTATGAGCGGCGGTATTGCTTATGTGCTGGATGAGAACAGTGATTTGTATCTGAAACTGAATAAAGAACTGGTTTCCTCCAATTCGGTAACTGATAAATTTGATGTCATGCAGCTTAAAGACATGATTACCACCCATGTTGAAGTGACAGGTTCTTCCCGGGGAAAAGAAATTCTTGATAATTTCAGCGAATATCTGCCGAAGTTCAAGAAGATTATCCCTCATGATTATCAGGCAATGCTTCAGAAAATTGCACAGATGGAAGAAAAGGGAATGAGCAATGAGCAGGCGCAGATAGAGGCATTTTATCAGTTGAAAAAAGCAAAATAAAGCCATTGTTGAAATAGAGAAAGGATGAGTTGATTATGGGTAAACCAACCGGTTTTTTAGAATATGAACGTCAGATAAACACAGAGATAGAGCCTCTGGAGAGAATAAAAAATTTCGATGAATTTCATGTGCCGATCAGCGAGGAAGAGCGAAGAGTACAGGCATCCCGATGCATGGAATGCGGAGTGCCGTTCTGTCAGTCCGGCATGATGATAGGCGGTATGGCAAGTGGCTGTCCGCTGAATAATATGTGCCCGGAGTGGAATGAGCTTCTTTACATCGGATGCTATGAGCAGGCACTTGGCCGTCTATTAAAAACAAACAATTTCCCGGAATTCACTTCCCGGGTATGTCCGGCTCCATGTGAGGCTGCCTGCACCTGTGGACTGAATGATACACCGGTTACAATCAAAGAAAATGAGAATGCGATTGTCGAATACGGATATGAACACGGTCTTATGGATCCGAATCCGCCGAAAGTGAGAACAGGAAAAAAAGTTGCGATTGTTGGTTCCGGCCCGTCCGGTCTGGCTGCGGCAGATCAGCTCAACAAGCGTGGACACAGTGTGACTGTTTTCGAGAGAGAAGATGCTCCCGGCGGGCTTCTGATGTATGGAATTCCCAACATGAAGCTTGACAAATCTGTAATTGAACGTAAAATTAAAGTAATGGAAGCAGAAGGTGTTATTTTCAAAACAGGGGTTAATGTAGGGGTTGACGTGAAAGCGGAGGCACTTCGCGAAGAATTTGACCGCGTGATCCTTGCCTGTGGAGCTTCCCATCCGAGAGATATAAATGCACCGGGTAGAGAGGCAAAGGGTATTTATTTTGCCGTAGATTACCTCAAACGTGTGACGAAGCATCTGCGCAATCCGGAGTATACGGATTATATTGATGCCAAAGGAAAAAATGTACTTGTAATTGGTGGCGGTGATACCGGAAACGATTGTGTCGGATCATCCATCCGTCAGGGCGCAAAGAGTGTTGTCCAGTTGGAGATGATGCCAAAGCCGCCGGAAAAAAGAGCGGAAAACAATCCGTGGCCGGAATGGCCGAAAGTTCTCAAAACGGATTACGGCCAGCAGGAGGCAATCGCTGTGTTTGGTGATGATCCCCGGATTTATGAGACGACGGTAAAGGAATTTATCGCGGATGATAAAGGCGTCTTAAAGCAGGTAAAGGGTGTCAAGTTAGCCTGGACAAAAGATGAGAAAACCGGACGCATGAATATGAGTGAGATTCCGGGCAGTGAATACGTACTAGACATTGATTTGGTCTTTATTGCAGCGGGATTTCTTGGCTCAGAAGAATATGTTACCAGCGATTTTGGCGTAAAACTGACAGACCGTACCAATGTTGCTACCAGACCGGGTGAGTACAGTACCAGTGAGAAGGGAGTATTTACCGCAGGTGATATGCACCGTGGACAGTCTCTTGTCGTATGGGCGATAAGAGAAGGCCGCGAAGTGGCAAAGGCAGTTGATAAGGATCTGATGGGTTACACGAATTTAAATTAAGTTCCGTTGTATTGCAGGTAAAATCCCCTTAAAGGATTATAAAACCGGCGGCACCTTTATGTACCGTCGGTTTTGGTGTGTCAATCACCAGATAAAAAGGAAATGGAATAGAGAATTGGAAAACTGCATAACTGTGTAGGAGAAAGGAGAATTAATATGTCGCATTACACGAAGGAAGATATTATTCAGTTGGTAGAGGAAGAGGATGTGGAATTTATCCGTCTTCAATTTGTAGATACTTTTGGTATTCTGAAAAATATGGCGGTAACGGCCAAACAGCTTGACATGGTTTTGGAAAACCGCTGTCTTTTTGACGGAGCTGCTATTAATGGTTTTGATACTGACGATGTAGACGAACTGGTTCTGGTTCCGGATCTGGATTCTTTTGCCATCTTTCCGTGGAGGCCGCAGAGAGGACGCGTGGCACGGTTTATCTGTGATGTGCAGTATCCGGATGGTACACCGTTTATGGCAGATCCGCGGTATATTCTTGGAAAAGTGGTTGAGGAAGCGGAAAAAGAGGGATATACGTTTAATGTTGGTCCGGAGTCAGAATTTTTCCTTTTTGATATGGCGGAAGATGGCTCACCGACAACAAAAACGAGTGAAAAGGGAAGTTTTTTTGATATCGGGCCGGTAGATGCCGGTGAAAATGCGCGCCGTGATATTGTGATGTCACTGTCTGAAATGGGATTTGAAATGGAGTCCTCCTATCATTCCAATGAGCCTGCCCAGCATCATATTGACTTTAAGTTCAACGATGCTCTTCATACCGCTGATAACATTATGACTTATAAACTTGCTGTGCGGACGGTGGCAAAGCGTCACGGTCTTCATGCGACATTCATGCCAAAGCCAAACTATGGAAAAAAAGGTTCGGCGATGTTCTTTAATATGTTTTTATGTAAAGACGGTAAAAATATTTTCAGCGATAAAAACGAAGAATATGGACTCAGTAAAGAGGCATACTATTTTATGGCTGGAATCATGCGCCACATCAAGGGAATGACATTGATTAACAATTCAATCATCAATTCTTATAAGCGCCTTGTGCCGGGATATAATGCTCCGGTAAACATCAGCTGGTCAAGAACAAACCGTACCCCGCTTATGCGCATTACGAGTACCGGAGATATGGGACCTCGTATTGTGTTGCGCAGTCCGGATGGTGCCTGCAATCCTTATCTTGTACTTGCGGGCTGTCTGGCTGCCGGTCTGGAAGGAATTCGAAATCACACACTGCCACCGGTAAGTCTCGATGAACAGAAAAGTGGCGATGAGGTCAAATTTGAAATATTACCGCGTACGCTGATGGAAGCGATCCGGGAATTTGAAAAGGATGATTTTTTGCATCATGTGTATGGAGAACAATTATCTCGGATCCTTATCGATCGAAAAAGAGAAGAGTGGTATGAATTTTGTGAGCAGGTTACAGCATGGGAAGTCGAAAAATATTTAGACAGGATATAAAAATGATATCGGGATAAAAACCTCTAAAAACAACGTATTTTCGGCAATTTCAATTAGGAGGTGTGAGCTATTCTACGAGTGATTGTAGCGTTTCCCAAGCTGGATGATGCAAAAAAATTAAAAAATGTTTTGAATCGGAACGGTTATAATGATATACTAGCATATAATAGCGCATCTCAGGTAATCGCAGCCGCCAATGAAAGTGACGGCGGTATTGTGCTGTGTGGATATCGGTTGACAGATATGCATTACAGTGAACTGTACGGATATCTGCCCCGGGAGTTTAAAATGCTTTTAGTTGCTTCTCCTGTCAAACTGCAGGAGTGTGCAATCGGGGATATTATGTGTCTTTCCATGCCAATTCATTCACATGAACTGGTAAGTACCTTACAGACAATGATGTTTGATGTCATGCGTCCGAGAAAGAAACCGATACGTCCACAGCCTAAAAGACGTTCAGAAAAAGAACAGAAGGTTATCGATGATGCGAAAGCTCTTCTGATGGAAAGGAATAATCTGTCTGAGGAAGAAGCGCACAAATATATCCAGAAGCTCAGTATGGACAGTGGGAATAATCTGGTTGAAACCGCTGAGATGATTCTGGCATTTGATTAAAGGCGAAGTCCCTTTGTGAAAGGGCAAAAGGAGGACAAGATGAAGGCATATCTTATACTGGAAGACGGAACCATGTTTACCGGTAAAAGTATTGGGAGTACGAAAGAGGTTATCAGTGAAATCGTATTTAATACTTCTATGACAGGGTATCTGGAAGTCCTTACGGATCCCAGTTATGCAGGGCAGGCCGTTGTGATGACCTATCCTCTGATCGGCAATTATGGTATTTGCCGGAAGGATATGGAGGCAAAAGGCTCCAATACGGATGGTTTTATTGTCCGTGAACTGTCCAGACTTGGCAGTAATTTCCGTAATGAACAGAGTATACAGGATTTCCTTATTGAGCAGGATATTCCTGGAATTGAGGGGATTGACACCCGTGCACTCACAAAAATTTTAAGGGAAAAGGGAACAATGAACGGAATGATAACCACAGAAGAACCTGTGGATATGGATTCTATTCTCTCAAAAATAAAAGAATATTCCGTCCGTGGTGTTGTTGACAAAGTGACAACAAAGGAGATTGTAACCTATAAACCGGGCGATTTAGATACCGATAGCAACGTTCCTGTAACAAAGAAAGTTGCTATTCTTGACGTAGGGACAAAGTTTAACATTGCAAGATGTCTGTTGAAACGGGGCTGCGAGGTGACGATTTATCCGGCACGCACAAAAGCAGAGGATATTCTTAAGACGAGTCCCGATGGCATTATGCTGACAAATGGACCGGGAGATCCGAAGGAATGCACGGAAGTTATTGAAGAACTCAAAAAACTTTATGCTTCCGATGTTCCGATTTTTGCTATTTGTCTTGGTCACCAGCTGATGGCGCTTGCCAATGGATGTGATACGGAAAAAATGAAATATGGGCATCGGGGAGCAAACCATCCGGTAAAAGACCTTGAGACAGGACGTGTTTATATTTCCTCGCAGAATCATGGGTATATGGTAAAAGCAGACTCAGTACCGGAAGATGTGGCAGAGGTTGCCTTTGTGAATGTAAACGATGGAACGGTCGAGGGATTAAAATATAAAAATAAAAATATTTTTACGGTACAGTTTCATCCGGAAGCATGTGCAGGACCAAAAGATTCTGAGGTTTTGTTTGAACGTTTTATTAATATGATGAGTGTTTAGGAGGAATATAATAAGATGCCAAAAATAGAAGGGATTAAAAAGGTTTTAGTAATTGGTTCGGGTCCAATCGTTATCGGACAGGCTGCCGAATTTGATTATGCCGGTACACAGGCCTGCCGCTCGTTAAAGGAAGAGGGGATGGAGGTTGTTCTGATTAATTCCAACCCGGCTACCATCATGACGGACAAAGATATTGCTGACCGTGTATATATTGAACCGTTGACGCCGGATGTTGTCAAAAATCTGATCCGCAAAGAAAAACCGGACAGCATTCTGCCTACACTTGGAGGACAGGCTGCTCTGAATATTGCAATGGAACTGGAGGAATCCGGTTTTCTGAAAGAGCAGAATGTACGTCTGATCGGAACGACCGCACAGACAATAAAAAAAGCGGAAGACCGTCTTGAATTCAAAGAGACAATGGAGAAAATCGGAGAGCCGATTGCTGCCAGCGTTGTCGTTGAGAATGTGGAAGATGCGATTGCATTTGCCGATAACATCGGATATCCGGTTGTAATCCGTCCTGCCTATACACTTGGCGGAAGTGGCGGAGGTATCGCGCACAATGAGGAAGAACTGCATGACATATGTGCCAATGGACTTCGTCTGAGCCGTGTCGGGCAGTGCCTGATCGAGCGGTGCATCGCCGGATGGAAAGAGATTGAGTATGAAGTGATGCGGGATGCAAATGGCAATTGCATTACCGTTTGTAACATGGAAAATATTGATCCGGTCGGTGTACATACCGGTGACAGTATTGTAGTTGCTCCTTCACAGACACTGGCAGATAAAGAGTACCAGATGCTTCGTTCCTCTGCTCTGAATATCATTACAGAACTGGGAATCACCGGTGGCTGTAATGTTCAGTTTGCCCTTCATCCGGAGAGCTTTGAGTACTGTGTCATTGAAGTAAATCCTCGAGTAAGCCGTTCTTCGGCACTGGCATCCAAGGCAACGGGGTATCCGATTGCCAAGGTGGCAGCCAAAATTGCGCTCGGTTATACGCTGGATGAAATCCCAAATGCAATCACAAAGAAAACATTTGCCAGTTTTGAGCCGACACTTGATTACTGTGTTGTCAAGATTCCGAGACTTCCGTTTGATAAATTTATCAAGGCAAAACGTACGCTGACAACCCAGATGAAGGCCACCGGCGAGGTGATGAGTATCTGCGATAATTTTGAAGGTGCGCTGATGAAAGCACTCCGCTCTCTTGAGCAGCACATTGACAGTCTGGATATCGGAAGGTATACTGACCGCTCGAAGGAAGAGTTATTAGAGCGGATTGAAATCGTGGATGACAGACGAATCTTCATCATTGCAGAACTGATTCGCAAGGGGGCAACTTATGATGAAATTCATGAAGTAACAAAAATCGATAAATGGTTTATAGATAAGATTGCCCATCTCGTTGAGATGGAGCAGACGTTAAAGACACAGCCTCTTTCTGCAGAAATTCTTGCAGAGGCAAAACGTATGGAATTTCCAGATAAAGTAATTGCTGAATATGCAGGTGTTACCGAACAGGAAATCCGGAAAATGCGTCTTGACAACGGAATTGTTGCTGCGTTTAAGATGGTTGATACATGTGCGGCTGAGTTTGAAGCTTCCACACCTTATTATTACAGCGTGTTTGGCAGTGAATCCGAGGTGGAAACAAAGAAGACGAAAAAGAAAGTTATGGTACTTGGTTCCGGCCCTATCCGAATCGGTCAGGGAATCGAATTTGACTTCTGTTCGGTTCACAGTGTATGGTCACTGGCGCAGAGCGGATATGAGACAATTATTGTCAATAACAACCCGGAGACGGTAAGTACAGACTTTGATGTGGCAGATAAGCTGTATTTTGAACCTTTGACGCCGGAAGATGTGGAAAATATTGTAGATATCGAGAAACCGGATGGTGCTGTGGTACAGTTTGGTGGTCAGACTGCGATTAAGCTGACAGAAGCACTTTTGAAAATGGGTGTTCCGATTCTCGGAACAAGTGCAGAAAATGTAGATGCGGCAGAGGACAGAGAGTTGTTTGATGAAATTCTGGAACAGTGTGGAATACCAAGACCTTCCGGAAAAACTGTGTTTACTACGGAAGAGGCACTTGAGGCAGCGAATGAGCTCGGATATCCGGTTCTTGTCCGTCCTTCTTATGTGCTTGGCGGACAGGGAATGCAGATTGCCATCAATGATGATGATATTCGGGAGTTTATGTCGATCATTAACCGTCATGTACAGGAGCATCCGATTCTTGTAGACAAGTACCTTATGGGTAAAGAAGTGGAAGTGGATGCGGTTTGCGATGGAGAGGATATCCTAATTCCGGGCATCATGGAGCATGTGGAACGTGCGGGTATTCACTCCGGAGACAGTATTTCTGTTTATCCTGCCATGAGCATTAAACCGGAAGTTCAGGATGTTCTGGTTGATTACACTGCAAAGCTTGCGAAGAGCCTTCATGTTATCGGTCTAATCAACATCCAGTTTATCGTATACAACGATGAGGTATATGTCATTGAAGTAAATCCGCGTTCGAGCCGTACGGTGCCATATATCAGTAAGGTTACGGGAATCCCGATTGTCAAACTGGCTTCAAGGGTAATTCTCGGAGAGAAAATTAAAGATATGGGCTACACGCCGGGATTGGCAAAAAAAGCCGATTACATTGCGATTAAGATGCCGGTATTCTCCTTTGAGAAGCTCCGCGGCGCTGAGATCAGCCTTGGACCGGAGATGAAGTCAACCGGTGAGTGTCTGGGAATTGCCAAAACGTTTAATGAGGCACTTCACAAGGCATTCATGGGAGCAGGAATAAATCTGCCACAGCATAAGAAGATGATTCTTACGGTAAATAACAATTCCAAAGACGAGGCCATTTCAGTTGCTAAACGTTTCCAGGCACTTGGATATGAGATTTATGCGACGAGGGGAACGAGTAAATTCCTGGCAGAAAATGGGGTTGATGTCATCGGTGTCAACAAGATCGAACAGGAATCGCCAACGCTGATGGATCTGCTTTTGGAACATGAAATTGATCTTGTCATTGACATTCCAAAGCAGGGTGAACATTCCAATGATGGTTTCCTTATCCGCCGGATTTCCATCGAAACGGGCGTGACGTGTCTTACGTCTATTGATACGGCAAATGCCCTTCTCACGGCACTGGAGGATGCAGGAAAAGACGAACTGTCTCTGATCGATATTGCGACGATTGAAAATTATTAAATTGGTGTATTTACAAACGAAATAGTTTGTGGTATGATACAGAAGTTAGCGATTTGCCATCACCAGGATTCTGGACGACTCCGACCATGTCTTAGTGATTGGTGCAAAGGGAACCGGTTTTGTGTTCCCCAAATAATAAAAATGGAGGTACATCATTATGATGACAACAGAAAAGAAAAAAGAAATCATTGCTGCTTATGGAAGAACCCCAAATGATACAGGATCACCTGAGGTTCAGGTTGCTCTTTTGACGGAGAGAATCAACACTCTTACCGAGCATTTGAAAGAGAACAAAAAAGACCATCATTCTCGTCGTGGTATGTACAAAATGATTGGTAAAAGAAGAGGTCTCCTTGACTATCTGAAGAAAACTGACCTTGAGGGTTATCGTACGCTGATTGAAAAATTAGGCCTGCGTAAGTAATGAGTGATAACAGAGTGCTTTCGTATGAGATATATGGAAGCACTCTTTTGTGTTGAATTTCTTCAAATACAGATGCACATAGAAATGAGGAGTTTTATGAAACGGGATCGTAGTCAGGCAGTCGTATGCCGTCAGGGTAAACTGCTTTTGGTAGAACATGTGTTGAAGGGACGCGATTTTTATAATCTGCCCGGTGGAGGAATCGAAGAGGGAGAAACTCCCGCTGAGGCGGCGCTTCGCGAACTGGAGGAAGAAGCCGGTGTAAGAGGGAAGATAGTCCGACCGCTTACGATAGAGTATAAACCGGATATGTTGAGCCGTATTTTTTCCTTTTTGGTGGAAATACCGGAAGATGCCGTGCCGGTTAAGGGAATTGACCCGGAACTGACAGCAGAGGAACAGACGATAAAAGGTGTGAAATGGCTGGCACTGGATGAGATTGCGGAACGTGACAGAGCCTATCTTTTTGGTGCAGGACTTATGCGCATACCGGAATTTCACGATGAGGTGCTTTTGTGGAGAGATGATGAAATCAGTTATCCACAAAAAAAAGACTGAAAGAATAAAATTTGCATTTTGTTCTGAATTCATGTATAATCCTGTCTTTGACAGTTGTGAAAAAGTAAAAGTCTCGCAACCAGCGTAAATACGACGTTTGCGAGACTTTCTTGTTTAAAAAATATGTGGTAATATTTATTTCTTTTTCGTCTGATTTAAAATTTTTCTCATATTT